>JBBQDQ010000364.1:0-1529 GCA_038319835.1 Thermoanaerobaculia bacterium | reverse complement strand
CGACTCCCGCCATGAGGACGGCCGCGACCTTCAGGAGCGGGGACTCGGTCCCGCGCGGGCGGAACGGACGCACGGTCGTCGCGCGCCGGGTCTCGGCGCCGAGCGCGGCGACCGCCCGCGCCGCGAACGCCGGTGTCAGGGCGAGGTCGCCCGCGTCGTCGTCGGCGAGACGGCCCCAGACGGACTCCATTTCGGCGGCCATCGCCGAGCACGGGGCGCATCCGGCGAGGTGCCGGGCGGCGGCCTCGTCGCCGGACGGCTCGCCCGTCAGGCGGCCGAGGACGAACTCACGGACCTTCAGTGACTCGCGGCATTCCATCGGGAATCTCCTTCGGAGAAAAGGGTTTTCAGCGTCTCCATCGCCCGGAAGATCCGGGTCTTGACGGCGCCCTCGCTGATCGAGAGGGCGCGGGCGATCTCCGCGTACGGGAGCCCGTGGTAACGGGCCAGGATCAGGACCTCGCGTTGCTCGTCGGACAGACGCGAGAGCGCGCGGCGGACGGCGGCCCGCCGCTGCCTCTCGACGAGCCGGACGTCCACCGGGATCCCGGGCTGCTCGGCCTCGGCGATGGCGTCCAGCGGAACGCTCGGCCGCCGCGAGCCCCGGCGCAGGCGGTCGCGGCACGCGTTCGCCGCGATCGCGAAGAGCCACGAGGCCACGGACGCCCGACCGTCGTACTGGCCCGCCCGGGAGATCACCTTCAGGAAGACGTCCTGCGTGACCTCCTCGGCTTCGGCCGGGTTTCCGAGCATGCGGCCCGTGAACTTCAGGAGGGGACCGGACCAGCGGTTGAAGAGGCGGGTCGCCCCGGCTTCGTCCCCGCGGCGAACCTGCTCCAGCGCCTCGAGATCCGCTTCCTGATCGGGGCTGATCCCGTCCGGCTCCACGCACCCCTCCCGCTCGATCGAGACTGCGTCCACGCGAGTATGACGGGGGACGGGCCGGAAGGTTACGGAGAGAAAACCGGCGTCAGCTCTTCCGGAGCGCCAGGCTGCCCTTCTCGGTGCTGAGGCTGAGGCGGGGACCCCCGCCGTTCACGGCGCCGTTCGCCGTCAGGCCGCGGCGGCCGCGGCCCGTCGTCGGCGTCGCGAACTCGAGGTTCAAGGTGCCACGGTCCGACTCGGCAGACAGGTCGAACCCGGCCGACGCCGGCACGCGCAGGACAATCGAGCCTTTGTACGTCTCTCCCCGGATCTCGCCCGCGAGGCGGACGATCTCGGCTTTCACGTCGCCCTTGTAAGTCTCGACGTGGAACCCTCCCGCGAGTCCGACGACGTCCACGGTTCCCTTGTAGGTGTCGATCGAGAGGTCGGCCGCGAGGCCCTTCACGACGAGGTCGGACTTGTAGTCCTTGATGTTGAGCGGCGCGTCCTTCGGCATCCGGATCGTGTAGCGCACGAAGGGCCGCGCCGTGCAGCTCCCGAACCATCGAAGGGGTCACGAGCTTCGGTGAGCCGCACGAGTCGTCGGCCTCGATTCGCGCCTCGACGGCGACCTCCGCCCGGTCCCACGTGGTCACCTTGACGCT
>JBBQDQ010000363.1:0-1548 GCA_038319835.1 Thermoanaerobaculia bacterium | reverse complement strand
CCAGAAAACCACGAGTTCCCAACGACGAGATTCGGCATTTTGGGCAACAGATCGGAGGCGTTCGGCAAGCGACCGGCACACACCATGCCCCTGTCGCGGACCCCTGATCGGAGTCCGAAGCCAGCCGGCCTCGCCCGTATTGCACATTGTGCGAGGCGTGGTGAACGCCGGTCGCACGTTTGGCGCGTGCCGCAGGTCGGCGACGGCGCGGCGGTCGGAGGCGGCACCGCTGCCCGCGCGCCTCGACGTCCCCGAGGCGCGCGTCGCCGGGCTGGAGTCCCGCGAGGTCGCCGGGCCGACAAACTTCGAGTGGGCCGGCGCGCGGTCGTCGACCCGGACTTCCGCCTCGACGACTGCGGTTTCCTCTGGTAACCTGCTTCATCTTCCCTGGCAGCTCGTCATCGGAGGCCGGTCATGCAGACGCCCAACTCCGTCGGCTCCCCTTTCCCGGACATCACCCTACCCCTCCTCGACGGGGGGGCCCTGCGCTTCGCCCACCTGCGGGGCACGAAGCTCGTGCTCTTCATGTGGGGATCGTGGTGACGCTGCCGCGACCAGCTGCCCGGGTGGCAGCGCTTCGCCGCGGACCATCGCGGGGCTGAGTGGGAGCTGATTTCCGTCGCGGTCGAGCACGCCGACCCCGGCGCGGCGCGGCCCTTCGCCGCTGACCGCGGCTTCCGGACGGTCGTCGACGCCCACGGCGAGCTGGCGCGGCTCTTCGGCTTCAAGGCCGTGCCCAACGGCGTGCTCGTCGACGAACAGGGGAGGGTGCGCTGGGCGAAGTTCGGTGGATTCTCGGTCGAAGATCCCGATGACATCGCCGCCGTCGGGCGCTTTCTCGCGGGCCGGGATCCCGGTCCCAGTCCCGACCCCGGTGACGCTTACACGCTTGGGAAGGTGGAGCGGGACCTCGTGGCGACGAAGGTGCGGCTCGGCCGGGTGCTCCTGGAAGCCGGGCGTCGGGAGGATGCGGCCGCCGCCTGGCGGGAGGCGCTCCGGCTCGACCCGGGGAACTTCACGATCCGCAAGCAGATCTGGTCGGTCGAGCACCCCGAGAGGTTCTACCCCACCATCGACTTCGCGTGGCAGGGAGTGCGGCTCGAAGCGGAACGGGCGCGCGAGATCGCCGAGGGCGTCTGCGGTCCGGACGGCTGCCCCATCGCGCACCCGGAAACCGGGTGACGGGCGCCGATCGTCGGCGAGCACGAAAGGAAACGACATGTCCGACATCGCGGCGACCGACCAGGCGGGCCGACCGTGGAGACTCTCCGATGCGCTCCGACTCGGCGCCGTCGTGCTCGTCTTTTACCGGGGGGACTGGTGACCATACTGCAACGGCCAGTTGGCCGTGATGGCGCGCTCCTACGAAGGATATCCGCGGCGGGGCGCCACGATCGCGGCGGTGGTGATCGACGCCCCCGGCCGGAACGCCGCCATGGCTGCCAAACTGGCCCTGCCATTCCCCATCCTCTCCGATCCCACCGGTCAACGGACGATCAAACCGTTCGACGTCTGGGATGAGGCAGGCGGCATGAGCAGGCCGGCCAT
>JBBQDQ010000362.1:0-1561 GCA_038319835.1 Thermoanaerobaculia bacterium | reverse complement strand
GAGGTTGACGGGGTTGCCCCCGTTGAGCCAGACCACGGACGCCGAGGTGAGCCAGACCGCGTTCACGGACGCGGCGGCGGGCAGCGGCGCGGGCGTCAGCGTCGCCGTCGCGTTGAAGACGTAGAACGGCGTCGTGTCGCCGCGGCTCGACGCGTCCACGCGGAACCAATAAGTGGTGTTGGCCTTGAGGCCCGCGGTGGAGGCGAAGAGATTGTACGTCGTGGACGAGGTCACGGCGCCCGTGAAGTTCGAGGCCGTCGAGACGTCGACGCGATAGGCGGTCTGGGAGAGATTGCCGTTGCGCAGCCAAGCGGCCGTGATCGCCGAGCTCGAGACCGACGGGAAGGGCGGGTCGTCCGCAGCGGGGATCTGCGCCTGGAACAACGTCTTGGTCGAGCCGAGCGTCGTGTAGTTCGCGGCGCCCGCCCAGTTCAGCGCGCCGACGCGGAAATAATAGGTCTTGTCGATCACGAGAGAGGGCGCGCTCACGGTCAAAGTGCTCGCTTGCACGACGAGGGTCCGCGACGAGGAAATGACGCCGTCAGGTCCCAGGACGCCGAAGTTCTGGGAGGAGCACTCGACGACGTAGCCTTCGGCCGTCATCGAGGACGCGTCCGGCGGCGACGCGGGTCGCGCGGCCCAGGCGACGGTCGCGGAGGTGTAGAAAACGTTCAGGAACGTCGTCGCCAGAGCGGTCGGCGCGATCGCCAGCGTCGTGAACGTGCTGCGGTCGGAGGCGAACGAGCCGTTGCCCGCGGCGTCCTCGGTCCAGAGCTGGGCGAAGTAGGTTGTGTTCGGGATCAAGCCGGTCGCGGCGAGACCGACGGCGTCGCCGGGCGAGGTTCCTTGCGTCGAGACCGAAATCTGCGCCCCGGACGGCGTGAACGTGTCGGGCGCGGTGTAACTCGCGACCCTCACGAGATAGCGCGTCCCGGGCTGCAGGCTTCCGAGTCCTCCGTCGTTGCCGGGCGTGGTGAAGATCAAGGTCGCGCTCGAGGTGCCCACGTCGGCGCGCGCGGAGAAGTCGAGCACGGCGCTGGGCCGCGCGCGGACGTGGCCGTATCCCGCGCCGAGATTTTGGGTTGCCGAGGCCGAGGTCGAGGCCGCGATCCCCTGCCCCGCCGTCGCGCTCAGCGCCTGAGTGGCGGAGGCCGCGCCCTCAAGGCCGCCGGCGCCTCCCGCCGAAATGACCTCCAGCTTCTGCGTGACGCTCTGAAGAGACTGCGCCCCCGCGGGCTCCGTGAGGAGCCCGGAAACGAAAAGGAGCGCCGTGCCGAGCGCGAGCATTGGCATGTCTAGAACGTTAGGGCTTCCAGATCAATCCGATCCGCTTGAAGATGTAGTCGGTGACGGCGTTTCCGCCCGAGGTCCAGACGCCGACCTCCTTGGCCCCCGTGCACCAGGCGGGCTTGGCCGCGTAGGCGGTCTCGCCGGTGTAGGTGACGTTCGCCGTCGCGGCGACGGCGATCGAGACGGTCGCCAGGACGTTGGTTGTGTTCGAGGTGTCGTTGATCTGGATGACGATGGTACGGGCCGTCGCCGTTAGGTTGCGCATGTTGTA
>JBBQDQ010000361.1:0-1562 GCA_038319835.1 Thermoanaerobaculia bacterium | reverse complement strand
GGGTCCGTCCGCTGCTTCCACTCCAGCCAGAGCTTGCGGGAGAGCGGCGTGTTCAGGTCGTCCTCGATCGTGAAGCCCATCTGCCTGGCGAACTTCTGGGCGCCGGCGCCCACGATCAGGTGGTGGTCCGTGCGGTTCATGACCTCGCGCGCGACCTTCGAGGGCGTGCGCACCCCCTCCAGCGCCGCGACGCCGCCGGCGCGCTTCTTCGGGCCGTGCATGCACGAAGAATCGAGCTGGACCACTCCTTCGGCGTTCGGGACGCCGCCGAAGCCGACGCTGTAGTCCTCCGGATCGAGCTCGACGATATTGACGCCTTCGATCAGCGCGTCGAGGACGTCGCCGCCCTGCGTCATCTGCGTGTACGCCTTCTCGACGCACGTCATCGACCCGCCGTTCTTGAACCAGTTGCCGTTGGCCGACGCGATGACGACCGGCTTGGCCGACTTGCCCGTGATCACGGCGGCCGCCTGGCCGAGGATCGCGCGCGGAGAGGCGGCCGCGAGGCCCACCGCCGCGCCCGTCTTGACGAAGTCCCGCCGAGAGAACCGTCGACGCATGGAAGCCCCCTTCTGCTGGGCGGGGAGTCTAGCAGGCCGCTTGTTCGGTGAGGAAGAGCGGTTTACGCTCCGCTCCGATGGATTTTGAAGGGCACGTCCTCTCCGACCGGGCGACCACCCTGCCCGGCCGGTATTACACGTCGCCGGACGTCTTCGCGCGCGAGTCCGAGCGCCTCTTCGCTCGCCGCTGGCTCTGCGTCGGGCGCGCGGCCGACCTCGCCAGGCCCGGGGACTACGTCGTCGCGGCGGTCGGGCCGGAGAGCCTGATCGTCGTCCGTGGCAAGGACGGCCGTGCCCGGGCCTTCTACAACGTCTGCCGCCACCGCGGGACGCGCCTCTGCACCGAGGATCGCGGCCACTTCGCGGGCGGCGTCACGTGCCCGTACCACTCGTGGACCTACGGCCTGGACGGCGCCCTCGTGGGCGCGCCGCACATGGCCGAGGTCGACTGGTTCGACAAGACGGAGTTCCCCCTGCACGCGGCGCCGCTCGAAGAGTGGGAGGGGTTCCTCTTCGTCCGGCTCGAAGGCCAGGGCGCCCCGGCGCTGGACGAGGCCCTCCGGCCCCTGCGCGGCCGCTTCGCGCCGTGGCGCCTAGCGGAGCTCTCGACCGCGCGGCGCATCGACTACGACGTGCGCGCCAACTGGAAGCTCCTCTTCCAGAACTTCTCGGAGTGCTACCACTGCCCGCCCGTCCATCCGGCACTGGCGAGGCTGACCCACTACCGGAGCGGCGCCAACGACCTGCGGGACGGCGGCGTGCTCGGCGGCTACATGACCATCAACGACGGCTCGGCGAGCATGACCGTCAGCGGCCGTGTCTGCGGTGCGCCGCTGCCGGACCTCTCGCCCGAGGACCGGCGGCGCGTCTACTACTACTCGGTCTTTCCGAGTCTCTTCCTGACCCTGCAGCCCGATTTCGTCATGGCGACCCGGATCTCGCCGGTCGCGGTCGACCGCACGCGCGTGACCGCCGAGTGGCTCTTCGCGCCCGAGACCGCGG
>JBBQDQ010000360.1:0-1579 GCA_038319835.1 Thermoanaerobaculia bacterium | reverse complement strand
GGTCGAATTCTCCGCGCCCTCGATACGCTGGGATATGCGGGATATGTCGGCCTCGAATACCGGCCGGCTGGCGACACGGTCGAGGGTTTGGCCTGGCGGCGCCGGCTGGGGGTTTAGGCGGCCCTTTAGGTCCTCCGAGCGATGCGTTCCAACCCACCGGGTCATTCCCGCGAAAGCGGGAACCCCTGTTTGCCGAGCCCGCTGATTGACCTCAAACGGAGGTCCCTGCTTTCGCGGGGATGACGCAGTGGGTAGGGCGTTACCTGCTCCACTCTTTGTTCCCACTCACCGCGTCAGCCCCTCGCCGCGCGACCAATTTTCCTCATCCCCACCCCTCTTGCGTCGCGCCGGATTTGGATTAGGGTCTGGACACTAGACCTTTAAGGCTCCCGATGCAGACCGATCTCGACCGCGCCATCGACGCCCATGCCGAAAGCGCCTTCGCGTTTCTCGAGGCGCTTGTCGCCCAGCCCAGCACCGTCGGGCACGAGCAGCCGGCGCTCGAGATCTTCGCCCGCGAGGCGGAGTCGCTCGGTCTCGAAATCGAGCGGCTGCCGTTCGCCAACACCCAACCGGCCGACCCGCGGGCCGGCATCGCGCCCGCGCCGCATCTGCTCAGCGCCGATCGCTACCAGGTGGTCGCGAGGACCCCCGGCACCGGCGGGCTGACGCTGCTGCTCAACGGCCACATGGACGTCGTCCCCGCAAGCTCGCCCGACCTCTGGACCAGTCCGCCGTTCGCGCCGCAGCGGCGCGACGGAAAGCTGTTCGGGCGTGGGGCGGGCGACATGAAGTCCGGTTTCGCCGTCGGCATCCTCGCCCTGCGGGCGCTGCGCGACGTGGCGCCTGATCTGTTCGCGACCCGGCGGCTCGGCTTCATCGCCGTCGTCGAGGAAGAGAACACCGGCAATGGCGCCCTGACCTCGATCACCGAGCATGGCGTCACCGCCCGCGAAGTGGTGGTGCTCGAGCCGACCGATCTCGGCCTGCTGCTGGGCGGCGTCGGCGTCCTCTGGGTCGATATCGACGTGATCGCGGCCTCGGGTCATGCCTTTGCGGCCGAACTCCATGCCAATGCGGTCGATCTCGGGATGGAGCTGGTCGAGGGGCTCCGCCGCTGGGCCGGCAGCCTGCGCCATTCCGATCCCGAGCCGAGCATGAGCGCCAACGAAAACCCCTACAACGTCAATCTGGGGCAGGTGCATTCAGGCGACTGGACCTCGACCGCGCCGGCGAGCGCCGTGTTCAGCGTCCGCGTCGGCTTCCCGCGCGCCTGGACGCCTGAGCGGGCTGAAACTGACGTGCGCGAGGCTATCGCCAATATCGTCAAGGCCGACCCCCGCTTTCCAACGCAGCCGCGGGTCCGGCTCACCGGCTTCCGCGCCAAGGGGCATCTGATCGCCGCCGACGCGCCGCTTGTTCGCGACATGAGCGCGGCGCATGAGGCGGCGCACGGCGTGCCACCCGCGGCCTTCACTCTCGGCAGCACCACGGATGCGCGGGCCTATCTCAACGACTACGATATTCCGGCGCTCTGCTACGGCCCGATCGCCCACAACATGCACGGCATCGACGAATC
>JBBQDQ010000359.1:0-1580 GCA_038319835.1 Thermoanaerobaculia bacterium | reverse complement strand
CGGCGACGCCCTTGGCGATGCGCTTGCCGATCTCGGTCGAGCCGGTGAAGGCGACCTTGTCGACGCCCGGATGCGTGACGAGCGCCATCCCGATCTCGCCGGGGCCAGTCACGATGTTGACGACACCGGGCGGAAGGTCGGCCTGCCGGCAGACGTCCGCGAAGAGAAGCGCGGACAGGGGTGTCGTGGACGCCG
Organism: Thermoanaerobaculia bacterium; assembly: GCA_038319835.1. Classification (GTDB taxonomy): domain Bacteria; phylum Acidobacteriota; class Thermoanaerobaculia; order UBA5066; family UBA5066; genus Fen-183. The sequence goes on along the minus strand of JBBQDQ010000359.1, from coordinate 1,385 downwards.
GCTTCAAGACGACCGTGTTCCCGGCCGCAAGCGCCGGGGCGATCTTCCAGGAGAGCATGAGCAGCGGGAAGTTCCACGGGATGATCTGGGCCGCGACACCCAGCGGACGCGCGACGCGCCCCGGAAATGCGTATTCGAGCTTGTCTGCCCAACCCGCGTAGTACCAGAAGTGGGCGGCCGCAAGCGGGACGTCGACGTCGCGGCTCTCCTTGATCGGCTTGCCCGAGTCCATCGATTCGAGGACGGCGAACTCGCGGCTCCGCTCCTGGAGGATCCGCGCGATCCGGAAGAGATACTTCGCGCGTTCCTTGCCCGGGAGCGTGCCCCATGACCGGGTCTGCGCGCGGCGGGCGGCGTGGACGGCGCGATCCGCATCGGCCGGCGTGGCGCGCGCGACGAACGCGAGGGTTTCCTCGGTGGCCGGGTTGATTGTCGCGAACGTGCCGCCGTCGGAGGCCGGGACCTCGCGACCACCGATGAACAGGCCGTAACGCGGCTTGATCGTGACGATGTCGCGCGACTCGGGCGACGGCGCGTACTCCCACGGGATCGCCTGACCGTCGCCCAGCCCCCAGCTCGACGGCGCGCGGTCCCCCGCCGGAACGAGCTTGGACTTCGCCTCCGTGACCATGACGGCATTATGTCACCCGATCCGTGCGAGGCCGGCCGGTCGGGCGAGGGCGCGGGCTCGGGCGCGCGGCCGGGCACGGGCGCGGCCCCCGAAGTTGCCCTCCGTTCTTCAGGGCAGAACAAATTCGCCGATTCGGGCCGATTGGCGCGCTCAGGGCCGTTTTCGGACGGCACAGGCAGGCCATTCGGCGCAAAGTGTCATCGCATCCATGCTCGGCACGAGGCCGACCGCGGGCTGGATCGGAGTCGAAGGTCTGACAGGCGGCGGTTTCCGGCCACCAGGACCCAGTTTGTCCTTCCTGGAAGAACGTCCGGCGCCGCCCACCTATCCTCGGGCCATGGACATTCGAGCGACCGCCCTTCGTCGCGCCATCCAGTTGTCGCTGTTCAGCGTGGTCTGGGGCGGGGTCGTCGGCGCCATCTCGCTGATCCTTGCCTTCGTGACTGGCAGCCTCTCCCTCCTCGGCTTCGGCGTCGATGCGCTCATTGATCGGCCGTCTCGGTCGCGTTGATCTGGAGGTTCTCGGTCGAGGGTCGGGAACCGGAGCGGGCGACCAGGGTCGAGCACGCGGCTGAACGGATCGTCGGTGGGGTCCTGCTCATTGCTGCACTGTCGCGTGCGCTGGGTGCCGTTCGAGCGCTGGTCGCCCATGACGAGGTGGAGACGTCGGTCGGTGCGGTGATCCTCCTGTGCGCCTCCGTCATCGTCCTGCCGCCCCTCGCGATCGCCAAGCGGCGGACGGCGTCACAGCTCG
>JBBQDQ010000358.1:0-1593 GCA_038319835.1 Thermoanaerobaculia bacterium | reverse complement strand
GATCGCGCCCTTGAGGACGTTCGTGCGCGACTTTTCTGGCAGCTCCCCGAGGAGGAGGAGATCCTTCACGGTCCGACCCTTCCCCGTGCGGGCGAGCCGGGCGATCTCTTCGGCGCCGCACACGACGCGCGGGTCGACCCCGCGGCCCGTTCGCGCGAGGACGCGGAGAGCCGCGGAGAACAGCGGGACGCCGAGGTCCTCGCTCTTTCCGCGCTCGATTTCGACGAACGCCTTCTCCCACCGCGCGAGGAGGACGTCCGCCGCGTGCTTGAGCGCGGGCTGGGCCTCGTCCATGCCGAACTCCGTGAGAAAGAGGGCGAGCCACATCCCGCCGTCGTAGCGGCGTTCGAGCGGCACCGGCGGCGACGGCACGAGGCGCGCGCGCAAAAGCGCGAGGAGGTCGCGGAGAAACGGGTCGCGAGCGGCCGCCTGGCGCGCCCGCCGCAGGTCGGGGTCCTTCGCCGGCCGGGCGAGCAGGTCGCGCAGCGCGACGGCCCTCACGCCGGGGTTCTCCCGCGAGACGAGCCAGTCGATCGTCGCGAGGGGGACCGGGTACGGTCCCTCCGCGGGGAGACGCAATGCGCGCGACATGGGCTGCGAGGATAATCCTTCCGATGAACTTCTTCTCGAGCGGCATCACGCGCGTCGTCGGGCACCGCGGCTCCCCGACGAAGGCGCTCGAAAACACCTTCGAAAGCTTCGACAGGGCCGAGGCCGACGGCGCCGACGCCTTCGAGCTCGACGTCCGCCTCACGCTCGACGGCGAGGCCGTCGTCCAGCACGATCCGGAAATCGTCCTCCTCGGCCGGCGGGTTCCGCTCGCCACCGTCACGATCCCCGAGCTCACGGAGCTCCCGGTCGAGCGCGGCGGCTTCCGGGGCTTCGTCCCGACCCTCCGCGACGTCTTCCTGCGTTACGGAAGCACGGGCCGGTACCTCGTCGAGCTCAAGGCCGGCCCCTCTCCGCGGCCGGGCCTCCTCGAGTTCCGCGTCGCGGCCCTCATCGCCCAGATGCACCTCTTGGACCGGACGACCGTCCTCTCGTTCTCGGGAGACATGCTCCGGCGGATCCGCGAGATCGAGCCGCGCATCGAGACGTGCCTCAACTACGACGCCACGGCGCGCCGGCCCGAGGGCGCGCTCTGGCCCGACCTTCCGAAGGGCTGCGGCGCCGTCGGCCCGCAGGCCGGTCTCGTGACGGACGAGCTCTTCGCCCGGGCGAAGGCCGAGGGGCTGGGCGTCCACTGCTGGACCGTGAACGATCCCGATTTCGCGAGGCAGCTCACACGGCTGGGCGCGGCGAGCGTGATCTCGGACGACGTGTCCGTCGTGGGCCCCGCGATCCGCGAGATCACGGGAGCACCCGCGCCGCTCAGCCTCTTGAAGGCGTGACGGGCACGGCGTCCGCCTCGCTCGCCGTCACGATCCGGTTGCGGCCCGTCGCCTTCGCCTCGTAGAGCGCCGAGTCGGCCCGGGCGACGAGGTCGAGCGAGTTCGCGTCCATCTCGGGGCGGATCGCCGCGACGCCCCCGCTGATCGTCACGACGCCGAGAGGCGCGGCGCCGTGCGGCATCCCGAGCGCCTCGACGCTCTT
>JBBQDQ010000357.1:0-1596 GCA_038319835.1 Thermoanaerobaculia bacterium | reverse complement strand
ACGGAAATCCACGTCTTGCGGTTGCTCATGATGGCTCACGGCAGGCCTGAAGGCCTGCACTACGCACCCAACTCAGGGGCAGGCTGGAAGACCTGCATACTCGTCTAGACGACATCGCCGGGCGGCCGGTTCGCGAAATCTACTTCAGCAGTCGACGGGCTTCTTCAGAGGTGAGGGGGTCGTTGTCGCTGTCGGCAAGTGGAATCGCGGCGCGAAGTTCGGCGGCGGCCGCGGCCTTGTTTCCCGACTTCAGAGCCAGCTTGCCGAGCTCGAGATGGCTGCGCGCGTGGACCCACTTCCGCCCCTCGAGCGACAACGACCTACGGAGGTCGGCCTCGGCGTCGGCCCGCCCGAGGGCGGCCAGGGCCGTCCCCCGCTTGTATCGCCAGAGCGCATCCTCGCCGAACATGCGCGGCCGCGCGTCGTCGGCGAATCGCGTCAGGCCGTCGGTCAGGAAACGCTCGGCCTCGCCGGCCCGCCCGGCGCGCAGCGACGTCGACCCCGACTCGAGCCACACCAGGCGATTGCGCGGGTAGCGCTCCCGCAGCGACGCCAGCACTTTCAGCGCCTCGTCGTACCGCTTTTCGCGGTTGTAGAGCAGGATCAACGCGAAACGCGCCTCGGTCTGATTGTCGCCGCCGTAGGCCGCTGCCTGCTCGATCAGGCTGATTCCCTTCTCCTTGCCGCCGCCGAAGCCGGCGACGTACGCCACCATCCGCAGCGGCAGCGACAACGCCGCCCCGATGTAGCGATAGGTGCCGACGATGAGCCCGGCGTCCTTGCGCTGGGGCTGGAGCGCGAGCGTCTGCTCCTCTTCGTCATACGCCTCCCGCGCCGCCCTGAAGGCCCCCATCACGCTGCCCTCGACGGTCGCCGTGTAGGACGCCCTCAGCCCGACCGCGGCGCCGAGCTGGTAGTGCGCATCGGCGTCCCTGGGGTTCTTCGCGATCCGTTCTCGGGCAAGCGCGATCGCCTTTTCGACCGCGTCGCGAAAGCCGGTGGCGGTGTCGCCCGGAGGGGGCAGTGGATTCGCATTCGGCTTGTTCGGACGTCCCAGGTAATCGTCCACCGTCATGTTTCCGCGTCGGAACGTGATGCTCAGCCACAGAGACGACGCCAGCCCGCGGTAGGCGCCGGCGTCCTGAGGATCGGCGGCAACCGCCTGCCGGAACGTGGCCAGCGCCAGATCGTGCTCGAGGTTGTAGGTGTGGTTGGCGGCCTTGGCCCGGAGCGCTTCGGACTCGGGGTTCGCGCGCGCCGGCGCGGCGGCGGCGGCGAGCGCCACGGCAAGAGCGGCGGCGCGAAGGCCTGCCACGGGGGTCATGGACCGATCTTACGCCCGCCGGTTAACTTGCGCCGCTTGTGCCTATTACATACAATCGGCCTCGCTTATGGACAAAACCGGCATTCATCCGGGCGGCGAGCACGCGCACATCCACGTCGACAGCCACGGCGAGCATCACGAGGACCTCGGGTTCTGGCGCAAATACGTGTTCTCGGTCGATCACAAGGTGATTGGCATCCAGTACGCGATCACCGCCCTCCTGTTCCTCCTGTTCGGCTTCACCCTCATGATGATCATGCGGTGGCAGCTGG
>JBBQDQ010000356.1:0-1622 GCA_038319835.1 Thermoanaerobaculia bacterium | reverse complement strand
AACCTCGCCCTCGTGAACGCCGGGCCCGGCCTGACGGGCATCTCCGTGCGCGTGGACGTCTACGACGGAGCGACCGGCGCCCTCGCGGGCGGTTCCGACGTAACGATTCCGGGCAGGGGCTGGACACAGGTGAACACGGTCCTCGCGCCGTTCGGCCTCACGAAGGGCTTCATACGCGTCACGCGCACCTCGGGAACGGAACGGTTCGTCGCCTACGGCGTCGTGAACGACGGCGCCGCGCCGGGCGCCGGGACGAGCGATGGAAGTTACGTGGCGATGACCGTCGTCCGCTGAGGCAGAATCGGGCCCTCATGCCGTCTCCTACCCTCCACGAGGGCCTCGAGGCCCTGCGTGCCGACCGCGCCTCCGATCCTGCCGCCGTTTCGGCCGTCTCGCGCCTTGCCGCGGAGTTCGGGACGCCCCTCTACGTCTACGACCTGGCCGCGATCACGGGGGCGTTCCGAGCACTCAAGGCCGCGTTCGCGCCGCGCTTCCCGAAGCTGCGCCTCCACTACGCGCTCAAGGCGAACGGCAGCCTCGCGCTTGGCCGGATCCTCCGCGAGGAGGGCGCCTTCCCCGAGGTCGTCTCCGGGGGCGAGATCGTCACCGCCGAGCGCGCGGGCTGGAGCGGGTCGGACGTCCTCTTCACGTCCAGCTCGAAGACGCCGGCCGAGATCGCCCGGACGATCGCGCTCGGCGCGGTCCTGAACGCCGACTCGCGCGACGAGCTCGAGCAGGCGTCGGCGGCCGCCGTGAAGGCGGGCCGCACCGTGCGCCTCTCCTTCCGCCTCAACCCCGGCGTCGACCCGGACACGCTCCACCACATCAACACGGGCATCCCGGAGTCGAAGTTCGGCGTCCACCTCGACGGCGGCGACGCGCTCGCGGCGTACGCGCGCGCGAAAGAGCTGCCCGGGGTCGCGATCGAGGGGATCCACTGCCACATCGGCTCGCAGATCGCAGACACCGCCGGCTACGAGAAGACGGCCCGCAAGATGCTCGCGTTCGTGAAGGAGTTGAAAGAGAAGCTCGGGATCACGCTCGAGTTCGTCGACCTCGGCGGCGGCATCGGCGTCCCGTACAAGGACGGCGAGACCGTCATGAGCCCCGAAACGCTTGCGGCCGCCCTCCAGCCGATCTGGAAGGAAGGCGTCGCGGCCGCGGGCTACGAGCCCGCCCTCTGGCTCGAGCCGGGGCGCTCCCTCGTCGCGCCGTCGGGCTTCCTCGTGACCCGCGTGAACACCGTCAAGACGACGCCGCTCAAGACGTTCGTGAACGTCGACGCCGGTTCCAACACCCTCCTTCGGCCGGCGCTCTATGGCGCGTATCACCGCGCGCGCGTCGTCGCCGCGTCGCCGGCCGCCCCGCGGCTCCTCGACGTCGCCGGCGACGTCTGCGAGACGGGCGACATCCTCGCCGAGGCCCGCACGCTGCCGCTCCCGAAAGCGGGCGACCACGTCGTCTTCCTCGACACGGGCGCCTACGGCTTCGCGATGGCCTCCGCGTACAACGCCCGGCCGCTCCCGGCCGAGGTCCTCGTGGACGGCGACACGGCGACCCTGATCCGGCGGCGCGGGACGACCGACGACCTGTTCCGGGACGAAGTTCCCGGCTGAACGAGG
>JBBQDQ010000355.1:0-1635 GCA_038319835.1 Thermoanaerobaculia bacterium | reverse complement strand
AGCTCGAGCGCCTGCGCCGCGGCGTGACGCTTCCGGACGGCATCCGGACGGCGCCGGCGGAGATCGAGCTGACCGAGACGACGCCCGAGAAGAACGGCGTCGGCGGGAACTCCTGGCTCAAGGTGATCCTCGGCGAGGGGCGCTCGCGCCAGATCCGGCGCATGTTCGACCTCGTCGGGCACCCGGTCACGAAGCTGCGCCGCGTCGCGATCGGCCCCATCCGCGATTCGAAGCTGCCGCCGGGCGCATTCCGGGACCTCGCTCCAGAGGAGGTCGCCGCGCTCAAGGCGATCCGCCCCGCACCGCCGCGGGGCACGCGCCCGGAACGCACCGGCGTGCACCCGGCCCGCGCGGCGCGCCCCACGAAACGGGACGGGAAGACGGACGACGACCGGAAGGCCGGAAAAAAGAAATGGCCGGCCCGCTGATCGTCGCGATCGACGGCCCATCGGGCGTGGGGAAGTCGACCGTGGGGAAGGCCGTCGCCGCCCGCCTCGGCGTCCCGTATCTCGACACGGGCGCCATGTACCGCGCCGTCGGGCTCGCGGCCAGAAGGGCGGGCGTGGCGCTCCCGATCGGCAACCCGGGCGCCGTCGTAGACCTCGCGAGCCGCCTCGACGTGCGCGTCACGGGCAGCGCCGCGGACGCGCGGACGTGGCTCGGCGGCGAGGACGTCTCGAAGGAGATCCGGACGCCCGAGATCTCGAAGTACGCGTCCGCCGTCTCCGCGATCCCTGGCGTGCGCCGCCGTCTCGCCGGAATGCAGCGCAGCCTCGCTCTGGAAGGCGGCGGCGTCCTCGAAGGCCGCGACATCGGAACGAAGGTCGTTCCGGAGACGAAACACAAGTTCTTCCTGACGGCGACGGCGGACGTGCGCGCGCGGCGCCGGCACGACGAGCTGGCCGCGAAGGGCTCGCCGCACACGTTCGAGCAGGTGCTCGCGGACATGGTCTCCCGCGACCACGCGGACTCGACGCGCACCGACTCGCCCCTGACGGACGACGGGACTTACGTCCGCGTCGACACCTCCGGGCTCACGGCCGACGAGGTGGTCGAGACCCTCCTCGGGACGGTCGCGAAAGGCTGATCCGGCCCCCCGGTTGACCGTTTCCGGGCAGGGCGTCTAACATCACCGGTTCCGGCCGCTTAAGAGCTTGCCTCGCGGACATTTAGGAGGCCGGAATATCACGAAGAGGCTAAGGAGCACGACGACATGTCGCCCACGGACCTGAGTAAGACTGGCCCCAAGGCTGAGGATGGCGAGAACGGGGAGTTCGCACGCCTCCTCGCCGAGAGCGAACGCTCTCTGAAGGAGGGCGAGCTCATCAAGGGCCGCGTGCTTCAGGTGACGAACGACGAGATCCTCGTGGACATCGGCTACAAGAGCGAGGGCATGATTCCGCGCTCCGAGTTCCACCACGTTCCCGCCGACAAGCTGCCGCATCCGGGCCAGGAGATCGAAGCGATCCTCGAGCGCACGGAAGGGCCGAACGGTTACGTCGTCCTTTCCTACGAGAAGGCCCGCCGCGGGCGCGCGTGGGACATCGTCGAAGAGGCCTTCGCGAAGAACCAGCCCGTGAAGGGCCGCGTGATCGACCGCGTGAAGGGCGGCCTTTCCGTCGACATCGGCGTGCG
>JBBQDQ010000354.1:0-1645 GCA_038319835.1 Thermoanaerobaculia bacterium | reverse complement strand
GCTCGTGAAAGGCGGTCGTCCCGAGGGGGCTGAAGAGCACGTCGGCTCCCAGCCGCCGGAGGGACGTGTGGTCGGGCGCGGCGAGGTCGAGGAGCGGCTGGAAGAACCCGTGGAGGCGCCGCCGGGTGCGGAGGATCTTGCGCGGCTCTTCGACGTCGAGGCCGGGCCCCAGACGGTGCAGGACGGCGCCTTTCGCGAGCAGCGGAGCGACGACGCCCTCGGCCTGAGGCTTCACGAGAAGGTGGATTTCGTGGGCGTCCGGCCGTTCGAGAAGGGCGCGGAGGAGGTCGAGGACGAAGAGGCGCGCCCCGCCGTTTCCGCCGTCCGGCGAAAGGGGGGCGAGATCGACGAAGACCCGCAGGCTCCGCCCCTTTGACATCGCCCTACTTTCGCACAAACTCGGGGTCATGGCGCGCATCCTCGTTACCGGCATCACGGGTCAGGACGGGTCGTATTTGACGGAATCGCACCTCGCCTCGGGCGACGAGGTGCACGGCATCGTCCGCCAGTCGAGCCTTCTGCAGCGGACGCGCCTCGACGCGATCCCGGCTCTCCTCGCAGCCCGCGAGGCGGGGCGGCTCAGCCTCCACTACGCCGACCTCTCGGACACGAGCAGCCTCGTGTCCGTCATGCGGAACGTGAAGCCGGACGTGATCTATCACCTCGCGCGGCAGAGCCACGTCAAGATCTCCTTCGACCTGCCCGAGTACACGGCCGACTCGACGGGTCTCGGGACCCTGCGCCTCCTCGAGGCGCTCCGCAGCGTCGCGCCGGACGCGCGGTTCTTCCTCGCGGCGACGAGCGAGATCTTCGGCGAGCCTTCCGAGTCGCCCCAGACCGAGCGGACGCCGTTGAAGCCGATCAATCCCTACGCGGCGGCGAAGGTCTACGCCCTGAATCTCGTCCGGATCTACCGCCAGGCGTACGGCCTCTTCGCGTGCTCGGGCATCCTCTTCAACCACGAGAGCCCGCGCCGCGGCGAAAACTACGTCACGCGCAAGATCGCACTCGCGGCGGCGCGGATCGCGCGCGGCAAGCAGACCGAGCTGCACCTCGGGACGCTAGAACCGAAGCGCGACTGGAGCTTTGCGCCCGACGTCGTGGACGGGATGCGCCGGATCGCGCTCGCTCCCAAGGCGGACGACTTCGTCCTCGCCTCGGGCGTCACGCATTCGGTCGGCGACTTCTGCAAGGCGGCGTTTGACGTGGTCGGGCTCGACCACACGAAGTACGTGAAGCTCGACCCGAAGTACGTCCGTCCGATCGATATCACGGAGACGCGCGGCGATGCCTCGAAGGCCCGGCGGGAGCTCGGATGGGAGCCGAAGACGGGTTTCGACGAGCTCGTGCGCATCATGGTGAACGCCGAAGTCGCGGCTCTTGACGGGCGCGGGGAAGCGGCCTGAAACCTCCGGCCGTACTCGTTCCCGCCTTCCGGCGTGTGGACGCCTCGCGCCGGGCGCTCCGCTCGCTGTTGGCGGCGGGAGCAAAGCGGATCGTCTACGTGGACGATACGGGCGAGGCGGGCGGGGACGAGATCGCGCGGGAGTTCCCGTCGGTGGACGTGATCCGGACGACCACACCTGTGTGGTGGACGGGGGCGATCAACCTCGGGATCGAGGCCGCACGGAACGGGAGCGACGAC
>JBBQDQ010000353.1:0-1645 GCA_038319835.1 Thermoanaerobaculia bacterium | reverse complement strand
TCGGCGTACACGAACATCGGCCTCGTGAACCTCATCTCGACCGACTGGAGCCACGCGCACCTCACGTTCTTCGACGCGGCCGGCGCGAATCTCGGTGTCCTCAACGTGGACGTGCCGCCGTACGGCGTCGCGCAGCTCTCCAAGCCGCTCACGGGCGGAGGCTGGCTCAATAAGCCGCCCCTCGCCCTCTATCGCGTGCAGGTCACCGTGGATCCGGGCGGAGCCGTCTACCCGTACGCCACGGTAATCGACCAGGCGTCGACGGATCCGATCGTCGTCACGCCCACGGAGCAGCCCCTGAACTCGTACCGGGTTCCGGGAATCGTGCGGGTCGCCGGCGCGAACAACACCGTGTGGCGGAGCCGATTCGTTCTCAACAACCCGTCGACCTCGGCGCGCAAGGTGAGCATCCTCTACTCCTACGTGCCCTGCGGCGCCACGGGCTGCGCGGGGCGGCAGATCAGCTCCGGCCCCGGGGACGTCGACATGGCGCCCGGAGAGACGAAGACGTGGGACGATTTCCCGGCGGCCTGGCTCACGGCCGTCCCCGGGGGAACGGTCTCGGACAGCGTCTCGTACGGCAGCTCCTACATCGACGTCGCGCCCGCTTCGGGCGACCCGAATCAGGACCCGCTCCTCGTGCTCGGGGAGACGTTCAACTCCCAGCCGACGGGCCCCGTCGGACTCCAGATCTCGGGCTTCACGGACCTCGACGCCGGGTCGAAGACGGGCGCGGGCAAGAGGCTCCTCCTGACCGGCCTCGCCTCGAACTCGGATTTCCGGACGAACGCGGCTTTCTTCCTGACGAGCGGGACGTCGGGCCGCTTCAACCTGCGCGTGCTCTCGGACACGGGTGTGACGCTCAAGACGATCGGAGGGAGCCTGACCGGCTCGACTCCGTTCGTGCAATTCATCGACTCGGATCTCTTCGGGGGCGTCAACAAGTCGAGCCGGATGTCGATCATCGTGGATTCCTTCGACGGTTCGCCGGTGGCGGGTTACGCGACGATCATCGACAACACGTCGGGCGACGCGACGTTCGTGAAGGCCCAGCCGGCCCCCTGAGAGCTTCCATTCCGCCTTCCTACTCGTTCTCCAACCTGAGCAAGATCTACCGGCTGTACGCGGCTCCCCGCGACCGCTTCTTCGAGGCGCTAACGGGCCGCCCGCGGCACGCCGAGGTGCGGGCGCTCGACGGCGTCTCGGGCGGGATCGCGAAGGGCTCGGTCCTCGGCGTCATCGGCGAGAACGGTTCGGGGAAGAGCACGCTCTTCAAGATCCTCGCGGGCACGACCGCCGCGACCTCGGGTACCGTGAACCTGCCGGGGCGCGTCGCTTCGATCCTCGAGCTCGGCTCGGCCTTTCATCCGGACGACACCGGGAGGCGCAACGTGATCCTGCAGGCCGCTCTTGCGGGGCTCTCGCGCGAGGAAGTAGCGGACGCGCTGCCCGAGATCGAGGCGTTCGCCGAGCTTGGCGACTTCTTCGACCGGCCGGTCAAGACTTACTCCTCGGGCATGCAGATGCGGCTCGCGTTCTCGGTCGCGACGGCGGTCCTGCCCGACGTGATCCTCCTCGACGAGGCGCTCGCCGTCGGCGACGGCCGCTTCCAGAAGAAGTGCGTCGACCGGATTTTCGAGATGAA
>JBBQDQ010000352.1:0-1662 GCA_038319835.1 Thermoanaerobaculia bacterium | reverse complement strand
CCGATCCCTTCCATCTGCAGCTGGGTCGTGAGGAACAGGGCGGCCAGGTCCGCGCCAACCAGGAACGCCGATACCGTGCCGAGCAATGCGTCCGCGCGACGGGCGGCGAACGCGACCGGATAGCCTGCGGTGATGACTCCCAGCGCGAGGACTGCCGGCGCGAGCAGCAGCGATCCGGCGGGGCCCTTGGGCAGCACGGAGGTGCCCGACCCTCCGGTGGAGCCGAGCAGCGTCACGATCGCGACCAGCGCGGCGATGACGCCCGCCTCGAGCCCGCGGCGCAGCCACGACGGGAGACCGAGCGCCTGCATCGTGGCGCATCCTACACTCGGCCCCGTGCCTGAACCATCGCCGTCTGCGCTGCTTCCCGACGGCCAGCCCGGCCGCGTCGCGGTGCCGCCCGACCCGCGCGATCTGTCCGGCGACTTCCGCTTCCGGCGCCGGATCGAAGTCCGATTCGCCGACACGGACGCGATGGGCCACGTCAACAACGCGACCTACCTGACCTATTGCGAGATTGCGCGCGCGGCGTACTACGAGGCGGTGACGGGTCAGCCACTGCCGCTGGGCGCGCACGGGGCGTCGGAAGGGATGATCCTCGCCGACGCGCGGATCGCCTTCCGGTCGCCGGCCTTCTACGGCGAGATCCTGACGATCGAAGCGCGGGTGGGCCGGATCGGACGCACGTCGTTCAGCCAGGAATTCCGCATCACCGCGCCGGAAAGTCGCTACGGCCGGGAGCGCCTCGTGGCGACGTCCGAATCGACCCAGGTCATGTACGACTACGAGGGCGAGCGGCCCATTCCGGTTTCCGTCGACCTCGGGGCGGCGATGGAGTCCTTCGAGGGACGCCCGCTCCGCGACTAGCTGTTGTTCGCGGTTGCCTCGAGGGCTGCGCGGACCAGGTCAAACGCGGCATCCAATTCGCTCGCGGGGACGGGTCGCGGGTTGCCGTCGCCCACGTGCATCTCCCAGAACGACCCTTCCCGGGACTCGTACTGGACGATCGCGATCGCGGTTGCCTGCTGGAGGGTCACGATCTGCGTCCGCATGGCGGGCGCCTCGGCCGTGCCGTCCTCGCGCAGGGAGATGAGCCCGATCGGGGTCACGCGCCGCAGGTGGCGCACGGTCGCTCCGTCCGCGGTGACGGCCCACGCGTAATCGGCAATGGGCAGCGCGCCGAGGCGCTCCGCGAGATCGTCGAGCACCGCTGCGGTTCGAGCGCCGTCAATGAAGCGGCTGTCGAGCGCGGCCCGGTCGTAGATCACGGTCAGGCTTCGAAACGCTTGAAGATCGCGACGGCGTTCTGTCCACCGAACCCGAAGCCGTTGATCATCGCCGTGTCGATCCTGGCCTTGCGGGCGACGTTGGGGGTGTAATCGAGGTCGCACTCGGGATCCGGCGTGTCGAGGTTGATCGTCGGCGCGATCATGCCGTCCCGGATTCCGAAGATCGCCGTGACGGCGCTGATCGCTCCGGCGCCGCCGATGAGATGGCCCACCATCGACTTGGGTGACGTGATCGGCACCTTGTACGCGGCGTCACCGAACGCCGCCTTGATCGCCCGCGTTTCCGTCACGTCATTGAGGGGTGTCGACGTCCCGTGGGCGACGATCAGGTCGATGTCGCCCGGTGCCAGGCCCGCGGCCGCGAGAGCCCGTC
>JBBQDQ010000351.1:0-1692 GCA_038319835.1 Thermoanaerobaculia bacterium | reverse complement strand
GTTTTTCAGTGCCGCCTCAGCAGCCAGCCGGCGAAGAGCGCCAGGAGCGCGAGCGCGCCCATGAAGCCGAGGACGTAGAGGAGGAGGGGCAGGAAGCGGGTGCGCCGGGGATCTTCCCCCGGATCACCCATGGATTCCCTGGGCCGCCAGCCAGCGTTCCGCGTCGATCGCGGCCTTGCAGCCCTCGCCCGCGGCGGAGACGGCCTGGCGGTACGTCGGGTCCGCGACGTCGCCGGCGGCGAAGACGCCCTCGACCGAGGTGTAGGTCGACGGGTGCTTCACCTTGAGGTAGCCGACCTCGTTCATCTCGAGCTTGCCCCGGAAGATGGCCGTGTTCGGCGTGTGGCCGATCGCGACGAAGACGCCCTGCGTCGGAAACGCCGTGACGGCCCTGGTGCGCGTGTCGAGGAGCGTCACGCCGCTGACGCCGCCGGGCGCCGCGCCCTGGATGTCCTCGACCGCGGTGTTCAGCTTCCAGACGATCTTCGGGTTGTGGCGCGCGCGATCGAGCATGATTTTGGAGGCGCGGAACTCGTCGCGGCGGTGGACGATCGTGACCTTCGTCGCGAACTTGGTCAGGAAGTTCGACTCCTCCATGGCGGTGTCCCCGCCGCCGACGACGATGACCTCCTTCCCCTTGAAGAAGAAGCCGTCGCACGTCGCGCAGGCGGACACGCCGTGGCCCATGAGGCGCTTCTCGGCGTCCAGGCCGAGCAGCTTGGCCGAGGCCCCGGACGACACGATCACCGCGTCCGCGGTGACGGCGCCGCCCGCGTCCAGGCTGAGGCGAAACGGGCGGCCGGTGAAGTCGACGTCCGTGACGGTGTCGAGCACGACCTCGGTGCCGAACCGCTTGGCCTGCTCCCGGAAAACCTCCATCAGCTCGGGGCCCTGGATGCCGTCCTTGAAGCCGGGGTAGTTCTCGACCTCGGTCGTGATCGTGAGCTGCCCGCCGGGCTGGGGGCCCTCGAAGACGACCGGCGAGAGCTCGGCGCGCGAGGCGTAGAGCGCCGCGGTCCAACCCGCCGGGCCGGAGCCGATGATGGCGATGCGGTAGTGCGACTTGAGGGGTGGCATCGTCGGGAAGGACTCCTGTGTTGGCGGCGGAAGGATATCAGTCGGGCATGGGTATCATCAGCCGTGCGCCCCGCGATGTCCCGACGGCTCGACGGTTTCGGCACCACGATCTTCACGGAGATGACGCGGCTCGCCAACGCGCACGGCGCCATCAACCTGTCCCAGGGATTTCCGGATTTCGACGGGCCCGACCTGGCCAAAGACGCCGCGATCGCGGCGGTCCGCGCCGGCCACGGGCAATACGCGCGCATGACCGGGATCCCCGAGCTCCACGCCGCGCTCTCCGCCAAGTACCGGCGGGACTGGGCGCTCGACTACGCCGCCGACGCCGAGATCACCGTGACCTCGGGCGCGACCGAGGCGATCTTCGCCGCGATCCAGGGAACCTGCGACGCCGGCGACGAGGTGATCCTGTTCGAGCCCTACTACGATTCCTACAAGGCCAGCGTGCGGATGGCCGGGGCAGTCCCGCGCGTGGCCGCGCTGCGGGGTCCCGACTGGGCCTTCGATCGCGACGAGGTTCGCGCGGCCTTCACGAAATCCACGCGCGCGATCCTCGTCAACTCGCCGCACAACCCGACCGGCAAGGTGTTCACGCGCGACGAGCTCGCGTTC
>JBBQDQ010000350.1:0-1695 GCA_038319835.1 Thermoanaerobaculia bacterium | reverse complement strand
CCCTCCGTGGCCACGGGCGCGATGATGGTCAACCCGTCGCTCACCGCGATCTCCGTGTCGGGCGACGGCGACACCGCGGCGATCGGCGCGGGCCAGTTCGTCCACCTGCTCCGCCGCAACGTCCCCATGGTCTACATCGTCGAGAACAACGGCGTCTACGGCCTGACCAAGGGGCAGTTCTCCGCGACCGCCGACCCGGGCTCGAAGCTGAAGACCGGCGTCGTCAACGACCTGCCCGCGATCGACCTCTGCGCGATGGGGATCGAGCTCGGCTGCGGCTACGTCGCCCGGTCGTTCTCCGGCGACATGAAGCAGCTCGTGAGCCTGCTGAAGGGCGCGCTCGCGCACCGGGGCACGGCGCTCCTCGACGTGATCTCCCCGTGCGTCACCTTCAACAACCACGACTCCTCGACCAAGTCGTACAAGTGGGCCAAGGATCACGAGATCCCCATCCACGAGATCGGCTTCATCCCCTACTACGAGGAGATCACGGTCGACTACGATCCGGGAACGACGCAGGAGATCGCGCTGCACGACGGATCCCACATCCGGCTGCGCAAGCTGCGCGCCGACTACGACGCCACGGACAAGCGCGGCGCGCTGGCGCTGTGCCAGGAGGCGCAGGAGAAGACGGAGTTCCTGACCGGGCTCATCTACGTCGACCCTCTCAAGAAGGACTTCCTGGAGCTCTCGAACATCGGCATGGAGCCGATCGTCGCGCTCCCGGATTCGCGCCTCCGTCCGCCGAAGGCCGCGTTGGAATCGATCATGGAGAGCCTGAAATAGGAATCGTAGGGGCGGGGCTGGCCCCCGCCCGCGGGCGGCCGCAAGGGCCGCCCCTACGTCCGGCCCCACCAAGACCGGCCCCACCAAGAGAGGTTGCATGCGCTTGACGAAGATCGTTCTGGCGGGTTCCTGCCTCCTCGCCCTGACGGCAGCCGCGCCGAAGCCCAAGCCTGCCGCGGCGCTCACCAATTCCTGCACGGCGTGCGTCGAGCGGCGCCCGACCCTGGATCCGGCGCGCTTCGCGAAGGGCTACGAGCCCGAGGTGGCCGTCGGCTACGCGGCGGCTCGCCGGTACCCCGCGACCCTCGACAAGCTCCACTGCTTCTGCGAGTGCGCCGAGAGCCCGATGTTTCACCATCGAACGCTCCTGACCTGCTTCACGGACGGGCACGCGGCCGCGTGCGGGATCTGCCTGTCCGAGGCGCGGCTGGCCGCCCAGCTCAAGGAGCGGGGCGTCTCCGACGCGGAGATCAAGAACACCGTCGAATCCGTCCACCGCACGGACGGCCACCCGCGCACGTAGTAGCCCTCAGACAAGGTAGCCCTCAGGGAAGCTCCAGCACCTCGGGCAAGCGGCCGGCCCACGCGTTGGCCGCGATGAGGTTGTAGGCGCCGACCGACCCGATCACCAGCAGATCGCCCGCGCGGGGCCGGCCCACAGACTCGCCGGGCGACAGCCGATCCAGGTCGACGGGAAGCGGCCCGGCGATCGCCTTGCGCGGTCCCCTCCCCCGCCGCGGAATCGGATGAAATGCGTGCCGGCCGTTGGGCAGGAAGAACGCGTGGGACATCCGGGAGGCGTCGACGTAGACGCGGCGGTCGCGGACGCGCACGACACGGGTGACCAGGGCGAAGGCGTCCGAGGCGAGGGCCCGTCCGGGCTCGAGGAGCGCGGAAGCGCCCGGGATC
>JBBQDQ010000349.1:0-1702 GCA_038319835.1 Thermoanaerobaculia bacterium | reverse complement strand
TCGTTGAACACCGCGCGCAGGACGCGCAGGAAGGGCGAGAGTGGGAGGATCGAGACGGCGTTCTGCATCCACCTTGGCGCGCTGTCGAGACGGAAGTAAACGCCCGAGAGCAGCATCATCGGGAAGAAGACGAGGTTCGAGATCGCGCCGTACGTCTCGACGGTCGAGGCGAAGTTCGAGAGAGCGAAGCCCATCGCGAGGAACGTCGCCGTGCCGAAGACGACGAGCGCCCCAAAGAAGACGTACGAGCCCTGGTTCGTGATTCCGAAGCCTCAGGAACGCCCGGTCGCGCGCGGTCTCCTCCTTCGGGGCGATACGGACAAGAGTCAGCGCCGGCGGCCCGCCGGAGCTGAAGATGACGCCGAAACCGAAAAGCATCAAGAGCGGGAAGAGAAACGTCCAGAACATCGCCGCGCGGTCGCGAACGTAGAGACGCCATTCGCTCCGGAACTGTCCGAAGAGCAGCGTGAACGGGATCGGCAGACGCGCCCCGGCCGCACCGCTCATTCGCGAAGGCTCCGGCCGGTCAGGTGGAGGAACACGTCCTCGAGCGTCGCCCGGCGGACGTGAACCTGGTTGTAGACGAGACGCATCTCCTCGATCGTCGAGAGGATCTTCGGCAAGAGGGCCTTCGGGTCCGGCGTCGGGATCTCCCAGACGTCGCCGCGGGCCTCGACGCCCGCCCCGAGGCGCGCCGCGAACGCGGACGGGTCCGGGGCCGCGCCGTTGAACGTGAGCTGGACGACGCTCGGGATCCCGAGCGACGCGATCAGCTCGGCTGGCGTCCCGACCCGCAGGACCTTTCCGTGATCGAGGATCGCGAGGCGATCGCAGAGTGCCTCGGCCTCGTCCATGTAGTGCGTCGTGAGCATCGTCGTCCGGCCCTCGCCCTTCATCTTCCGCACGACCTCCCAGAGCGAGCGCCGCCCCTGCGGGTCGAGGCCGGCGGTCGGCTCGTCGAGGAAGATCACGTCCGGGTCGTTCACGAGCGCGAGCGCCAGCGCGAGCCGTTGCGCCTGCCCGCCGGAGAGCGTGACGTGGTACGCGTCGGCTTTGTCCTTCAGCTGGACGAGGTCGAGGAGCTCGTCGGTGCCGCGTCGCTTCGGGTAGTAGCTGCCGAAGAGGTCGAGCGCCTCCCTCGGCGTGATCTTGTTGTAGAGGCTCGTCGCCTGGAGCTGAACGCCGATGAGCGCGCGGATCTCGGGCGCGTTCTCCTTCCAGTTGAAGCCGGAGATCTCGATCGTGCCGGCGTCGGGCGGCGTCAGGCCCTCGATCATCTCGAGCGTCGTCGTCTTCCCGCGCCGTTCGGGCCGAGGACACCGAAGACCTCGCCCTCCGCGACGGAAAGATCCACCCCCGCGACCGCGAGGACTTTCGGGAACTGCTTGCGGAGCCCGCGGACGGAGATCTGGTCGGGCACGGCGGGCAGAGCCTACCGTACCCGACGGACCGCCTCGATCGGATCTCGACTAGCCGCTGCCGACTTCCGCGACCTTCGGCCTCGACATCAACGTCGCCTTGAAGAAGTCGCGGTTCAGCTGCGCGATGAACTCCTGCTTGATCTCCTTCGGGCAGGCGCGCGAGCACTCGCCGTGGTTCGTGCACGTGCCGAAGCCCTCGGCGTCCATCTGCGCGACCATCGAGAGGACGCGCTCGTAGCGCTCGGGCTGGCCTTGCGGCAGGAGCGCGAGGTGCGAGACCT
>JBBQDQ010000348.1:0-1707 GCA_038319835.1 Thermoanaerobaculia bacterium | reverse complement strand
ACCCGGCGGGCGTTTCGCCGCCACGCGGAATGCCCGCTCCATCGCGATCCCGACGCGGGCGATCGTCCCCTCGTCGAACAGGCGGCCGACGAGGGTCACGCCGTGGGGCACGCGCCGCTTCGGGTTGAAGGTGGGCATCGGATGCTCGGGGTCGGGCGCCCAGTCGCTGCGGGCCTGTCCGACCTCGACGAATCCCGCGGGGAGGGTCAAGCCGGGATGCCCCGTGAAGTTGGTGACCGTCAGGATCTCGTCGCGCAACGCGGGAACGAGCAGGAGATCCACCTTCTCGAAGAGTCGGGCCATCTCGCCGGCGACCTTGCGCCGCAGCCGGTCCGCCTGGACGTAGTCGACGGCGGAGAGGAACCGGGACTGCCGGAACGTGTTGGGCCAACCGTCGGGGACCTGCATCTTGAGCTGGTCGAGGCCGCGCGAGAGCGTCAGGTCCTCGAACGCCGCGGCCGCTTCCGCGAAGAGGATCGTATTGAGCGACCCGTAAGGCCAGTCGGGAAGCGCGACGTCGACCGGGGTGAGGCCGAGACGCCTCGCCGTCTCGACGGCCGCGCGATCCACCTCGGTCGCGGGGCTCTCGTTCATCCATCCCGGGAAGATCCCGATCTTCAGGCCGCGCACGGGCGCGTTCGCGTCGAAATCCATGTGGCTCGCCACGCTCGAGAGGTCGCCGGAGTCGGGTCCGGAAATGGCGGCGAGGACGAGGCAGGTGTCTTCCACGCTGCGCGCCATCGGACCGAGCTTGTCCATGGACCAGCAGAGCGTCATGGCCCCTGTGCGAGGCACTTTGCCGAACGTCGGCCGCAGGCCCGTCACGCCGCAGCGCATGGAGGGGTCGACGATGCTGCCCTCGGTTTCGCTGCCGATCGAGAACGCGACGAGGGCCGCCGCCGTCGCCGCGCCCGGTCCCGCGCTGCTGCCGCCGGAGCCCTCCTCGAGGAGCCACGGATTCATCGTCTGCCCGCCGAACCAGACGTCGTTCAACGCGAGCGCGCCGAGAGAGAGCTTGGCGATGAGGACGGCCCCCGCTCGGTGCAGGCGCGCGACGACGGCCGCGTCCGCGTCCGGAACGCGGTTGCGGTACGGCTCCGCGCCCCACGTCGTCCGGATTCCGCGCGTGTCCAGGAGGTCCTTCGTGCCCCAGGGAATCCCGTGCAGCGGACCGCGATACTTGCCGGCCGCGATCTCGGAGTCCGCGCGGCGCGCCTGCTCGAGCGCCAGGTCCCGCGTGAGGGTGATGACCGACCGCAGCTTCGTATCGAGTCGGGCGATCCGGTCGAGGTAGATTCGCGTGAGCCGCTCCGACGTCAGCTCGCGGGACTCGATCCAGCGCGACAGCGCCGTGACGGGAGAGAACGCGACGTCTTCGTCGCGTTTGGGAAGAGGACCGGCCGGCTCCGCGCTCCTCACGAATCGGTCCTGCTTGGGGCCGGCGGCGACGCCGAGCGTCGGGTCCCAGAGCGACGCCGGGGCGACCGAAGCCTCGATGGCGACCTTCTTCGGGCCCGTGCGGCGCTCCATCGTGCCGGCCAGCGCGCGGCTCCAGTTTCCCGCCGCCTGCGCCCGCTCGGCCGCGGTCATCTCGACGCGAACGAGCTTCTCCGCCTCGACGAAGGTGGCGACGCCGACCGGAGGCCCCGCCGGCGGGGCGGTCCCGAATGCCGGCGGCGTCCCGGCGGACGGCGCCGTCGGCGTCAC
>JBBQDQ010000347.1:0-1714 GCA_038319835.1 Thermoanaerobaculia bacterium | reverse complement strand
GTCGTGCGCTGGTTTCGAGAGCAGGTCAAGGCCGCGGGCGGCGGGAACTATCAGAGCCTCATCAATGCCGCGCTTCACGAACACATCTCAACTCGACGAGAGAACCTCGAGAAGACTCTGAGGCGCGTCCTTCGCGAGGAGCTACCGAAGCGGATGACACGTTGACCCGGAGGCGATCGACCTCGGGGGGGCGCCACTACGGCGAAGAGCCTCCAGGTCTCCCGAACTCCTTCCCGCACGCATTGCACTTCAGGGTCGGATCGCGCTCCGAGACGCAGCAGCCGCCGAGATGGATCTTGCCCCGTTCCGCCGCGGCAATCATTTCCGGGCCCGGGTAACCGTATTCGATCGGCAGGACCTCGACGCTCCCGCAGCGGGGGCACTTCGAGACCCTCCGTGACCGCGCAGATCCGCCCGCCGTCCTTCGCCTCCTGCTCCCGGCCTCTTTCATCGATCCGCCCTCCTGCCGATCCCAGAGTGAGGCGGTGTCCCGGACATCTCATGTCCCTGAGCTTCCGGACTCGGACCGTCCGTGTCCCTTCCTCCGACGATTCTTGTCTGATGCACGTGCACTGGTTCGGGGCGAAATCGGACATTAAGTGTCCGAATCGGGCCCTAAACCTATGGCGATGATCTTGCTACCTGTCGAGTACATGCCGCTCAACGACCGCCCCTACTTCAGGCGGATCCTGGAGTTCGACGACCTTGTCCGCCGTGGCCGGCCGGTGACGTGCAGCTCCCTCGCGGCGAAATGGGAAACGTCCACGAAGACCGTCCAGCGCTTCGTCGAGCAGCTCCGGACCGACTTCGACTCGCCCGTCGTCTTCGACCGTCGGAAGCGCTCGTTCTGTTACTCCAACCCCGAGTGGCGCCTCCCCTGGCTGGACGTCAACGGCCGCGACCTCTTCGCCATCGGCATCGCCTCGAAGGTCTTCCAGATTTACGAGGGGACGCCCGTCGTCAAGGACCTCAAGGCCGTCTTCGAGCGCATCGCGCGCATCCTCCCCGAGTCCATCCGCGTCGCCCCGTCGTCACTCGTCGACAAGCTTTGGATCCACCCGCAGCCCCTCCGCGCGATCGTCCCCGAGGTGTGGGAAAGCGTGGCGAACGCCCTGCGCGAGAAGACGCGCCTAGAGATCGACTACCGAAAGCCCGGCGGCGAGGAAGGCTGGCGCACCGTCGAGCCCCTCGTCCTCGCGCACATGGACTGGGACTGGTTCCTCGTGGCGAGAGACGCCGACGGCAACGGCGGCCCGCCGAAGACCTTCTACCTCGCCCGCATCCGCGCCGCGAAGAACACACCCTTCAGGTTTACGCCCGACAAGGACTTCGACCCCGCCAAGCACTTCGGCGACTCGATCGGCCTCTACGTCGGCGGCAAGCCCTTCCGCTTCCGCGTCCGTATCGCGAAGGAGATCGCCCCCTGGGTCGAGGAAGTCCGCTACCACCCCGCGCAGAAGGTCGAGAAGAAGAAGAACGGCGACCTCGTCCTCGACTTGCCGGCCGGCTCTCTCACGGAAGCCCGCCGCTTCGCGCTGTCGTTCGGGAAGCACGCGAAGGCGCTGGCGCCGCGGGAGCTGGTGGAGGAGATGAAGGCGGAGCTCCGGTCGATGAGCGCTCAGTACGCAGGGGCGGCTTCGTGAACGTTTCGGCCAGCATTCCTTTGACCTCGCCGGCGTTCCGGCCTACGATTTGGCGTCATGAGCGAGGTGAT
>JBBQDQ010000346.1:0-1716 GCA_038319835.1 Thermoanaerobaculia bacterium | reverse complement strand
TCGAGAACATGAGCTACTACGAGTGTCCGAAGTGCGGGAACCGCGACGAGATTTTCAAGCACGGCGGCGGCAAGAAGACGGCCGACCTTCTCGGCGTCCCGTTCCTCGGCGAGATCCCGATCGACCCTCGCGTCGCGATCCAGGGCGACTCCGGCACGCCGATCATGGCGTCGGACCCGGATTCGACGGTCTCGAAGGCCTTCCTGCGCCTTGCCGAGCAGGTGGCGAAGGCGGTCGGCGCCTGAGCGAGCCCTCGCGTTAAGATCGAGTCTCAACAGTTAACGGAGGACATGTGATGGACGGAAACAACCTTCTCGAATCCCTGTTCCGCTGGGGACACGTCGTCGCTGGCGTTCTGTGGATCGGGCTCCTCTGGTTCTTCAACTTCGTGAACTCGAACTTCGTCCCGACGATGGACGGCGATACGAAGAAGAAGGTCGTTCCCGAGCTCATGCCGCGGGCGCTCTGGGCGTTCCGCTGGGGCGCCGCGTGGGCGTGGATCACGGGCCTCGTGCTCCTCGGCCTCGTCTACTACAACACGGGCCTTCTCTTCAACAATCCGACGGTGAAGACGTGGGGCACGGGCGGCATCGCCGTCCTCGTCGCGCTCCTCTTCTTCGCGGTCTATGACCCGCTCGCGAAGGCGATCGCGAAGACCGAGATCCACTTCTGGCTGGGCCTCGCCGTCGCGACCGCGGCTGTCTTCTTCTTCTCGCGCTTCGGCGGCTTCGGATTCCGCGGGACCGCGATTCACCTCGGCGCGATGTTCGGCACGATCATGGCCGCGAACGTCTGGATGCGAATCTGGCCGGCACAGCGGAAGATCATCACGGCCACGAAGAACGGCGAAAAGCCGGACCCGGCCGTCGCCGCGATGGCGGGCGTCCGCAGCAAGCACAACACATACATGTCCGTGCCGCTGATTTTCCTCATGCTCGCCCAGCACGCGACGTGGGCCGCGAGCTACGAGTGGGCGCTGCCTGTCGTCGTTCTCGTGGGCTTCGCGTTCACGTTCTGGATGTACAAGAAGGCCGCGACCGTCAAGGGGTTCTGAGAACGGAAGCGGGATCGACGGGCCCTCAAGGCTTGAGCGGCACGTCTTCCTGGATCGCGCGCGTCAGGCTCTTGCCGGCCGTTACCGTGTCGCCGGGGTTCGGGCCGGGATCCAGAGACGCCGTCAGCGTGTAGCGGCACGTGACGACCGTGTGGACGGGGTTCGGAAGGGGCGTCGGGCGCTGGATCCCGTGGGGCTTGTTCAACGTCTTCCAGGCCGCGAGGGCGGCGTCCGCCGAGACGATCGTGAGGAGGTTGTAAGGGTGCGACGCGCTGGGGGCCACGGAGGGAATCGGCGCCGTGAAGTCCACGAACCGCGGGTTGCAGTTCTGGGCGACGACGTCGAGGTCGCCCTGCACCAGCACGACCTTCACCCGGAGCGTCGTCGGCTTCGAGGGGACGACTCCGTCGTTCGTCACCCGAAACTCGCCGGGCCAGCCGGTCCCCGCCGGAAAGGCCGTCAGGACGAGCTTCGGAACGGCCAGCTTTTGCAGGACGGCGGGGTCGAGCCTCAGGTGGGGCGTCGGCGTCGGCGCCGGAGTCGGCGTGGGCGCATACGTGAAGTGGACCACGATGCTCTTGACCTCGCCCGCGGCCGTCGCCATCGCCGACGTGTCGCGATCGGCGTCCATGGAGGCGTAAACGCCGCCGGACACGGTGAAC
>JBBQDQ010000345.1:0-1743 GCA_038319835.1 Thermoanaerobaculia bacterium | reverse complement strand
CTCGACGCCGACGGCTTCATCGACGTTCCGGAGGGGGCGGGGTTCGGGGCAGTGGTCGTCGAGGAGCGGCTTGCGAGGCTGAAGATTTCGGAGGAGAGGATTTCTTGAGGGGGAGAGAGAGATCGGGAGAGAGAATCGGGAGGAAGACTTCTTTGAAAGTAAGAGGGATGAGGCGCCCGTTCGTTGCGGCCCTAGCGACCTTTTGTGGCCTGTGCGCCAACCCGATGCGAGCCCAGGCGCCACCTTCTAAGCAATCTTCATCTTCATCTCCGTCTTCCTCTTCCTCAACCGACTTCATCCGAGTCTCTTCGGTCGAGCCGCTGTCGCCCCCGCTCGCCGCGGCCGTCGCGGCGGTGCGGGCGCCGGCGCTCGCGGCGCACGTCAGCTTCCTCGCGTCGCCGGCGCTCGAGGGGCGCGGCCTCGGCGCGCGGGGGCTCGACGCGGCGGCCGAATACGCCGCGGCTCACCTCGCTCTCGCCGGCATCCCGCCGCTCGCGGAGGCGACGTACTTCCAGAGCGTTCCCCTGCGCGAGATCACGGGCGGTACGGGCGCGCTGGAGATCGAGAGCCGTCGCGGCGAGACGGTCGACCGCCGGACGTTCGTCGCGGGCACGGACTGCCTGATCCCACAGATCCCGGCGCGGACGTTCACGGGGAGCGTCGTCTTTGCGGGCTACGGCATCCGCGAAACGGCGCCCGCGCGCGACGACTACCGGGGCCTCGACGTGAAGGGGAAGATTGTCGTCCTCCTCAAAGGAACTCCCGACGGCGCGGCGTGGAAGACGCCGGAGCTCGTGGAGCGCTGGGCCGCCCCGAAGCTGGACGAACGTTACATCGCCAAGCAGGACCTCGCCCGGAGCCTCGGGGCGATCGCAGTCCTCGCCGTCGAAGGCGACGACTGGGCGACGAAGATCCTGCCAAAGAACAAGCCGGACGAGAAAACGTTCTGGCGCCTCGAGGACGACGGACTCGACGACGACGGCGTGCTGCTCGCGCCGGTCTCTCCCGCGGTCGGCGCCGCGCTCTTCGGCGCGTCCGGCCCCGGCGTCCCGCGCGCCCTGCCGGGCGTCACGGTCACGCTCCGGACGAGCGGGAAAGAGCGTGCGTTCGTGAGCCGCAACGTTGTGGGCGTCCTCAGGGGCTCCGACCCGAAGCTCGCCGGCGAGGCCGTCGTCCTCGGCGCGCACCTCGACCACCTCGGCATCGTGGACGGCGCGACCCACCCGGGCGCCGACGACAACGCGTCCGGCGTCGCGGCGCTCCTCGAGATCGCGCGCGCGTTCGCGTCCTCGCGCGAGCGGCCGAAGAGGACTCTCGTCTTCGCCTTCTGGACCGGCGAGGAAGAGGGAAAGTTCGGCTCGGCCCACTGGGTCCGTCACCCGCTCTGGCCGCTCGCGAAGACGGCGGCCTACCTGAACCTCGACATGATCGGGCACGCGTGGACGCCTGACGAGATGAAGAAGCTCGTGGCCGATTCGGGGCTGAAGGACGACGGCGCGTTCCTCGACGGCCTGAAGCCCGTCGACTTCGGCGAGCCCGGAGTCGCCGACTTTGCGCCGGACCTCGTCCCGGTCGTGGCACGGGTGGCGCGCGGGACGGGCGTCTCCCTCCACCTCGACCGGACGCCGGGAATCCACGGCGGCAGCGACTACAAGGCGTTCGCGCGCGCGCGCGTCCCGTTCCTGCGCTTTTTCGGGAACTTCTTCAAGGGCTACCACGAGCCGGGCGACACGCCGGCCGGGG
>JBBQDQ010000344.1:0-1782 GCA_038319835.1 Thermoanaerobaculia bacterium | reverse complement strand
ACACGCACTCGCCCCACGCCGTGACGCCGCCGGACTCGAGACGGAGGAGCAATGCGTCCTTCGAGGTCCAGGTCGCCGTCGAGATCGAGAACGGGCTGATGAACGGCAGCCGCACTTCGAAGAGATCGACGTGGTCGACCGGGGGAACCTCCTCGGCAAGGAGCTCGTCAAGCACGCCGGAGATCGCGCTCACCGCTTTGCGGCCTCGGGACGGACGACGCGCAGGACGGGCAGGAGCCCGTCCTTTCCCGCGAGCGCCTTGAAGCGTGGGAACTGGTAGAGGCCATAGAGCTGGGCCGGCTCGAGGACGAGCGCAGCCCTTACGGCGGCCTCGCCCGCGAGCGGGACGAAGAGGCTGCCGGCCGCGAGCTCCGCCGTGTGCGCGCCGCCGCGCCGGACGATCTGGCGTCCGCCGTAGCGGCTGTAGACGTCGTCGAAGTCGTCCTCGACGCGGAGGAGCGTCGCGTCTTCGGCGGTGACCGTGCGCGGAGCGGTGAGCGTCTCGAAGGGGATCCCGTGCTTTCCGAGGAGCGTCCGGAACGCCTCCGCGGCCGCCGGGACGACGGCGTAGCCGAGAGGCGTCGGGACGGAGGACTTCACGGCCATCTCCGTCATCATGTTCGGCGTCGCGATCTTCACGACGCGTCCGGTCGCGATCTCGACGACGGGGAACTCCGTCACCGTCGGGCCGGGATTCACCCAGAGGTAGTGCGCGGGGAGGAACGCGGGGAGAGACCGGGCCCGGGCGCGCCCGATCGCGGTGAGGTCGTCCGAGCGATGCGTGCCGCCGGTAAGAAAGCGCCGGTAGAGGACGAGGTACGCGTCCACGCGGTTGCCGAGGTCTCCCGCCGGCGCGGCGCCTTCGTACGCGGCCGCCTCGATGATGAAGGAGAGCGCGCCGTACATCCCGAACGCGTTGAGGCCGCTGTCGATGTCGGGGGCCGAGTGGCGCTGCTCGCCGTCCGGCGGAACGTCACCGACCCAGTAGCGCAGGAACGGTTGGCCCGCCTTCGCCTCGGCGCCCGCGGCCTCGTCTACCCAGCGCGCGGCGGCAGCGACGAGGCCGCCGTCGAAGAGCGGGTTGTTCAGGCCGTCCATCGTGATGTCGGGCCACTTCCGCCAGCCCTTCGCGCGCCACGACTTCGGGTCGCGGCCGAATTCGTGCGAGTCCACGGCGACGTCGGGGCGGACGCGGCGGACGACGCGATGGAGCGCCTGCGTCTCGGGCTGTTCGAGGGCGATGTGGTCGCGGTTGAGATCCGTCCCGGCCGAGTTGCGGCGCGTGCCCGCCTCGGCGCCGTCTGGATTCATCATCGGCAGGATCCAGAGGTCGACGTCCGGCGGCAGGAGCGACGGCTTTTCCGCGATCTCCCTCACGAGGTAGAGGAGCGCGTCCTTGCCTGAGATCTCGTCGCCGTGCTGCTGCGCGTAGAAAAGGACCTTCCACGCGGGCGAGGCTCCGGGCGGCGCGGTCGACAGGTGGACGAGATAGACGCCGCGCCCCTGAGCGGTCTTGCCCTCCACCGACACTCGGACGGGACCCCTTCCGTCCACCGAGCGGAGAAACGTCTCCATCTGGGTGTACGAGATCGTCTTCGCGAGCGCGCGGTGGTCCGCGGGAAAGGCGCCGGGCTCGTCGGCGCGCAGCCCCGCGGCGAAACACAGCAGCCCGGCGGTGAGGAGGAGTCGGAATGGACGTGTTTTCAGAAGGGCCCCCAGTGCATGAGGACAGGCGGGACGAGAAGGAGGACCGCGAGAGCGCAGAGGACGAGCATGAGCGGC
>JBBQDQ010000343.1:0-1785 GCA_038319835.1 Thermoanaerobaculia bacterium | reverse complement strand
GCCATTCTAGGGACCCTCGTCGTGAGGACGCGCGGCTGGTAAGGTTCCGGCGTCCCTTCAGGAGGTTTTCGTGGCCAATCCCAGACTGCGTTTCGTTCCGGCTGCCGCCGCTGCGCTAGTCGCGGCCTTCGCCCTGCGCGCCGAGACTCCCGCTCCGAAGGCGCCCGCTCCGAAGAAGTTCGTCCTCGTTAGGGCGGGCGCCCTCGTCGACGTTCTCGCCGGACGCGTTCTCGCGAACCAGGACGTCCTGATCGAGAACGGCGTCGTGAAGCAGGTCGGACCCGGGATCGCCCCGCCCGCGGGCGCGGTCGTCGTCGACCTGACGAAGAAGACCGTCCTGCCGGGTCTGATCGACGTCCACACGCACGTGACGTCCCAGCCCGAGGACTACTACGCCGACCGATTCCGCCGCTCGCCGATCGACGTCGCCGTGACGGCTCACGTCTACGCGAAGCGGACGCTCGATGCGGGGTTCACGACCTTGCGCGTCGTCGGCTCGGCCGAGTACGTGGACGTCGCGCTGCGCAACGCGATCGACAAGGGACTCGTCGTCGGCCCGCGCCTGAAGGTCGCGGGGCTCTCGATCGGCTCGACGGGCGGCCACGGCGACCTGACGGGCTTCTCGCCCTACCTGAAGTTCGAGCGCTTCTCGGGCGTCGCGGACGGCGTCGACGCCGTCCGGAAGATGGTCCGCGAGAACGTCAAGTACGGCGCCGACGTCATCAAGATGATCGCGTCGGCCGGCGTCCTCTCCGAGGAGGAGTCCGTCGGTGCCCCGCAGTACTCCCTCGAAGAGATGAAGGCGATCTGCGACGAGGCCGCGATGTGGGGCCGGAAGGTGGCCGCGCATGCCCACGGGACCGAGGCGATCAAGCGCGCCGTGGCCGCCGGAGTCGCCTCGATCGAGCACGGCAGCCTGATCGACGACGAGGGGATCCGGATGATGAAGGAGAAGGGGACATTTCTCGTCGCGGACGTCTACAACGACGACTGGATCCTCGCGGAGTTCGGGAAGATGGGCTACCCGGAGAAGATCATCGAGAAGGAGCGGGCGATCGGGCGCCTCCAGCGCGAGAACTTCGCGAAGGCGGTCAAGGCCGGCGTCAAGCAGGCCTTCGGGACCGACGCGGGCGTCTACCCGCACGGCCTCAACGCCCGCCAGTTCCGGTACATGGTCGCGGGCGGGCTCACGCCGATGCAGGCGATCCAGACGGCGACGACGAACGCGGCGGATCTCCTCGGCTGGGAAAAGGTCGGCGCGATCGCGCCGGGCCGCTTCGCGGACCTCGTCGCCGTGGACGGCGATCCCCTCAAAGACATCACGATTCTGGAGAGGGTGTCCTTCGTGATGAAGGGCGGAGAGGTCGTGGTGGCGCGATGAGTCGGAAAGTCCTGGCCGCGTCTCTCCTCGCCCTGTCCTCCGTTGCGTTTGCCGCCGACCCGCCGCCCGACGCCGGGACGATCTTCCGCGGCGCCTCGGTCTACACGGCATGGGACGAGACACCCCGCAAAGCCGCGATCCTCGTGAAGGACGGGAAGGTCGTCTCCGTCGGGAACGAAGCCGCCGCCCGCGCCGCGGCGCCGGCCGCGAAGGTCGTCGACCTCGCGGGGGCCGTCCTCGTGCCCGGCCTCACGGACGCGCACGGCCACCTGCGCTCCCTCGGTGCCCTGCAGCGGATGATCGACTGCCGCGGCATCTCGAAGGAGGAGATCCTCCTGCGCGTTCGCGCGCTCTCGGCCTCGGCGCCACCCGGCACGTGGATCCGCGGGCGCGCCTGGGACCAG
>JBBQDQ010000342.1:0-1791 GCA_038319835.1 Thermoanaerobaculia bacterium | reverse complement strand
GCCGTCGATCGTGAAGTCGCCATCGGGCACAACCTGGCGGTCACCGCCCGGCCCGAACGAGTCGAACAGGCCGAGGTCTTCGACGAGCCGCTTCGTCCAGCCGTAGTGCCAGAGCGAGACTCGGAAGGGCTCCTGCGCGTGCAGCCTGAGCTCGACGCGCTCGCCGGGCTGCGCCCACTTCGGCCATGCGTAGCCGAGGAGCCGGTCCGACAGGAGCCGGAACCGGTGCGGCGGGGCGTCCGGGGAGATGTCGAGGTCGACGAACTTCCGCGTGAACCCGGGTTTGGCGAGCGTGACCCGCCAGCGACCCGGCGGAACGTCCGCATGCACGGCGCCCGACGCGCGCGAGCGGACCTCGATCGACTCGTCGCCGCGCGCGAACTCCAGCTGCACGTCCGCGATCGCGACATGCTGCTCGTCCGAGACGTAGCCGATGAACATCCGCAGGCCCTCCCCCAGCGCCAGGCCCTACTCGACTTCGGCGACCAGCTCCACTTCAACCGGGAAATCGAGCGGCAGCTCGGCCATGCCGACCGCGGAGCGCGCGTGGCGGCCGATCTCCGGACCAAAGACCTCCACGAACAAATCCGACGCGCCGTCGATGACCGCGGACGTCCTGTTGAAGCCGGGCTCCACGTTGACCATGCCCAACACCTTGACGATGCGCCGGACCTTGTCCAACGAGCCGATCTCATCGCGGAGCGAGCGGAGCAGATTCAGACCGACGAGGCGAGCCTGCTCATAGCCCTGTTCCTGCGTGAACTCCCGCCCGACTTTGCCCGCGGCGACCTTGCCGTCCGCGCCGGCGGCCGGTCCGTGCCCCGAGAGAAAGACGAGGTTGCCGGTCCGTACGGCTGGAACGCGTGTCCTGTTGCCGCCAGCCGGTGGCGGCAGCGTGATGCCCAGTTCCGCGATTCGCGCTTCGGCGCCGGTGTGATGTGTCATGTGGAAGCCCTCCCGGTTTCGGAATGCAGGATCAGGGGATCGAGTCGTCGGGCGAGTGCGAGGAGGCCCTCGCGCAGTGCGGATGACATGGGCGCGAGCGGCGCCCGGACGGCCTCGCTGGCGATGATGCCGCCTTCACACATCAGCACTTTCGCCGTCTGGAGGCCGCCGTGCTTGTTCTCCCAGTTGAGCAGCGGCAGCCAATGCTCGAACAGGGTCGTCGCGCCGGCCCGGTCTCCGGCATCCCAACGGCGAATCACGTCTCCCAGAATCTCGGGGATGACCGAGCCCGGCATTGACCCGATCACGCCCGCCGCCAGGTCAGCCATGAGCGTCAACGATTCGTCGCCGTCCCAGGGCCCACCGATCGAGTCGCCTGCCTCGGCGATCAGGACGCGCGCCTTGTCGGCGGCATCGGCGTTCTCGAGCTTGAAGTAGCGGATATTGGGGATCTCGCGCGCCATCCGGACCAGCAGTGCGGCCGAAAGCACGAGTCCTGACATGGGCGAATCCTGGATGACGATGGGGATGTCGATCGCGGCCGCGACCTCGGCGAAGAACCGGAACGTCGCCGCCTCGGACGCGCGGATGGTCGCGCCGTGGTACGGAACCATCAGCATCACCGCGGCCGCGCCGGCAGCCTCCGCCCGACGTGATCGCTCGCGCGCGACGCTCGTCGCGAAATGCGACGTCGTGACGACAACCGGAATGCGTCCCGCCGCCTGCTCCAGGACCGCATCGGCAACGGCATCGCGCTCGGTGTCCGACAGCGCGAACTGCTCCGACCAGTTCGCGAGCACGCAGATCAGATCCGACCGCGCCTCGATCAGGAAGTCAACCACGCGG
>JBBQDQ010000341.1:0-1801 GCA_038319835.1 Thermoanaerobaculia bacterium | reverse complement strand
ACACCATCGCGCAACAGGAAGCGCTCGAGCTCGTCGGGCTCCAGCCCGACAGTCGGCACTCCCTTCACGACCGCCGTGATACCCGGAACGGCGCCGGCAGCGCGGACCGCGGCCACCATTCGCTCGGCGCACTCCCGGTTGGCCGGTATCGGCAGCCCCTGGGCGATGACCGAGCTCTCGAGGGCGACGACGGGCCGCCGCGACTCGAGCGCGGCGCGGATCTCGGCGGTCAGGCGGATGGCGGAGTTCACGCCGTGAAGCTACCCACCCACCTTCTTCGCCGTCACGATCAACCGCTCCGGCGCGGGCCCCACGTACCGAATGGGCCAGCACGTCGTGAGTGTCAGCGTCGCATCGCCCGTGCGGAAGAGCGCCGGGGCGCTTCGCCCGACGATCCTCCGGGCGGTGACGATCCACTTCGTGTCCAGCGCCCCGCTCTCGGTGCGGAGGGTGTCGCCGACGCGGAGTTCGTCGAGGCGATCGAAGTGGCGGTCGCGATGGGCCGAGACGACGGAGTTGCCGGCCTCCCCCGGATAGACGCTGCCGGGAAGGTGCCCCGGCGCGGCGTCCAGCTCGTTGTCGTCCACGCCCTCGAGGACGATCTCGTCGAGCCCGATCTTCGGGATGACGAGGTGCGCGACGGGCGCGCCTTCGACGATGGGCAGTGCCGGGCGCCCCCCCGCAGCGGCGCTCAGGGCGAGCGCGACGTCCGCGCGGGCAGACGCCTGGTTCCACTCCCGGAACGCCTCGGCCCGGCGCCAACCGCCCAGTGCATAACGGCCTCCCGCGAAGGTCGCGAGGAGGCCGCCGCTGACGAATAACGCGTAGCCGACCAGCCGGCTGGCAATCACCGCGGTGGGCGGCCCGCGAGCATGAGAGTGCCAAGGCTGAGCGCGGCCAGCCCGAGGAGCGCAAAGGTCGGGAGGAGGCTGGCGGTCGCCGGGGCGATCGAGCCGTTGCTGAAGGAGGAGGTCGCCGGCGGAGCCGACGGGGCCATCGCTGCGGCCGAGGTCGTCGCCGTGGTCACCGTGTCGATGGCGATCGGGGTGACGACACCCTTCGTCCCGGCGACCGAGTCCACCCAGGTCTTCATGTTCCCGAGCGCGACGCGCTGCACGCTGTCACGCTTGGCCGGGGTCATGGGACCTGCCGCGGTCGCGGCCGTCATGCTGTCCTTCTTCGCGGGTGACACGAAGGTCGTGAACTGCGCGGAGGCCGGTGAAGCCGCCAGCGCCAGCGCGACGCCCAGAACGATGCTGCGAACCATCAAAGCTCCTCGATTGGGTTCCCTGTCGCCTTCTCAAAGGCATACCCCGTGCCTTGCTTCTGTGAAATTCGAGTTGACGTGGCATGGGGTTGGCGCAGTTTATAGGTCCGGGAGGCTCGGCTCATGTCCACGGCACGACTGCTGTTCATTCTCGCGATCTCGGCCGCCACTGTTTTTTCGGGTGCGGTCGCGCCAGTCGCTGCCGCCCAGGGGACCGGCCTGCCCACACCGGCCCGTCCGGCGACGATGACGTCCGCGCTCAACGCCTCCGCCCGGCTGAGGGGCGCGATCATCAGCGGCATTGTGGTGGATACGGCCGGCGAGCCGGTGCCCATGGCCGAAGTCGCGGTAGTCGGCGCAAAGCTCAAGGTCTTCACGGACCTCGAGGGCCTGTTCCGGGTGGCCGGCGTCCCCGATCTCGCCGTGGTGTCGGTGCGACGCATCGGCTACCAGCCCATCTTCTTCGACCTTGTGCTCAAGGATGGCGACGACGAGGCCTTCGGCATCACGATGACGCCGGCGGCGCACCAGCTC
>JBBQDQ010000340.1:0-1804 GCA_038319835.1 Thermoanaerobaculia bacterium | reverse complement strand
TCCGCCCCGCCCGCGCCGTCTCGTTCGCCGCTGCTCTAGCAACCCTGCTCACCGCCGGCTGCACGGGGCACGTCCCCGCGCCGGCCTCCGCCGCCGCGCCGCCGCCCGAGGCGGGGCGCGTCGTGGCGATCTCGTTCGACGGGCTCGGCGGCGTGCGCCTGAACGAGCTGCTCGCGTCCGGCGCGCTCGACCAAGGCGGCTTCTCGGCCTTCGCCACACGGGGTCTCCTCGCGGGGCGCGCCGTGGACGTGACGCCGTCGCTGACTCCCGCCGCGCACATCGCCGCAATCACGGGCGCGCCGCCCGGGAAGACGGGCATCGTCGCGAACCAGTTCCGCGAGCCCGGCTCGCCGTTCGGGACGCACACGAGCGGCTTCACGGCCTCGATCGGCAGCGAGACGCTGTGGGAGGCCGCGCGCCGGCAGGGACGACGCGTGGGCGTCCTCCTCTACCCGGGCGCCGACGGCGCGTCCGAGGGCCGCCGCGGGGACTTCGGCCTGATCTGGCCCGAGAAGCCCGCCCGGGAATCGGCGTTCGTCGTGGTCGCGGGCGACGCCTGGTCGGACGCCACGTCGCCTGCTCCCCGCTCGTTCTCGCCCGCGCGGGAGGCCCGCGTGACGGTCGCAACGCCCGCCGGCCCGGCGACGCTGCGCCTCGTCGCGGCTGACACGACCGACGACGGCGCCGCGAACTACGACCTCGTGTCGGTTTCCCGCGAGGACGGCTCGGCCCGGACGTCGCTCGGCGCGGTTCCCGCGCACGGCTGGTTCGCCCTCGCGATGCCGGGAGACGGCGGAACCTTCACGTCGTGGTGCCGGCTCGAGGAGCTCGACCCCTCGCTCGCACGAGCGGAGGTCTACGTCGGCGCGTTCTACGCGGTGCCCGGCTATCCCCAGGACTACCGGCGCCGCCTCGAGGCGGCCGTCGGCGGCTGGCCCGGGCCGCCCGACTACGCCTTCCTGCGCGCGCCGCGAAAGCGGGACGACGCCGCCCACGAGGAACAGGCCGCGCGTCTCGCCGACTACCTCACGAGGACTCTCGTCTTCACGATCCGGAGCGAACGCTTCGACCTGCTCGTCGGCTACCAGCCCCTCGTGGACGAGGTCGAGCACGCGTTCGAGCCGGGCCCGTACGGCGGCTCGAAGGATGCCGTCGTCCGCGCCTTCCGCGCTGCCGACCGCTCCGCGGCGGCCGTCCTCGCGGCCCTCACGTCCCGCGACTCGTTCCTGTTCTTCAGCGACCACGGGATCGTCCCGCTCGTGACGGGCGTGAATCTCGAGAAGTACCTCTCGGACAAGGGCTGGACGCCCGTCGGCCCGAAGGGCCCGGGCGCGGGCGCAAAGCGCGTGCAGGTCTGCGCGACGAGCGGGATCGCGCACGTCTATCTCGACCCGGCGCTCGCGGGCGCCGAGCGCGCCGCCGCGGCGTCGGCGCTCCTTGCCGACCTCCGGGATCTTTCCGCGCTGAAAGAAGGCCTCGTCGACGAAGTCGTCGCCCACGCGGACCTCGCGCGCCTTGGCCTCGACCACCCGCGCTCGGGAGACGTCGTCGTCCTCCTGAAGCCGGGGAACGAGTTCTGGCGCGGCGGCGCG
Organism: Thermoanaerobaculia bacterium; assembly: GCA_038319835.1. Taxonomy (GTDB): domain Bacteria; phylum Acidobacteriota; class Thermoanaerobaculia; order UBA5066; family UBA5066; genus Fen-183. The sequence continues at coordinate 212 of JBBQDQ010000340.1, read as the reverse complement.
CAGGTCCTCGGGAGCCCCGGCAACCGCGGGGGGCACGGGTATCGCGCCTCGGATCCCGTTCTGGACGCGTCCTTCGGCGCGATCGGCCCCGGCATCTCCCCGGCCCGGCCCGCGAGCGTTTCCCTCCTCGAAGTCGCCGGGCGCGCCGCGCGCGCCCTCGGGATCGACGCGCGCCTCGGCGCCGCGCCGGCCGGGCGCTAGGCTCCGCAGCG
>JBBQDQ010000339.1:0-1824 GCA_038319835.1 Thermoanaerobaculia bacterium | reverse complement strand
CCAGACGACGACGGCGGCCGCGCAGAGCGCGATCCCGGCGAGCTCGAGGACCCACCGCGCGCCCTCGAGGATCCGGGAGGCGAGACTCTCCCTTCGGCGTCGCGCGAGCCCGCGGTGGACGAGCGCGGCCGCGAAGACGAGGACGAGGACGGCACCTCCGAACGGGCGCGCGTGGCCCGAGGGCACGAGCCGGGCCGCGAGGATCGGCAGGATGCACGCGGCGAGGAGCGCGACGACGCGGAACGCCGCGACGCCCCGGTCCGGACCGGCCGCGAGCGACGAGTAGAAAAGGAGGACGGCGGCGCCGAGGAGTGCGAGCGCCCACGCGAGGCGCGGCGCGAGCGGCAGCGCCGCGGGGAAAAGCGGCAGCGCGGCGAGGCGCGCGCCCGCGCCCGTCCGGTCGAGGACGAGGAGGAAGAAGTCGAACGCGCGGGAGAGGAGGGAGGACACCCGGTGGACGATACCGGGAAAGCGGCCGGGTCCCTCCGACGCCGGCGCGTGCTGTCTGAGCGAAGCGAGTTCACGCGCCAAGGAGCGGGGGACCCGGCCGCTTGACCGGGAAGCCTTTTCGCCGCACCCTCTCGTCGCTTCATGGCCACCACCTACACCGCTCGCGACATCACCGTCCTCGAAGGCCTCGATCCCGTCCGCAAGCGCCCGGGCATGTACATCGGCGGCGTCGACACGCGGGGCCTCCACCACCTCGTCAACGAGATCGTCGACAACGCGATCGACGAGGTCATCAACGGCTACGCGACGCGCCTCGAGGTCACGCTCATCGCCGACGGCCGGGAAATCGAGATCTCGGACAACGGCCGCGGCATCCCGGTCGACGTCCACCCGAAGTACAAGAAGAGCGCGCTCGAGCTCATCCTCACGACGCTCCACGCCGGCGGCAAGTTCGACCAGGAGAACTACCTCCACTCGGGCGGACTGCACGGCGTCGGCTCGTCGGTCGTCTGCGCGCTCTCGTCGGAGATGACCGTCACCGTCAAGCGCGACGGCCACACGTGGCAGCAGACGTACGCGAAGGGCAAGGCGACGTCGAAGGTCGCGAAGATCTCGGGCGGCGAGAAGGTGCGCGGCTCCGGGACGACCGTGCGCTTTCGGCCCGACGTCGAGATCTTCGGCAAGCTCGCCTTCGACGCGGCCGAGATCCGCGAGCGGCTCGAGGCCAAGACGTACCTCCACCGCGGCCTGCGCGTCGTCTTCACGGACGAGACGCAGAAGCCGCCGGTCCGCGAGGAGCTCGCGCACGAGGGCGGTCTCGCGGACTGGCTCACGCACGTCGTGGCGCAGCGCGGCAAGGCCGCCACGCACGCGGGCGCATTCGTCCTCGAGCGGCCCGAGGAGCCCCGCCTCGAGCTCGCGCTCGTCTGGACGGAGGCGACGGACGAGCACGTCCGCTCGTTCGTGAACGGTGTGTCGACGCCGTCCGGCGGCACGCACGAGAACGGGCTGCGCTCGGGCGTGACGAAGGCGGTGCGCAACTACGTCGAGACGCACGAGCTGCTGCCGAAGGGCGTGAACGTCACGGCGGAGGACATCCGCGAGGGCATCGTGGTGCTGCTTTCGGCGTACGTTCTCGAGCCGCAGTTTCAGGGCCAGACGAAGGACCGCCTCAACAACCCGGAGATGGCCGCGGCCATGGACGGCGCCGTCCGCCCCGCGCTCGAGAAGTGGCTGAACGACAACAAGTCGGTGGCCGAGGCCGTCATCGCCCGCATCATCCTCGCGGCGCGGGCCCGCGAGGCCTCTCGCGCAGCGTCCCAGGCAGTCAGCCGGAAGTCTGCCGTCTCTCACCGGCTCAACCTCCCCGGCAAG
>JBBQDQ010000338.1:0-1884 GCA_038319835.1 Thermoanaerobaculia bacterium | reverse complement strand
CTCCCTTTCTCCTCTCTTTCCGAAGCAGAATTTCTTTCCCCTCGGCGACACCCAGGAAGAGATCGCGCACAACCTCTTCGCGGCGCTCCGCACGCGCCGCCGGGGAACCGAGCTTCTCGCGCTTGCGATCCCGCGCCGCGGAATCGGCCGTGCCGTCATGGACCGCCTGACGCGCGCCGCGACGCGCGTCATTTGAGACATCGTCTATACCGATAACGGCCCGGGGCCGTCTCTCCTCCAAAGAGGAGGCTCCCCCATGCCCAGCGCTCGGACTCGTCTCTCGCTCGTTCTCGTCGCTTTCGCCTCTGCCACGGCGCTCGCTGGACCCGCGGCGGTGCAGGTCCCCAGGCTCAGGGTTCCGGTCAAATTCACGGCGCTCTCGAAGGATCAGCTCGTGAGTCTGGCCGACGACGCTCCGATCGAGATCAACGGAAAGGTCACGACGAAGGCCGCTCTCCTCGCACCCCTGAAGAACGCCCGGGCCGAGGCCGACGCCGAGCTCAGGATGAAGCTCGCGCAGGCCGGCCCGCACCTTCAGGCCCTCAAGGTACGATCGGCCGCGCTGCACCGCCAGCAGATCGACCGGTCGAAGTCCCTCGTGAGCGCCGCCATCGCCCAAATCCGCATCGTGCCGACGCCGGGGCCGAAGCCCACACCGTGCGCGACGCCTGTGGTCGCGGGCGTCATCGGACTCGTGACGCCCGACAGCGACGTCCTCGTCCTCGGCCACTGCTTCGGGACCCAGCAGGGTTCCGCGGCCCTCCAGGGAAACTTCGGGAGCGTCGCCCTCATCGTCAGGGAGTGGCACGACAGCGGGATCGGCCTTCACGTCCCGTCGACCCTCGCGGGCGCCGCCGATCAGTACGGCATCGAGGGAGCCCAGATCGTTGTCACGACCGCGACGAATCAGAGCCCGGCCGTCCCGCCGCGCGTCGACTTCAAGGCCGCGCGCGACCACCGGGTCCTCGAGGCGTACGAGGTCAAGACAGACTGCTCCCCGGGAGCGGACATCAACAACTGCGATCCCACGGCGGGCCGGACGCTCGACGCCTCGCACAGCAACACCGTCGACGTGACGTCGGACCACGGGAGCGACGTGGTCAGCGGCAAACTGAAGAACGGATGGGTCGTCGTGGACCAGCAGATCACGATGGTCTCGAAGGGAAACTTCTTCTCGCCGTGCGAAGTCTTCCACGACCCGATCCCGTCGTCGCCCACGGGGAACTTCTCCCTGCACTACGGGTTCAACGTTTCCCCGTTCCAGTACTGCAGGACGATGGTTCTTCTCTACGCTGAGGGTCCCCTCGGGACGAGTCCGCGCTGACCCGGTCCCGTCGCGCCTCCCGCCTCGCCCGCCAATCGACCTGATCGTATCTCCGCAAGCCGGGAATACACCCGCAAACCGGCCCCACAGTATGCTCGTCGCGTGGCGGTTCCGCCCCGAGGCCGGCGATGAACCCGTGGCGGGGCCTTTCCGGCCTGCCCGGCCCCCTGTGGGTGCTCGCGGGCGCGACGCTCGTGAACCGGTCGGGCACGATGTTCCTTCCGTTCCTGATCCTCTACCTCACCAAGGACCTGGGCATCACGGCTTCGGCCGCGGGTGGCGTTCTCGCTCTCTTCGGGGTCGGAGCGCTCGTCGCCGGTCCCTTCGCGGGGCGCCTCGCGGACCTCTTCGGCCCGGTCCGGATGCTGCGCGGCTCCCTCCTCGTCTCGGGTCTGCTGCTCCTTTTCGTCCCCTTCGCACGGTCGCTCCCGTCGATCGCGGTCCTCACGTTCCTTCTCGCCGTTACGGGCGAGGCGTTCCGCCCGGCGAGCCTGAGCGTGATCTCGCACCTCGCGACGCCCGACCAGCGCAAGGCGGCGTTCGCGCTGCAGCGCCTCGCG
>JBBQDQ010000337.1:0-1957 GCA_038319835.1 Thermoanaerobaculia bacterium | reverse complement strand
CACGCCGGGTAGAGGGCAAAGAGGAAGCCGAACCCGGCCGCGAGCGCGAATGCCCACAGGAAGCTCGCGGGCTGCATGAAGAGGGGGATCTGGAGGAACGACGTGATCGTCTTCGAGAACAGAACCCCGCCGACCAGCCCGGCGACCGCGCCGAAGCTCGTCAGGAGGAGCGCCTCGGTCATGAAGCCCTTGAAGATCTCGCGGCCGGACGCGCCGATTGCCATCTTGACGCCGACCTCGCGCACGCGCTCCTTGAGGGTCGCCATCTGGATGTTCACGTTGACCATGCCGCCGCCGATGAGCGACAGGATCCCCGAGAGCATGAAGATGACGTTGTAGACGTCCCCCTGGCTCCGCTGCTTGCGAATGCGCGCCGCGATGTCGTCGATCCGGAAGTCCTCCTGCTGGCGGTGGTTGCCGAGGAGAAGGCTCGAGAGGCCGTCGCCGAACTTCTCCATGACGTTCAGGTCGCGGATCCGGAAAACGACCCGGTCCACACGCTGCCACTTGTCGCCGTTCATCCGGCGCGCGACGAGCGTGGACGGGACCGCGATCAAGCGGTTCCGCCACCAGAACTGGTTCTTCTGGTTCTCGCGGAAGCGGAAGACCTTCTCCGAGAACGTCCCGACGACCGTGACCGGGATGTCGCCGAGTCGTATCGTCTGGCCGACGATCTCGCCCGTCGGGAAGAACGTGGAGGCGGCCTCCGCCCCGAGGATCGCGACGGGCCTCCCGCTCTCGAAGTCCTCGGCTGTCAGGGAGCGACCCCGCTCGATCGCGTAGCCGTTGAGCGCCATGTAGTCACCGCCGATGCCGGTGATCTGGCGGTCCTGATCCGCGTACGCCGAGCGCACCCGGGCGCGCGCGTTCTTCTGCTGCGAGACGCCGGACGTGACCTGCGCGTCGAGGGCGTTGCCCTCCTCGGCGTCCTCGTTGCGAAGGCCGAGGTTCGCGTTCTGGAGAGCGGTGGGCTGGCTGTCCTTGATCGCGCCGGAGGGCTGGACGTTCAGCCGGTCCATCCCGCCGAGCTTCACCCAGCGCTCGTCCGACCTCTTCCGCTGGCTGTCCGAGATCGAGAACCCGCCGAGGACGGACGCGACGCCGAGGATGACCCCGAGGGTCTGGAGCGTCGAACGGCCGAAGTTCTCGCGGATCTCGACCCAGGCCCCGAAGAGGCGCTCCCGGAACGCGCCCGAGAACATCAGGCCGCCTTCTGCTCGGGGGCGACCACGAGCCCGTCGCGCAGCTCGACCTTCCGCTGCGCGAGCGAGGCGATGTGCGGGTCGTGCGTGACGAGGACGACCGTGTTGCCCTGCCGGTTCAGCTCCTGGAACAGGGCGAGGACCTCCTCGCCCGTTTTCGAGTCGAGGGCGCCTGTCGGCTCGTCCGCGAGGAGGAGCGCGGGCGTGTTCGCAAGCGCGCGCGCGATCGCGGTGCGCTGCCTCTGGCCGCCGGAGAGCTGCGCCGGGAGGGCGTTCGCCTTCTCGGGAATGCCGACCCGCTCGAGGAGCTCGAGCGCGCGGCGCCGGCGCTCCTTGCGCGAGACGCCCGCGTAGAGGAGAGGCAGCTCGACGTTGCGGACGATCGAAGCCTTGGGCAGGAGGTTGTAGCTCTGGAAGACGAAGCCGATCTTCTCGTTCCGGATGCGCGCGAGAGCGGCGCCCGAGAGACCCTGCACCGGCACGCCGTCGATCGCGTACGTGCCTGCGGTGGGCGAGTCGAGGCAGCCGATGATCGCCATGAGAGTCGACTTTCCCGAGCCCGAGGGACCGACGAGGGCGACGAACTCGCCGCGGGCGACCGTCAGGTCGATGCCGCGGAGCGCGTGGACGGCGTTCCCGTTCGCGCCGAAGACCTTCGTGAGGCCGGCCGTCTCGATGATCGCCCGGTCAGTTGTCATCGTCCTTCTCGACCTTCTTTTTCGTCGGGTCCTCGAGGGCGACCTGCTCGGTGCCCT
>JBBQDQ010000336.1:0-2014 GCA_038319835.1 Thermoanaerobaculia bacterium | reverse complement strand
GAGAGCCGTCACGGCGGCCTTTCCCGAACGGGCGAGGCCGAAGACCGCGGCGGCGCGGATCTCGGGCAGGTCGGGTCCGACGTCGACGCTCATCGCAGCTTCAGCGACCCGAGCGCGACGAGCGCAAAGAGGATCGCGACGATCCAGAAACGGATGATCACCTTCGACTCGGCCCAGCCGAGGAGCTCGAAGTGGTGGTGGAGGGGAGCCATGCGGAAGATCCGCTTGCCCGTCAGCTTGAAAGAGCCCACCTGCAGGATCACGGACACGGCTTCGACGACGAAGAGGCCGCCGACGAGGACGAGGAGGACCTCCTGCTTGATGAGGACGGCGACGGTCCCGAGCGCGGCGCCGAGAGCGAGCGAGCCCGTGTCGCCCATGAAGACCTCGGCCGGGTGCGCGTTGAACCAGAGGAAGCCGAGCGAAGCGCCGACGATCGACGCGCAGAAGACGGCGAGCTCGCCCGTCCCCGGGACGTAGGGCACGAGGAGGTAGTTCGCGGCCCGTGCATTGCCCGCGATGTACGCGAGGATCGCGAACGTCCCGGAGGCCACGAGCGTCGCACCGATCGCGAGCCCGTCGAGCCCGTCCGTGAGGTTCACGGCGTTGGAGGAGCCGACGACGACGACGGCTGCGAAAAGGACGTAGAGGACGCCGAGGTCCGGGTGGACGTTCTTGAGGAACGGGAACGCGACGTGCGTCGCGTCGATTCGCGCCTCGAAGATCCTCAGCGAGGCCCACGCCACGGCGAGCCCGATGACGGACTGCAGGACCAGCTTCTGGCGGCCCGAGAGGCCGCGGTTCTGCTTGCGCGAGACCTTGCGCCAGTCGTCGCCCGCCCCGATGAGCATCGCGAGGAACGTCGCGCCGAGGGCGACCCAGACGTACGCGTTCGAGAGGTCCGCGAAGAGGAGCGTCGGGACCGCGATCGCGAGGTTGATGAGGACGCCGCCCATCGTCGGCGTGCCCGCCTTCGCCTGGTGCCCCTTCGGGCCTTCCTCGCGGATGGACTGGCCGATCTGCCGTGACCGGAGCCAACGGATGAGGGCGGGCCCGAGGAAGATGGACAGGAGAAGCGCCATGAGCGCCGCGTTCGCGGCCCGGAAGGTGATGTACCGGAAGACGTTGAGGACCGGCACCTTGCCGAAGAACGGGTGGAGGAGCCACGGGATCATCGGGCGCCTCCTCCGGCGAGGAGGTCGCGCGCCACCGCGCGGTCGTCGAAGGGAAGCTCCTCGCTCCCGACGACCTGCACCGTCTCGTGGCCCTTGCCCGCGATGAGGACGACGTCGCCGGGCCGGGCGCGCCGGAGCGCCTCGGCGATCGCGGCGCGCCGGTCGGCGATCGCGGCCGCCGCGATCCCGGCCGGGACGCCGCTCAGAACCTCGGCGATGATCGCCCCGGCGTCTTCCGAGCGCGGGTTGTCGGACGTGACGACGACGTCGTCGGCGAGCTGCGCGGCGATGCGGCCCATCACGGGGCGCTTGGCCTTGTCGCGGTCGCCGCCGCAGCCGAAGACGACGTGAACGCGGCCGCCGCCCGCCTGCGCGAGCGGGCGCACCGTGCGCAGCACGCCCTCGAGGGCGGCGGGCTTGTGCGCGTAGTCGACGAGGACGGTCAGCCCGCGCGTGTTCTCGATGCGCTCGAGGCGGCCCGGGACGGTTCCGACGGACGAGAGCGCCGAAGCGATCTCGGCGGGCGCAAAGCCGAGCGCGACGCCGGCGGCCGCCGCGGCGAGGAGGTTCTCGGCGTTCGGGCGGCCGAGCAGGGGGGAATTCATGCTGAAGAGAAGATTCCCTTCGAAGGTGGATGCTCCACGCACCTCGACGTCGAGACGGGTGCCCGCGAGCTCGAGGGTCGCACGCCCGACGACGGTCGCGAGGAGGCCGCCCGCAGCGACAGGGGCCGCAGCGGCGGCCGCCGCGACCGCCCCGGCGAGCGCCGCCGGGCGGGTCTGCTCCGCCCCGCCCTTTTCACTTTCCAGGAGAAAGCCCACGGTGCGATCTGCGGCGAG
>JBBQDQ010000335.1:0-2028 GCA_038319835.1 Thermoanaerobaculia bacterium | reverse complement strand
GTGAGAATCCGTCGCATGAAACGGATGCTAACCCGCGCGGGCGCCGGTATCCTGCCGCGTGCGCTTTCGCAACCCTCCGGGTAGCCCGGCACAGACCGCGGGCCCGTCCGACTTCCTCCCGTTCTTCCTGCGCCGTGTCGCCCAGCGACCGCCGGACGTGCCGGGCGGCCACGTCGTTCCGCCGGCCGAGGCCAGGGCGGCCCTCGCCGCTGCCGGCCCCGAGAGCCTCACGTGGCTCGGGCACGCGTGCTTTCTCATTCGCACGGCCGGATTCACGATTCTCACCGACCCGTTCCTGTCCGACTACGCGAGCCCTCTCCCCGGCATCGGCCCGAAGCGCTACGTCCCGCCCGGCCTCGGCGTGGACGACCTCCCGGAGCTCGATGCGGTCGTCGTCTCTCACAATCACTACGATCACCTCGACGGGATATCCGTAAGAGAGATTTCTTTGAAAGTGGGGAGAGCGCCGGCAGCCATCGTTCCTTCAGGGCTTGGGTCGTTCTTCGCGGCGCGCCATTACTCGGATGCCCGCGAGCTCGGATGGGGCGAGGGCACCCTTCTAAGAAGATCCTCCTCTTCCTCGTCTTCTTCCCTCTCGCTCACCTGTCTTCCCGCAGTCCACTTCTCGGGCCGCACCCCGTTCGACCGCAACGAGACGCTCTGGGCCTCGTGGTCCATCGTCTCGCCCACTCTCCGCCTTTTCTTCGCGGGCGACACGGGCTACGGGCCGATCGTCGCGGAGACGGGGGCGCGGCACGGTCCGTTCGACCTCGCGCTCGTCCCGATCGGCGCCTACGAGCCCTCGTCCATCATGCGGCCCGTCCACCTCGACCCGGAGGAGGCCGCCACACTGGGGCGCGACGTCCGCGCGAAGACGCTCGTCGCGATGCACTGGGGGACGATCGTTCTCACGGACGAGCCCCAGTTCGAGCCCCCGGGCCGCTTCCGGGCCGCCGCGCAGCGGGCCGGGTATCGAGACGACCGAGCCTGGGTTCTGAGAATCGGTGAAACCCGACCAACCGCTCGGACCTGACGCCCGTGGCCCGTTCCTTGCTCCTGCGAGCGGGAGATGTAGGGTTTGCTACCGGACGAGAGCCCTGTGCGCCGTCGACCAGGAGTTGAACAATGAACATCAACGTGGCCCGAGCGATGGCTCTTGCGGGGATTGTCGCAGTCCTTGGCGTCCCCTCCGTGGTCGCCGCGCAGAACGTGAACCTCGGTTCGGCCTCGAACTTCGCGGTCCTGGGAGCGACGCCAAATGTCACGAACACCGGGTCCACCGTCGTCACCGGCGACGTCGGCATTTATCCTGCGGCATCGATCACCGGGTTCCCCCCGGGGAGCGTGAACGGAACCCTCCATTTCGCCGACGCCCTTGCGCGCCAGGCGCAGACCGACCTGACGACGGCGTACAACGACGCCGCCGGCCGGGCGTGCCCCGCCCTGAACAACCTCACGGGACTCGTCCTCGGCTCCGGCGGCACCGTGCCGACGCTCACGCCGGGCGTCTACTGCTTTTCCTCTACCGCCCAGCTGACGGGAACACTCACGCTGAACGGCGCCGGGCTCTACATCTTCCAGGTCGGAAGCGGACTCACGACCGCCAGCGGCTCGTCGATCGCACTGACGAACGGAGCCTCGGCCTGCGGGGTCTGGTGGCAGGTCACGAGCTCGGCGACGATCGGGACGACCACCTCGCTCGCGGGTAACGTTCTCGCGCTCTTGAGCATCACCGTGAACACCGGTGCGAACGTGAACGGGAGGCTCCTGGCGCGGAACGGGACCGTCACACTGGACAGCAACGCCGTCACGGCGTGCAGCGGCGGCCCGGGACCTCCCGTGCCGGCGCCGCTCACGGTTTCAGGCATTCCGTCGCTTTCGACGTACGGGCTCGCGATTCTCGGAATCGCTCTCGCGGGCGCGGCCTTCGTGGCTCTTCGGAAGAGCTTCTAGCGCTCCCGGGCCCGGGACACCTTCCCGAGGAACGCAGCCGCCCGCACGACGGCCTCGTCCAGGTTCTGCTTCTCC
>JBBQDQ010000334.1:0-2049 GCA_038319835.1 Thermoanaerobaculia bacterium | reverse complement strand
TCGCCAACCTCGCCTACAAGCAGGCGAAGAACACCTTCACGTTCCCCGGCGTCGGCAAGCTCGTGCTCGTCAACCGGAAGGCCCGCATGGGCCGCAACCCGGCCACGGGCGAGGCGATCAAGATCCCGGCGAAGCGCGTCGTGAAGTTCCGCGTCGCCAAGGCCGCCAAGGACGCGATCCTCGGCGCAAAAAAGTAACGCTGAGGGGCTTGGGGAACCCCCGTCCGGGGTTCCCCAACTCCGTGGCCCCTACGACCGCCGGTTGCGGTCGATCTCTTCGAAGTAGTCCGTCGGGACCAGGATCTCGCGACTACGGCTCCCGCCGGCCGGCGGTCCCACGATCCCGTCGCGCTGCATCATGTCGATGAGCTTGCCCGCGCGGGAGAAACCGATCTCGAGCCGCCGCTGCAGGAACGAAATCGAGGCCATGCGCTCGCGGACGACGAGGCGCGCCGCTTCGTCGTACATCGGATCGTTCTCGTCGGACCCGGAGCGCGCGCCCGCGGCCGCGGCCTGGGCCTCCCGGTCCTCCGTCACGCTCGCGTCGTAGATCGGCTTGCCCTGCTTCTTGAGGAAGCGGCAGATCTCCTTCGTCTCGTCTCCGCCGATGAACCCGCCGTGCACGCGCTGGAGGTACGAGGTCCCGGGCGCTAGGAACAGCATGTCGCCCGCTCCGAGGAGGGCCTCGGCGCCCATCGAGTCGAGGATCGTGCGGGAGTCGATCTTCGTGCGCGTCGTGTAGGAGATGCGGCAGGGAAGGTTCGCCTTGATCGTGCCCGTGATGACGTCCACGGACGGGCGCTGCGTCGCGAGGATGAGATGGACGCCGACGGCGCGCGCCTTCTGTGCGAGCCGCGCGACGGACTCCTCGATCTCACGGGGCGCCGTCATCATGAGGTCTGCGAGCTCGTCGATCACGATCACGATGTAGGGCATCGGCGAGATCACGCCGGACTCGTCGGCCTTCAGCTTCTCCCCGAGCTTCTCGCGCACCTCGGCGAGCGCCTTCGGGTCCTTGATCGCGGCGTTGTACTGCTCGATGTTCCTCACGCCGGGCCACTCGGAGAGGAGCTTGTAGCGGCCCTCCATCTCGTCCACGGCCCACTTCAGCGCATTCGCGGCCTTCTTCGGGTCCGTGATGACCGGCACGAGGAGGTGCGGGAGGTCCTCGTAGTCCTTCATGTCGTTCATCTTCGGGTCGACGAAGATGAACTTGACCTCGTCCGGCCGCGCCTTGAAGAGGATCGACGTGATCATCCCCCCCACGCCGACGCTCTTGCCGGCTCCGGTCTGCCCGGCGACGAGGAGGTGAGGCATCCGCGCGAGGTCCGCGATGACCGGCTCGCCCTGCACGTCGATCCCGAGGGCGATCGTGAGGAGCGACGGCGAGCGGCGGAACTTCTCGCTCTCGACGACCTCACGCAGCGCGATGATGTCGCGGTTGCGGTTCGGGACCTCGATCCCGATCGCGGCGCGCCCCGGCATGCGTTCGATCCTGACCTTCTCGGCCGCGAGGGCGAGCGCGAGGTCGTTCTCGAGCGAGGCGACCTGCGAGACCTTCACGCCCGCCGAGGGCTTGAACTCGTACGTCGTGACGACGGGGCCGGGTGTGTAGGCGTCCACGACCCCCTCGACGCCGAACTCGAGGCACTTGGCGGCGATGAGCTCCATCGTCTGGCGGTATTCCTCACGGTCGCGCTCGCGATCGCGCTTCGGGGCCGCCCGGAGGAGCTTCTCGGGAGGGAACACCCAGCCCGTGGCGTCACGCGATTTCGGGAACGGAAGGACGCGTTGCGGTGCGTCAGGCTTCTTCGCCATCTGCGCGGGCCGCGCGACGGGCCGCGGCGCGGGCTCGTCGGGCATCGCCTTGCGAATGGAAAACTTGCCGGGGCCGGACTTCTCCTTCACGCGCAGCGTCGCTACGGACGGGATGTAGACGACTTCGGCCTCCGGCTCGGGCTTCTTCTCCGGCGGCCGGGCGGCCTCGTCCTTGGCGCGCTCGAGGTGCTTCATGACGACGTCCCGGCGCTGCTGCTCGCGGCTCGCGAGC
>JBBQDQ010000333.1:0-2057 GCA_038319835.1 Thermoanaerobaculia bacterium | reverse complement strand
CATCGCCTGGTGGCCGAGGTGCACGCCGTCGAAGTTGCCGACGGTGACGACGCCCCCGCGGGGCAGGTCGACGGAGCGGAGCGGATCGCGAAAAACCTGCAACGAGGCCGGATCTTAAGCGACGATCCGGCCGACGAGGTCGTAGGCGTGCGCTTCGGTCACCTCGACGCGGACGATCTCGCCGACGCGCGGCGTCCAGCCCGAGGGAACGTCGTTGACGAGGACGCGGCCGTCGATCTCGGGGGCCTGACCCGCAATGCGGCCCTCGAGAAGAAGGTCCGTGTCCGCGGACGGACCTTCGAGCAGCATGTCGAACGTCTTGCCGCGTTTCGTGCGGTTCTTCGAGAGGGAGATCTTCTGCTGGACTTCCATCAGACGGTCGCGGCGCGAAGATTTTTCTTCGAGTGGAAGAGGGTCCCCGAGCGGCTCGGCGCCCGAGCCCGGCTCCGGCGAGTACGTGAAGACGCCCGCGTTGTCGAAGCGGACGGCCTCGAGGAACTCTTCCACTTCCAGGAAGTCTTTTTCTTCTTCCCCGGGGAAGCCGACGATGAACGTCGACCTTAGAGCGATGTCGGGGACGAGTTTTCGGATTTCTTCGAATTGCCGGAGATAGCTGGCCGCGTCGCCGCCGCGTTTCATGGCGGCGAGGATCCGGCGGCTCACGTGCTGGAGAGGCATGTCGACGTAGGGCACGAACCTGGGCTCTTTCGCCATCAATTCGAAGATTCCCGGATGCAGCGTCTTGGGGTACGCGTACAGGAACCGCACCCACGGGAAGCCCGTCTCGGCGAGGAGCGCCTTCACGATCTGCGCGAGGCCCGTCCGCCCGAGGCCGAGGTCCTCGCCGTAGCGCGTCGTGTCCTGCGAGATCAGGACGATCTCCCGGACGCCCTGCGCCTCGAGGGATTGCGCTTCCCTCACGAGCGACGCGACCGTGCGCGAGCGCATGAGGCCGCGCATCTGCGGGATCGTGCAGAACGTGCAGGGGTTGTTGCAGCCCTCTGCGACCTTCAGGTACGCGTAGCCCTTGCGGTGCGTCAGGACGCGCGGCGAGAGGTCGTCGTAAAGGCGCGTGGCGAGCGGCTTGTCCGTGAAGCGCGGGAGCGACGGGAGGCCGAGGGCCGCGGCGGGCGCCTTCTCGAGCTCGTCGAGGCCGATGAAGTGGTCCACCTCGGGGATCTCGGCGGCGAGCTCCCTGCCGAACTTCTGGACCATGCAGCCCGCGACCACGACGCGGTCGATCTCCCCGGCCTCCTTGCGCGCGACCTCGCGGAGGATCGCGGCGACGGACTCCTCCTTGGCGGCGTCGATGAACCCGCACGTGTTCACAATGACGACGCGCGACTTCTCGGGGTCGGTCAGCGTGAGCCCTTCCCGCTGGAGATGGCCGAGCATCACCTCGGTGTCCACGAGGTTCTTCGGGCAGCCGAGGGAGACGACCCCTACCGAAGGGAGGGATCCGGAGAAGGGTTTTTTCATCGAGAGGCTGAGAGGCCGGACGGCGCGCGCCGCCTCGTCCGCTCTGCGACTGATTCTACCCCGCCGGCGGTACACTCGGGGGAATCGACGTGCGAAGCTCAGCCTTGTTCGGAAGGATCGCGCTGGCGGCTGGTCGGAGGGGCATGCGCGCGAGGATGTGGTCGAAATCCGCCGCGCCGCGGACCGCGCGGCCGGGCTCACGAAGCAGCTCCTGGCCTTCAGCCGCAAGCAGGTGCTGCGGCCCACCGTGATCGACCTCAACGCGGTCGCGCTCTCCTCCGAGGGCATTCTGGGCCGCCTCCTCGGGGAAGACGTGCGCATCGTCCTGCGTCTCGACCCCGGCCTTCCGCACGTGCGGGCCGATCGCGGGCAGATCGACCAGGCGCTCATGAACCTCGCCGTGAACGCCCGAGACGCGATGCCGTCCGGCGGGACGCTGACCGTCTCGACGGTCTCGAGAGAGGTGGACGACGCGTCCGCCGCCGCGCGACCCGGCCTCGAGCCGGGACTCTACGCGAGCCTGACGGTCTCGGACACGGGCATGGGGATGCCGCCGGAGGTCCGGGCCCGGCTCTTCG
>JBBQDQ010000332.1:0-2096 GCA_038319835.1 Thermoanaerobaculia bacterium | reverse complement strand
CTGTTCAGCGGCCGGCCGCCGATGTTGAGCGGGTACGCGATCCCGGCCGCCCAATACTGCAGGAAGAAGCCGCCGAGCCCGCCGACGATGCCGCCGATCAGGACGAGGAGCGGCACGCGCGACGGACCGTGGCCGATCGCGTCGTTGAGCTCCTCGATGGGATACGGCGTGTAGGCCTCCATGACGACGTAGCCCTCCCTGCGGGCCAGGTGGACGGCCTGGACGAGCGCCGGCGAGCCCGCGAACTCGACGATGACGCCGTACAGGTGCGGCGGAAGCTCGCCCCCGCCCTCGCGCGGGCCGGGCTTGCCGACGCCGGGGGCGACGTGCCGGGAGAAGAAGCGGCGCAAGAGGCTCAAGCGTCCCCCTTCCGCTCGGCGTCGCCCTTGGCGATCGTGCGCATCTCGAAGATCGAGATGACGGGAAGGAACCGGATGAAGAGGAACATGAGCGAGAAGAAGAGGCCGAGGGATCCGACGTAGAACGCCCAGTCCCACTTCGTCGGCGCGTACATGTCCCACGAGGACGGGAGGAAGTCGCGGTGAAGGCTCGTGACGACGATGACGAAGCGCTCGAGCCACATAACGATATTCACGACGATCGAGATCACGAAAAGCGCCGGAACGGAGTTGCGCACTCTTCGGAGCCAGAGGAGCTGCGGGGTCAGGATGTTGCAGAGGATGAGGAGGAACCAGATCCAGCCGTATGGCCCGAGGATGCGATTCTTCATCATGTACTGCTCGAACGGGTTGCCGCTGTACCAGGCCATGAAGATCTCGATCGCGTAGCCGTAGGCGACGATGAGGCCTGTCGCGAGCATGACCTTCGCCATGTTCTGCAGGTGCCGCATCGTGATGAAATCCTCGAGGCCGAACAGCTTTCGGAGCGGGATCGAGAGCGTCATGACCATCGCGAAGCCGGAGTAGATGGCGCCCGCGACGAAGTAGGGCGGAAAGATCGTCGCGTGCCAGCCCGGAATGATCCCGACCGAGAAGTCGAAGCTCACGACCGTGTGGACGGAGACGACGAGCGGGGTCGCGAGGCCGGCGAGGAGGAGACTCGCGACCTCGTAGTTGTGCCAGTGTCGGGACGAGCCGCGCCAACCCATCGCGAGCATCCCGTAAACGTGTCTGCCGACGAGTGATTTCGAGCGGTCACGAAGCGTCGCGAGGTCGGGAATGAGGCCGACGAACCAGAAGAGTGCCGAGATCGTCGCGTAAGTCGAGACCGCGAAGACGTCCCACATGAGAGGGCTTCGGAACTGCGGCCAGAGGCCCATCGTGTTCGGGTACGGGAAGAGCCAGTACACGGCGAGCCACTGGCGGCCCGTGTGGAAGAGGACGAACTGCCCCGCAGCTGCGACCGCGAAGAGAGTCATGGCCTCCGCGAAGCGGTTGATCGACGTACGCCAGGTCTGGCGGAGGAGAAGGAGGATTGCCGAGATGAGCGTCCCGGCGTGCCCGATGCCGATCCACCAGACGAAGTTCACGATGGCGAAGCCCCAGCCGATCGGGATGTTGATGCCCCAGACCCCGACGCCGACCATGAGGAGCTTCGCCATCGACAGGAGAAGGAGCTGCAGGGCGATGAACGAGACGCCGAAGCCGACGTACCACCACTTCGGCGTCTTGTTCAGGACGACTGCGCTGATCTTGTCCGTGACGGTCGCGGGCGTGTAGCCCGGGGCGATGACGGGAGGGCGCTCGGGGATCGCGCTCATCCGTGGTGCTCCGCGGCGGCGGGCGCGTCGCCGAGCTTCGGGTTCGGGTTCGTCAGCTTCGCGAGATACGTCGTCCGCGGCCGCGTGTTCAGCTCGCCGAGGAGCGGGTACTCGAGGGGCCCCTTCCGCATCTTCGCGGCGCGCGACGCGGGATCGTTCAGGTCGCCGAAGACGAGCGCCTCCGTCGGGCAGGCCTGCTGGCAGGCCGTCACGACCTCGCCGTCGCGGACGCGGCGGTTCTCCTTCTCGGCGTCCATCCGGGCGCGGTTCACGCGCTGGATGCAGTAGTTGCACTTCTCCATGACGCCGCGCTGGCGGACCGTGACGTTCGGGTTCGCAAGGAGCGTCAGGACGGGAAGGTGCTTGTCCTTGTTGT
>JBBQDQ010000331.1:0-2132 GCA_038319835.1 Thermoanaerobaculia bacterium | reverse complement strand
GCAGCCGCAGACGGCGGCGCTCCCCGTCGTCCTCACGACAGCCCGCCTCGACCGCAGCCACTTCGCGTTCGCGATCCAGTCGGGCGCCACGGACGTGATCGGCAAGCCGCTCCTCAACGAGGCCGTGGTCGGGCGGATCTGGCACATCCTCACGCACCACGGCTTCGTGCCGCCCGCGGGGAACGAGCCCGTCCTGGCCGCGATGAAAAAGACGCTCCCCTCGGCGATGACGCCGCCCTCGACGCCCGGCAAGCGTTAGGCGCTCGCCGGCTCAGGAGAGAAGCGGGAGAAGGTCGACGAGCCGGCGCACGTAGACCACGGGCTGAGGAGCGCCGCGGCCGTGCCGGTCGAACCAGATCGGGAACCAGCCCGCGGATTTTGCGCCGACGACGTCGGTGGCGAAGGAGTCGCCGACGTAGACGCGCCGGCCTGGGCCCCCGCCCGCCGCCTTCCAAGCCGCGTCGAAGATCTCGCGCGCGGGCTTCATCGCGCCGACGTCCTCCGAGAGGACGACGTGCGTAACCCAGCGGTCGAGGCCGAAACGCGCGATTTTCCCGTGCTGCGTCTCGCGGAACCCGTTCGAGAGGATCCCCGCGACGCCGAAGCGCGCCGCGTGCTCGAGGACCTCCTCGGCGCCGTCGACGAGCGTCCAGTTGCGCCCGTAGGCGTCCATGTAGAAGCCGCCGACCGCCGCGCCGTGGTCCGCGTCCAGGCCGAGGGTCTCGAGCGGGTCGAGGAAGCGGTGCCTCGAGAGCGTCGGGCGGTCGATCTCGCCCTTGCCGTAGCGCTCCCAAAGAGCGAGGTTGCTCTTCCGGTAGGCCGCGAGCCACGTCTCGAACGGAACACCCTTGAAGACGGGCGCGTGCGCCGCGTGCGTCTCGCGGTGCGCGCCTTCCTCGGCCGCGTGGTGGTCGACGAGCGTGTCGTCGAGATCGAAGAAGAAGAGAGGCTTCAGACTCCCGCCGGGTGCCACGTCGTCTTGATCTCGAGGAACGGCTCGAGCGCGGCGAGCCCCTCGGTCTTCTTCGGGTCGAACCAGTCCGCGACGGCCGCAGCCTTCGGGTGCGAGACGCGGCGGACGCGGTCGGCGGCCTCTTCCTCGACGAGCGTCCCGAGCGCGACGTCGCCGGAGCCGTCGTCGATCGCGTCGACCTCGCGGTGCGTCGCGAGCGCGGGGACGAGCTCCTTCTTCTTGCCCGAAAGGAGATTCACGACACCGGCCGGCAAGTCGCTCGTCGCAGCGACCTCGCCGAAGAGGAGGACGGGGATTGGCGTCTTCTCCGGGCCGATCGCGACGGCCGTGTTGCCCGAGACGATCGCGGCCGCGACGCGCGTCACGAGCGGGAGGAGCGACGGGGCTTCGGGGGCAATCACGCCGACCACTCCCGTCGGCTCGGGCGTCGAGAAGTCGAAGTAGGGCGCGGCCACGGGGTTCACGCTGCCGAGGACGGCGGAGATCTTGTCGGCCCAGCCCGCGAAGTGGACGAGCCGGTCGACGGAGGCCGCGACCTCGCGCTTCGCGGCGCCCGTGGACGCTCCGGTCGAGATGCGGATCGCGTCGACGAACTCGTGCGAGCGCTGCTCGAGCATCTCGGCCGCTCGATAGAGGACCTGGCCGCGGTTGTACGCGGTCCGGCCCGACCAGCCCGCGAACGCGCCGCGTGCGGCCTTCACGGCGTCGCGGACGTCCTTGCGCGAGCCGAGCGGCACGTGCGCGAGGAATTCCCGATCGCCGCCCGCGGCGGTGTAGGCGCGCCCTGATTCGGTCCGCACGAACGCGCCGCCGATCAGGAGCTTGTACGTCTTGCGAACGTCGAGACGGGGCACGGAGGGATTCTAGCCCGCGGCCCGCCTTCCTTCGCGCGTTAGACTCTCGCCCACTTGGCGATCGCGGCAGGCACACGGCTCGGACCGTACGAGGTCCTCTCCGCCCTCGGCGCGGGCGGCATGGGCGAGGTGTACCGGGCGAAGGACCCGCGGCTCGGACGAGACGTCGCGGTAAAGGTGCTGCCGGAGGAATTCTTTGAAGGTGAAGAGAGGAGAGAGCGCTTTGGGCGCGAGGCGAAACTGCTCGCGAGCCTGAACCATCCGGGGATCGCCACCCTCTATTCATTCGAAGAAATCCCCTCTTC
>JBBQDQ010000330.1:0-2135 GCA_038319835.1 Thermoanaerobaculia bacterium | reverse complement strand
TCGTCGAAGTGGAGGCCCGTCGTGGGCTCGTCGAGGATGTAGAGCGTGCGTCCCGTCGCCCGGCGGGCCAGCTCACGGGCCAGCTTCACGCGCTGGGCCTCGCCTCCCGAGAGCGTCGTCGCGGGCTGCCCGAGCTGGATGTACCCGAGGCCCACGTCGTTGAGCGTGTCCGCGATGAGCTTGATGGGAGGCACGTTCGCGAACACGTCCCGAGCCTGCTCGGCCGTGAGGGCGAGGATGTCCGCGACATTGAGGCCCTTGTAGCGCACCTCGAGCGTCTCGCGGTTGTAGCGTTTTCCGCCGCACACGTCGCAGGTGACGTAGATGTCCGGCAGGAAATGCATTTCGATCGCGATCTGTCCGCCGCCCGCGCAGTTCTCGCAGCGGCCGCCCTTCACGTTGAACGAGAAGCGCCCCGGGCCGTACCCGCGCATCCGGGCGTCGGGAACCTGGGACATGAGGTCGCGGATGGAGTTGAAGACGTTCGTGTACGTGGCCGCGTTGCTCCGCGGCGTGCGTCCGATCGGCGACTGGTCGATGTCGATGACCTTGTCGAGGTGCTCGAGCCCCTCGATCTTCCGATGGGCCCCCGGCTTGCCCGACGACTCGTAGAACATGCGCGCCGCGGCCCGGTAGAGGATGTCGTTCACGAGCGTCGACTTCCCGGAGCCGGAGACCCCCGTCACCGCCGTGAAGACACCGAGCGGGAATTTCGCGGTGACGTTCTTGAGGTTGTTCTCCGTGGCGCCCGCCACCGTCAGGAACTTCCCCGTGCCGGGTCGGCGCTTCGCCGGCACCTCGATCGCGAGCTCGCCGGACAGGTACTTGCCCGTGAGCGAGCGCGGAAAGTTCACGAGCTCGTCGGCATGGCCCTCGCCCACGATCTCACCGCCGTGGATGCCCGCGCCGGGGCCGAGGTCCACGACGCGGTCCGCGAGGCGGATCGTCTCCTCGTCGTGCTCCACGACGACGACGGTGTTTCCGAGGTCGCGCATCGCGACGAGCGTGTCGATGAGCTTCCGGTTGTCCTTCGCGTGGAGGCCGATCGAGGGCTCGTCGAGAACGTAGAGGACGCCCATCAGCTTGCTGCCGATCTGCGTCGCGAGGCGGATGCGCTGCGCCTCGCCGCCCGAGAGCGTGGCCGAGGCGCGCGACAACGAGAGATAGCCGATCCCGACGTCGTTCAGGAAGCCGAGGCGGTCTCCGATCTCCTTCAGGATCTTCCCGGCGATCTCCCGCTCGCGCGGCGAGGGCTTGAAGCCGTCGAAGAAAGCCTTCGAGTCCTCCAGCGTCTCGGCCGTGAGGGTGTCGATCGGGCGGCCATCCACGAGCACGGAAAGCGCCTCGGGCTTCAGCCGGCGGCCCTTGCACGCCGGGCAGGGCGAGGCCGACATGTAGTTCTCGAGCTCGGCGCGCGCCTCTTCGCTCTCGACTTCCTTGTATTTGCCTTCGAGGAGCGGCACGAGGCCCTTGAAGGCCGACGACCAGTTGTACTCGCCCTTCTCGGACTTCCACTTCCACTTGATCTCTTTCGAGCCGGAGCCGTGAAGGATGACGTCTTGCACGTCCTTAGAGAGCTTCTTGAACGGCACGTCCAGCGAGAACTTCATCACCTTCGCGAGGTGCTCGATCTGCCGGAGCCGCCAGTTCGCCGAACCCTGCTTGTAGAGCACGATCGCGCCCTCGCGGATGGACTTCGACGGGTCCGGGATCAGCCGGTCCGGATCCACCTTCTGCACCGTGCCGAGGCCGCTGCACCCGGGGCACGCGCCGAACGGCGAGTTGAACGAGAAGAGACGCGGCGTGATCTCGGTGAGCGACGTCCCGCAGTCGGGGCAGGCGTAGCTCGTCGAAAGCGTCTCGTCCGTCGTCGGCCCGTCCGGGGCCGCGCCGAGAGACGCCACCGTCACGAGCCCCTTCCCCACCTTCGTCGCCGTCTCGAGGGAGTCCGTCAGGCGCCGGCGCGTGTCGTCATCGCGCTTCACGACGAGGCGGTCCACGATCACCTCGATCGTGTGCTTCTTCTGCTTGTCCAGCTCGGGCGGGCTCTCGAGGTCCACCATCTTTCCGTTGACCCGCGCCCGGAGGAAGCCCTGCTTGACCATCTCCTCCATCTGCTTCCGATACTCGCCCTT
>JBBQDQ010000329.1:0-2161 GCA_038319835.1 Thermoanaerobaculia bacterium | reverse complement strand
CTGACGGTGGCGCTCCAGACGCGCGACGGCTGGCGGGTCTACGGGTTCGCGTCGCGCCGATTCGAGCGCCTGACGGACGCCCTCCTCGTCCGCCCGGGCGAGGCCGGCGCCGACGAGTCCGACCTCACGCGCCGCTCGCGCTCCCTGTATCGCGGGGGCCTCCGCTGGCAGAACCGCGACGGCGAAGGCATCACCCTGGAAGTCTCGCGCCGAGAGCTCAACGGAACGTACCGCCTCCTGTTCGACGCGGACTTCCTCGACCGCCTCGACTCGCTCTACTTCTTCCCGAACGACGTCGCGACGGACGCGTCGTTCACCGTGTCGACGCGCCTCGGCTCGGGATTCGACGGGCGCATCTCACTCCGCGCGGGCAGCCTGTCGGGCGCGCGCGCCGGCGTCATCCAGTCGGACGAGGCGAACTGGGGCGTCGCCCAGGCCGCCGTCCGCGTCCGCGCGACGGACACGTCGGTCGGCATCGGATACCGCCAGGTCGCGCAGTCGCTCCTGCGCGGGCCCACGACGCTCTACAACGACCTGCAGGCCGTGGACTTCACGCTGGCCCAGGGCCTCCCGCTCCCCGTCCTCAAGGCGATCGGCAGCGACTGGCGGGCCCTCTTCTCGATCGAGTTCGGGAAGCGCCGCGAGGGCGAGGACGAGGAAAAGACCAATCGTCGACTCGCCGGCGGCCTGGCGCTCTCTTTCTGACCCGCTCCAAACCTCCATAGTCTGGTTCAAGTTTCCGTTTCGAGATGTCGTCTCGGCCTCATTCGTGTCACTTAAGTGGCGCTGAATCAGTGTTCTTTCGAGATTCAAAGTCCCGGATGACTGGCATTCGACTTGCTGCATTCTCGGGTCATGGACATGGCCGGCTCGAAGGGACGCGCGCTGGCGCGGGCGGGGCTCGTTTCGCTTCTCTTCGCGGGGCTGATCCCTTCGGCGCTCTGCCTCGTCCGGAAGGTGGGAACGTTCGGCCGCGCCGACGTGCTCGTCGCACCGGAAGGGGACAGCCTCCGGGTGCACCGCGTCGGCCCATCGGCCGCGCCTGCCGGTCTCGTCCCCGGCGACCTCCTGCTTCTCGTGAACGGAGAGGGCGCCCGCGCTGCGCTCGAACCCGCGAAGCTCTTCGCCGAGAGCGCCGCGGACATCGTCCTCCTCCGGGACGGCGCCACGCGTCGCCTCACGACGACGCCCGTGCCCGCGCCGTGGGACCTCCGGTACCTCTTCCTCTTCGCCGTCGGAGGCGCATTCCTCGCGTCGGCTCTGGCCGCCCTGCGGCCGCCGCGGCCGTCCCGCGAGTCCCTCCTTTATGCCGCCTTCGCCCTGTCGGTCGGCCTCGTCCTCACGCTGACGCCCGCGCCCCCGGTGGACGGGATGTTCCGCGTCGCGGTCCTCGCCGAGGACGCGGCCCGCGCCCTCTTCCCCGCGTTTCTCCTCGCCCTCGTCCTCACGTTCCCGCGCCGCGCGCGCCGCATTCCGGCCTGGCTGCCGTTCCTGCCCGCCGCGGCGCTTCTCGTGGAGACCGCGCGCGTTTACTTCGGCCCCGCCGCGGGCGCCGGCGGCGCCCTCGGCGCCGTCGCGGCTCTCGACCGCGTCCAGATCGTCTGGATGGCTGCGGGCGCCGCGCTCGCGGCGCTGCGCCTCGTCCTCGTCTCGCGCCGTTCGACCGACCTCCTCACGGAGAAGCAGGTCCGCTTTCTCCTCCTCGGAACGGCCGTCGGGCTTCTCCCGCTCGTCGTCCTAAACCTCCTGCCGCGTCTCCTCGGCGGGTCCATTCCGATCCTCTCGACGCTTGCGCTCCTGCCGCTTGCGCTCGTGCCGGCCGCCTTCCTCGCGGCCCTGACGCGCTACCGGCTGTGGGACGTCGAGGTCCTCGGGCGGGAGGCGGCTTCCCTCATGGGTGCGCTCCTCGTCGGCGCAGGCTTCTTCACGGTCGCCGAAATCGTCCTCTCCCATCCGCTCGCGATCGCGATCCCGCACGCGCGCGGCGCGCTCCAGACCTCCGCCGGCTTCCTGATGGCCTTGAGCTTCGTGCCGGTGCGGCGCGGCCTGTCGGCGGCTTTCCGGCGGCTCCAGTATCGCGACGATCCGCGCGACCGCGACGGGCTCCTCGCCCTCCTGCGCGAGCTCCCGTCCCCCCGGCCGCTCGCCGAGCTCACGGACC
>JBBQDQ010000328.1:0-2195 GCA_038319835.1 Thermoanaerobaculia bacterium | reverse complement strand
CCCCGTGGGGTTTTCCCGATTTCGACGCGCATGAAGCGCTGCATTTCATCAGTGACCGGGCCAGCGGCCTGCGCGCGATCATCGCGGTCCATTCGACCCACCTCGGCCCCGGCGCGGGCGGCACGCGCTACTGGCATTATGCCGACGATGCCGACGCGCTGACCGACGCGCTGCGCCTGTCGCGCGGGATGAGCTACAAGACTGCGATGGCCGGGCTCCCGCTCGGCGGTGGCAAGGCGGTCATTCTCGCCGGTGAGGATCGCCACAAGACCCCCGGACAGCTCGCCGCGTTCGGCACCGCGATCGATCGGCTGGGCGGGCAATATATCACCGCCGAAGACGTCGGCATGACCGTCGCCGACATGATCGAGATCGCGCGCAAAACGCGTTTTGTCGCGGGGCTTCCCGTCGCCGGCGGCGCGGTCGGTGGCGATCCCGGACCGCACACTTCGCTCGGCGTATTTCTCGGCATCAAGGCCGCGGTCAAGCGCGTGCTCGGCAAGGACAGCGTCGACGGGCTCCACATCGCGCTCCAGGGCGCGGGCAGCGTCGCCAGTGGCGTCGCGCTCCACGCCGCCGCCGAGGGCGCGAACCTCACCATCGCCGACGTCGATGTCGCCCGCGCGCAGGCCCTCGCCAGCCAGGTCAATGGCAAGGTCGCCGATCCGGCCGACATCCTGTCGCTCGACGCCGACGTCGTCAGCCCGTGCGCGCTTGGTGCAATCCTCACCGAGCAGTCGATCGCCGCGCTCAACACGCCGATTGTCGCCGGTGGCGCCAACAACCAGCTCGCTACTCCCGAGGACGGCGAGCGGATCCACGCCCGCGGCATCCTTTACGCCCCCGATTACGTCATCAATGCCGGCGGGATGATCAACGTCTCGACCGAATATATCCGCGACGGCGATGCCTCGCTCGTCCGGCGGCGGGTCGAGGCCATCCCGGACCGGCTCGAGCAGATATGGGTGGAGAGCGCCTCATCCGGCCGCAACCCGGCGGCAGTCGCGGACGCGACGGCCCAGGCGTTGATAGGGCGCTCATCGGCCGCCGATTGATTGTGAAAGGCCAGACTTAAGTCATTGTCCGACCTCTTCATTTGCTATTTTTGGCCGTCACGTCTATATTCCGCGGGCTACCAGTTGCCTGATCGGGTCTGGCTCTACGAGTCCTCTTCCTCTTCTCCGCTGCTTCTAGCTGGCGGACGATCGTCGTCCGGCCGCATGGGAAAAGGACCCCAGACATGATTTCAGGAACCGTAAAATTCTTCAATACCGACAAGGGCTTTGGTTTCATCAAGCCCGATGATGGCACGAACGACGCGTTCGTCCACATCAGCGCCGTCCAGGCCGCCGGCATGCAGACGCTCAATACCGACCAGCGCGTGTCGTATGAGCTCGAGCCCGACCGTCGTGGCCGCGTCAGCGCCGTCAACCTCCAGGCCGCCTAACCAGCGGTTCGGGTCTGCTCCTTCGGGGCCAGATCTGAATGAACTTCCCGGCCCCTTCGTCAGAGGGGGCCGGTTCGTTTTAGAAGCTTCCATATCCCCGAAGAGGAGACGACCAATGTCCAGCCAATCCCTCTTCTTCGCCGAACGCCGCGATGCCGAACAAAAGCTCGCCGAAGGCTCGGCCCTCGCGAATGTCCGCGACAATCACCTGCGCGCCGCCGCCGCGTGGGATGTGCTCGCCTCGCGCTCGATCAAGGGCGACCGCCTCCGCGCCGAAGAACAGCGCCGCAAGGACGAGATTGCGCAAATCCCGGTCTCGCATGACCCGGTGGCGCAACTCTAGGCATCCGTCTTCGGGCCAGACCCAAAGCAGTTCCCTCAAGCGTCCGGACGGGCTACTCGGCACTCTCCGATGCACGCCCTCGCCAATCCCGCCCGTTTCCTGCGCTTCGCCCGCCCTGCCACCCTATGGTGCCTCGGCGTCGGGTTGCTGCTCGTCTCGACTGGCATCGGCGGCGGGTTGTTCATCACCCCGCCCGACTATCTGCAGGGCGAGACCGTCCGTATCCTCTACATTCATGTCCCCAGCGCCTGGCTCGGCATGGCTGGGTGGGGCGCGATTGCCGCCGCCTCGGTCAGCCAGCTCGTCTGGCGCCACCCGCTCTCGGCAATCGCCGGCCGCGCCACGGCCCCCGCGGGCGCGACCTTCGCCGGCGCGTGCCTCGTCACCGGATCGATCTGGGGCCGC
>JBBQDQ010000327.1:0-2257 GCA_038319835.1 Thermoanaerobaculia bacterium | reverse complement strand
GGAGCACGCCCGGTGACCGGTGTCGGCCGATGGGAGGCGCCCGGAGTCGTCGCGGGCTTTTCGACGGCTGCTCCCAACCAGGTTCTTATCGGGTACGTCCGCACCGAGCTCGCGCGCCGTCCGGGGCTGCGCATCCTCGATCTGGGCTGCGGTGCGGCCCGCAATGCGGCGCCCATGGCGGCGCTCGGAGCCACGGTGGTCGGCACCGACACGGCCTGGCCCATGCTGACGGCGGCACGGCGCCGGGCGATGTCGGAAGGCGTGGCCGGGCGGGTCGCATTCGTACGCGCGCCGATGGACCGGCTGCCGCTCGGTGACGCGAGCGTCGACCTCGTGGTCGCCCACGGGATCTGGAATCTCGCGCGGTCTGCCGCCGAATTCCGCCTCGCGATCGCCGAGGCGGCACGCGTCGCGCGACCGGGTTCGGGCCTGTTCGTCTTCACCTTTTCCCGCACCACGCTCGCCCCCGACGATCAGCCCGTCCCGGGCGAGTCGTTCGTGTTCACCCAGTTCGCGGGAGAACCCCAGTGCTTCCTGACCGAGGCGGAGCTCACGAAGGAGCTCCTTCACGGCGGATTCGAGAAGGATCCAGCGGGGCCGCTCACCGAATACAACCGCCCTCCCGAGGGGCGCGCGTTCGTGCGGGGCGGACCCGTGATCTACGAGGGCACATTTCGCGCTGTCAACCGATGACGTCGTTGGACGTCACGAAACAGCGGAGAAGCCGAAGGCCATCGCGAGAATGGCACCGTGCCGCCACCAGGGGGAAAGCCTTCCGGAATCGCTCACCGCTTCCTCCGCTCCGATCCTCGGTCCGCCGAGTTTCTTCCGGTATGACC
Source organism: Thermoanaerobaculia bacterium (assembly GCA_038319835.1). Lineage (GTDB taxonomy): Bacteria > Acidobacteriota > Thermoanaerobaculia > UBA5066 > UBA5066 > Fen-183. The sequence continues at coordinate 1,418 of JBBQDQ010000327.1, read as the reverse complement.
CGCTTCATGCGGCGGCGTCAATATCATCGATAAAGACTCATTCCCGATTCGCCCAAAGTGGCGCCGCACATGACGTCGGTCATGCCTCGAGACCGCCCTCCGTCTCTATCGTCCCTTCGACGAGGAGGACGATATGGCTTCCGAAACGGGCACGATCGCGGCCTTCGCCATTGCAAACCCCGGGGCCATCCCGACGCTCGAGAAGCTCGGCATCGACTACTGCTGCGGGGGCACGGCGACCGTCGAGGCGGCCTGCCGCCGCGCGGGCGTCGACCCGGAGGAGCTGCAGGGCCTCGTCGCCGCGTCGGCGCGCCCGACGGGACGGGCTTGGGAGAGGGAGACGCTGACCGCGCTCGTGGAGTTCATCGTCCGGACGCACCACGCCTTCACCCGGGACGCAATCGCGGCGCTCCCGCCCCTCGCCGCCAAGGTTCACGGGCGCCACGGCGAAGCCCATCCCGAGACGCGGCAGGTCGAGACCCTCCTGCGCCGGCTCATCGAAGACCTCGAGCCCCACATCGTCAAGGAAGAACAGATTCTCTTCCCCTACGTCGTCTCTCTCGACGCAGCGGCGGGCTCGGGCACGGCTCCCGATTCGTGCTTCGGGACGGTGCAGAACCCGATTCGAATGATGATGAGAGAACACGACGACGTCGCCGAAATCCTTACCGAGTTGCGTGCAGTCACGAAAGGCTACGTCGCGCCCGGCGATGGTTGCGCGTCGTTCGAGGCCCTCTACTCCGGCCTCACAGCGCTCGAGGCCGATCTCCACCGCCACATCCATCTCGAGAACAACATCCTGTTCCCGGCGGTGTGCGCGCTCGAGGAAGGGCGGCCGCGCCCGTAGCCTTACACTCTGCTGCTGACGTTCCGCTCAGGAACGTGGCGCGCCCCGTTTCTTTTCGATTCGTTCATCGAGGTCACGCCAGGCCTCGTCGCGCCGGACCATGCCCTTCGCGAGGAACGCCCAGTGTCCGGCAAATGCACCCCGCACCGGGAGAGCCTTGCCGGCTTTCTTCACGTCTCCCTCGCCGGGGGCCGGTGAGGCTTGGGGCCCGAGTGCGGCGAAGGCGGCGTCGAAGAGCCGCGCCGCCTCCGCGCCGTTCTTCTCCCGACGCGACGCGAGGTAGGAAAGGAAGTAGAGAGCCTGGAACGAATGCGGGTTCGTGACGAGGACTTTGCGGAACGTCTTTTCGGCGCCCGCCGCGTCTCCCGCGGCGAGGGCGACCTCGCCGGAGCGCACGACCCAGCCCGTCTCCTCCGTGTAGATGCCGCCGGCCGCCTCGTAGTTCTTCCGCGCCGCCGCAAGGTCCCGGAGCGCACCGGAGGCAGGGTCCGCGAGGAGGTCTCCGAGCGCGCCGTGCCCTCTCTGGCTCCGCGGCTGGATCTTCAGGAGCGCCTCGAATTCGACCTTCGCC
>JBBQDQ010000326.1:0-2288 GCA_038319835.1 Thermoanaerobaculia bacterium | reverse complement strand
AAGACGAAGAACAACGCGGAGTTCCTCGGGTCGATGTCGGCGGGGTGATTCGTGGTACCGTAAATGGTGCTATGAAGACGGTCGAAGACATTCGCTCCGTGACCGAGTTGAAGACCGGAGCCGCGAAGATGCTTCGCACGGTTGGCGAAACGCGGCGTCCCATCGTGATCACGCAGAGCGGCGAGCCCCGGGGCGTGCTGATGGACTTCGGGTCGTTCCAGGAGATGCGTGAAGCGACTTTGCTCCTGAAGCTCGTGGCGCACGCCGAGTCCGACGTGCGCGCGGGACGGGTCGTGCCTCAGGCGGAAGTCTTCTCGCGGATTCGTCGCCGGCTCCGACAGGAATGAAGCGACTCGCGGTCCGTTGGGCGGCGGTTGCCGAACAGGATCTCGCGGAAATCGTCGACTACGCTGGACGAGACGACCCTGGCGCAGCGGAGCGGATTCTCGATACTCTGGAAGCGAAGGCTCGGGCGCTGGAGACTCATGCCGCGCGCGGCCGCGTCGTTCCCGAGCTCCAGAGGATTCAGGTCCGGGAGTACCGGGAGCTTCTCGTGAGGCCCTACCGCCTCGTCTACCGCGTGGAGAGCGCGCGCGTCGTCGTTCTTGGAGTGTTCGACGGCCGGAGAAACCTGGAAGACATCCTTCTCGACAGGCTGCTTCGGCAAGGTTGACGAAGGGAGGCCACCCCCTCCCCCTCAGGCGTGCAGCTCCACCACGTCCTTGTCCGTGAGGACGTGGTGGCGGTCGACCTGCTGGCCGTCGAACTTCGCGTGGCCCCAGATGCGCGCGAACTTCAGGCGCTCGGCAATCTCCTTGTGGACGTGGACGGCGAGGTCGTGGATCGTCGCGCCCGCGGGGAGGACGAACGGCCGCACGGGGTCGGGCTTTTTCCCGGGCTCCTTCGGGTAGACGCGGATTTTCCCGAGCTCGCGAAAGAGGACCGCGCGAAGCGGTTCGAGCCCGGCGCCCGTGAGCGCCGAGACGGGGAAGAACGGGAGGTCCGCTCCGACCGGCTCTCTCGCGAGCGCCGCGAACGTCCCATCGTCGTCCTCGCTCTTGTTCCCGAGGACGAGGACGGGCTTCGGGACGAGGAACGGCGGGGCGTCGGGTGGCAGCGGCCGCGCCTTCGGCCAGGCGCGCGCCCGGGCGAGCAGGTCGTGAAGGAGCGCCGCGGCGCCGGCGTCGTCGGCCGTCACGTCGACGACGAGGAGGATGCCGTCGGCGTCGTGCGCGAGGTTCGGCAGGTATGCCTCGGTGTGCCCCTCGGCCACGGCCGGCGTGTCGACGAGCTGCACCTGTACGTCCTCGAACTCCATCATTCCCGGGAGGGGGGCGCGCGTCGTGAACGGGTACTCGCCGACCTCGGGGTGCGCGTGCGTGAGCGCGGCGAGGAGCGACGACTTGCCGGAGTTCGGCGGCCCGAGGAGGACCCACTGGCCGGCGCCCTCGCGCTTCACGTGCCCGACCTCCGCGCGGTGCCCGTGGCCGCCGTGCGCAGGCTGGGACGCTTCGTCTTCCAGCTTGGAGAGCTGCTTGCGCAGGTGGGCAAGCATCTTCTCGGTGCCCTTGTGCTTCGGGAGGAGCGCGGTCATCTCGCGCAGGGCGGCGAGCTTCTCCCCGTGGTCCGTCGCCCGTTTGAATCTCTCCTCGGCGTCGTGGTACTGGGGCGTAAGGTTCGCGGTCACATCCAAAGAATAGGGCGGCGGCGGCTTCGGCGCTAAAGTCTTCTGACCCGCCGAGGAGCGCCGCATGTCGAAACTCTCGAAACTCGTCCGCCCCTACCGCGTCACGACGGGGAGGGGCTTCCGTTTGAAGGACCACGACCCCCGCGACACGGCGCACCTGAAGGAAGGCAAGAAAGAAGCGCGGCAGCTCCTCGCCGCCGGCGTCGAGACGCTGGCGGGCCTGCAGGACAAGCTCTATGCGCAGGACCGGTGGGGCCTCCTCCTCGTGTTCCAGGCGATGGACGCCGCGGGCAAGGACGGAACCATCAAGCACGTCATGTCCGGCGTGAACCCGCAGGGTTGTCAGGTCTACTCGTTCAAGGTGCCGTCGGCCGAGGAGCTCGACCACGACTTCCTCTGGCGGACGAACAAGGCGTTGCCCGAGCGCGGGCGGATCGGGATTTTCAACCGCTCGTATTATGAAGAGGTCCTCGTCGTCCGCGTGCATCCTCATTTCGTTCAGGCCGAGCGTATCCCCGGCGCAAAGATCGACGAAGACTTCTGGGACGACCGCTACGAGGACATCAACGCCCTGGAGCGCCACCTGTCGCGGAACGGCACC
>JBBQDQ010000325.1:0-2305 GCA_038319835.1 Thermoanaerobaculia bacterium | reverse complement strand
GACCGCGCCCTCCGGGACGGAGTCCTCCGCCTTCTGGACGACGAGGGCCTGAGCGGCGTGGGAGCCGAGGACGGCGCCGAAGCGCTCGAACGGCTGGAGGCGGGGCTCAGGCCCCGGCTCGTGATCGTCGACCTCGAGATGCCGCGAATGAACGGCTGGGCGCTCGTCCGGAGGATCGAGGAGCTGCCGGCGTTCTCGAACCTGCCCATCCTCGTGATGTCGGGAATCGCCGCGCCCGGCTTCGCGCCCGCCCGGAGGACCGACGCCGGATTCCTGAAGAAGCCCCTGGAGCCGGCCGAGCTGATGGCCGCCGTGCGCCGCTGGCTCGTCGAGGCTTGAGACCGGGCCGGCCCGCGCCGCCCGGACTCAGCGCTCGAGCTCGTACTGCTTGATCTTGTTGTAGACGGTCTTGAGGCTCACGCGGAGCATCTCGGCAGCCTTCCGCTTGTTGCCGCCGACCGCCGCGAGCGTGCGCTCGAGAAGGCGGCGCTCGACCTCCTCGAGCGAGTCGCCGACGCGGACGGGTACGACGAGCGGGTCGTCCGCGGCGGGCGCCGCCGGCGGCCGGGGCTCCGCTTCTTCCGCCGCGACGCTCGGAGCGGCGCCCTTCTCGGGCGGCCTCACGGCCGGGAACACGCCCGCCGAGCGTCCCGCCAGCACGGCCGTGACCGTGGCCTCGTCGACGGAGTCGCCGTCCGACAGCACGTAGGCGCGGTGGACCACGTTCCGGAGCTCCCGCACGTTGCCCGGCCAGGAGTGGGCCGAGAGCGCCTCGAGAGCCGCCGGCGAGAAGCTCCTCCGCCCGCGGTCCTCGCTCTCGGCGATGCGGGCGATGAAGTGCTTCGCGAGGACGGGAATGTCCGCGCGCCGCTCGCGCAGCGGGGCGACGTGGAGCGGCAGGACGTTGAGCCGGTAGTAAAGATCCTCGCGGAGCGTCCGCTTGGCCACCGCATCGGAAAGGTCGCGGTTGGAGCTCGACACGATGCGAACGTCGCTCGCGATCTCCTCGTTCCCGCCGACGCGGCGGAACGAGCGCGTCTCGAGAACCCGGAGGAACTTGACCTGGAGGTCGGGCGGCATCTCCGTGACCTCGTCGAGGAAGAGTGTGCCGCCCTGGGCGAGCTCGAAGTAGCCGGACCGGCGCCTGTCCGCGCCGGTGAACGCGCCCCTCTCGTGTCCGAAGAGCTCGCTTTCGATGAGATTGGCGGAAACCGCGCCGCAGTTGATCGCGACGAGCGGCTTGCCGCGGCGGCGCGACAGGTCGTGGAGCGTCTGCGCCGCTGCCTCCTTGCCGCTTCCGCTCTCGCCCGTGATCATCACCGGCGCGTCCGACCGCGCGACCCGCGCGATCACGGCGCACATCTCGCGCATCGAGGACGAGACGCCGACCATCGCGCCGAAGCGGCCCGTCTCGTCCAGCGTCTTCCACAGCGCGGCGTCGCCCTCGGCCCCCGGGCGGCCGGGACGCAGCCTGCCGAGCACCGCCTCGAGCTGCACGGGCCGGAGCGGCTTGACGAGATAGTCGAAGGCGCCGGCCTTCATCGCCTCCACTGCGGAGTCGAGGGTGCCGTGCCCGGTCAGGACGACGATCTCCCGCCGCGGGTCCTCCGCACGGGCCGCCCGGATGAAGTCGAGGCCGTCGCCGTCCGGGAGCTGCAGGTCCGTGAGGCAGACGTCCGGGTCGAAGGCCGCCAGGGCGGCGTGCGCTTCGGCGAGCGTCGAGGCCGAGCGCACCTCGAGGCGGAACTCCTCGAGGAGCAGCTCGAGGCCCCGGCGGGTTTCGCGGTCGTCCTCGACGACGAGGACCCTCATGGCGCCACCTGCGGCAGGGACGCCGTCACGGTCAGGAAGGCGCCGTCGTCCGCTCCTTCGAGCGTTCCGCCGTGGGCCTCGAACGTCCACCGCGCGAGGAACGGACCGAGGGCCGCGTTCGGCCGGCTCCTCGTCTTGAAGAGCATGTCCCCCGGACCGCCGCCTTTGAGCGGGACCCGGAACACGAAGGAGACGGCGCCGTCCGCGCAGCCCATCTCGAGAGCCGCCTCGCCGACCGAGGCCCAGCGCGCGGCCGCGAGGAGCGCTTCGCGGGCTCCGGCTGCGAGCTCGTCCGCGAAGCCGTCCACGAAGAGGCCTGCGGACGGCCCGGCGAGGCGGACGGAAAGGCCGCGCCGCTCGTGCTCCGCGGCCGTCTCGCGCGCGGCTCCGCGGACGAGCGCGGCGAAGTCGACGCGGCCCGGCTCGCCCGTGCGGGCGCCGCCGAGTGCCGTGAGGCCGTCGAGAAGCAGCGCCGCTTCGTCGAGCTGCTGCT
>JBBQDQ010000324.1:0-2312 GCA_038319835.1 Thermoanaerobaculia bacterium | reverse complement strand
CACGCAACCCGGATCTCACTTGTAGTAGCCGTTGACGTCCACGACGAGGTCGAGGGAACCGGAGGCGTTGTTGCGGACGACGAAGCTCCCGTCCGAGGCGAGGTAGACGATCGTGTTGTTCGCGCGCGTGCGGCCGGCGCGGAAGCTGAGGGTCGAAGTCCCGGGCGGCGACGCGAGGCCGTTGGGATAGGCGACGAGGTCGCCGGCGACCGTCGGGTTCACGGCCGTCACGTTCGCGGAGATCGCGACCGCCCCGGCCGGAATGCCGCAGGATCCGCCGGTCGCGACGAACGGACGGGCAGCGAGCGCCCCGAGCGCGGGGCCGCCGAGCGGTCCCGGCGCGCTGCGCGTGTCGACGACGCGGCACGGGGTGATCGCGTTGAACTTCGTCGCAGCCGAGACGGCCGGTGGCGGAGGCGGAGGCGGCACGACCACGGCGATGCACGCGGACGAGGCGCCGGCGTCGAGCGCCGGACCCACGTAGCGGCTGACCGTGAGGGGATGGAAGACGAGAGACGAGCTGCAGCCGGCGAAGCCGGAGAGGTGGCAGTAGCTCATGATCGTGCCCGTCACACCCGTCACGCCGTTGATCGTCTGGGACGCCGGGCAGGACGTCGTCCCCGAGTAGCAGGACTCCCCCGCATAGCAGTGGTCGGGCGCGGGGTTCGTGTAGCAGTGCGTGTGCGGCGAGCCCATGTTGTGTCCGATCTCGTGCCCGACGATGAGCGTGTCGCCCCAGAGCCAGCTCCCGTGCGCCGAGATCTGGTCGAAGCTGTAGTCGATCCCGCCGCCGCACACGGAGCTCGCGACCCACGCGATGCCCGAGAGCCCCGAGGTGCTCTTGCCCGAGAACAGAGCCGCGAAGGACCGCGGCGTGCCGGATTTCGGGAAGTTGGCGTTCCAGTAGCTCGTGAATTCGTTCAGCTGCGCGCCGCTCGCGCCCGATCCCGTCTGCGTCCAGGGGTCGGAGCCCATCCTCAGGATCGTCGTTCCCACGACGAGCCTGAGGTTCAGGTCCCGTTCGTACATGACGTTGATGTTCGCGACGAGGGTCGCGATGTAGTTCGTCGTCGTCGTCGTGTTGTTCGAGAACGCGGCGAGGTATTCCTTGTCCGTGTCGATCGCGAGGACGCCCCTGTAGAGCGAGCCGAGGACGGCCGCCGTGCGGCCCGCGGCGGAACGTCCCGCGACGGAGGCGGGCAGAGAGGCCGTGTCGGGGAAGTCCTCCTGCGCGCAGGACCACGTCGCGCCGTCGGGCCTGACGGGCGAGGCGAGAAGATGGCGGCCGGCGGCGTCCGCAGGATCGCGCGCGATCTCGTGGACGCCCTCCGGGCCGTGGACGAGCGCCGTCAGCGCCCGCGTCCCGGGGTCGACCACGACCGCCATCCGGCTGCCGCTGCCTTCCGTGTCGCCGCCCCAGAAGAACACGAGGGGCGAGCGCGGGATCTCGGTGCGGCCCGCCGCGTCCACGCGAAAGACTTTCGCACCCTCGGCCCAGACCTCGTGTCGCACGAGCCGGACCGTCCGGCGCACGCCCGGTGCGACGGGCCAGTCCGCCACCGTGGCACCGTCCTCGGGCGCGAGCGCGAGGAGCGCCGGCACGAGCCGCCCGTCGAGACGCAGGAGCTCGCCTTCTCCGCGGCCGCGCGGAAGGTCTACGATCTTTCCAGGAGCGCCCGCCGAGAGCGCCTCGTCGGGGCGCGCGGCGGCGGCGGGTCCGCAAAGGGCGAACGCCGCGAGGACCACGAGGCACGTCGCGGCACGGGAGAGACGTGGGGAACGTCGAGATGCGCTCATTGGAAGTACCCATTGACGTCGAGGACGAGATCCAGCGTCCCGGCCGAGCCGTTCTGCACGATGACGCCGCCGTCGGTTCCGAGAAAGAGGATCGCGTTGTTCGCGCGCGTCCGGCCCGTGCGGAGGCTGACCGTCGACGCGGTCGGCGGCGAGACGACGCCGTTCGGATAGAGGAGGAGGTCGCCCGGCGCGGCGGGGCTGACGGCCGTCACGTTGGACGAGATCGCGACGGCTCCCGCCGGAATCCCGCAGCCTCCGGTCACGACGAACGTGCGCGAGGAGCTCGCGGCGAGCCGGGGAGGCGCCGTCGTGCGGGTGTCGAACACGCGGCAGGGCGGAACCACGTTGAACGACGTGGCGGCCGAAGGCGAGGCGGGCGGCGGGGGCGGAGGAGGACCCGCCGACTGGTAGACGAATCGCGCGACTTCCACGTCGTCGGCGCCGAGCGCGACCGGGAAGCGGAGATTGTTCACCTTGTCGCACGGGGCCGTGCCGCACGCGCCGAGGCACGATTT
>JBBQDQ010000323.1:0-2313 GCA_038319835.1 Thermoanaerobaculia bacterium | reverse complement strand
TCCGGTTGTTCCACGGCACGCGGTTCATGCGGACGAGGATCTTTCCCTCCTTCGTCCAGCCGAGCACCCAGTCGTCGAAGCCGCCGCGCGGCGGCATCGCACCGACGTCGTTGTAGAACGTGAGCTGCTTCGGCTCGCCGCCCCAGGACGGGACCACGTAGACCTGCCGCGTCCCCGAGTACTCGCCCGAGAACGCGATCCACTTGCCGTCCGGCGAGATCTTCGGGAAGACCTCCTGCCCGGCATGCGTCGTGAGGCGGTACGCCGGACCCCCTGTCACGGCGGCGCGCCAGAGGTCACCGGCGTACGTGAAGACGACGAAGTCGCCCCACGCGTCCGGGTAGCGCAGGAGGCGCGCCTCGGGCGGGCCGTCGGCGCGGAGCGCGGACGGGAGGAGCAGGCACACGGGCAGCAGGAGGGCGAAGAGGCGGGCGCGATTTCTCATCGAAGGGAGAATACGGCGGGAGAGCCGCCCGGGTTGCGCGCCGCGACGCGGATTCATCCGCCCGGGTCGGGATAATCTCCCCCGCCGGAGGGGACATGGAGAAGTTCGCCGTCCGGTTCTTCGGAGTCCTGACGCCCACCCGACTCGTCCTCTACGGCTCGCCGAGCGAGTCGGTTCGCGAGGCGCTGACGCCGTTCAACCCGGTCCCCATGGAGCGGGCGGCCGGCTTCACGCGCTGAGAATGCCGGACGTGCCCTTCGACTTGCAGCCCGTCCTCGCCGGCGACCTCAACAGCACAGGCCGGGAGAGCGTCGCCTACCGGATCACGCGCTGATCGCGCGCGAAGATTTCTTCGAATATAGGATGGCGGGATGAGCATTCGCAGAAGCGTTGCCGTTGCGCTCGGCGCAGCCGCCCTCTCCCTCTTTTTTCTGTTCGCAGAGAAATCTTCCTCTTCGTCCTCTCTTCCCTCCCCCGCGTCCTTCGACGCCGCGTTCACGCGGCGGACGATGCGCCTCGACCTCTTCCACACCGGCGGACCGAAGGGCGAGGTCCTCGCCGTCGCCGGCGCGGGCGCCTCGGACGACGGGCCGTGGGCCGGGAGCCTGACGCGCCTCCTCGACGACACGAACCTCGGCGCGTACTACTTCGAGGTCCGCGACCCGAAGACGAACCGCGTGCTCTTCTCGCGCGGCTACTCCTCGATGTACGGCGAGTGGGAGACGACCGTCGAGCCGAAGAAGGCCTCGCGGACATTTCCCGAGTCTCTGCGCTTCCCGTGGCCGAAGGCGCCCGTGCAGGTCGTCCTCTCGCGCCGCGACGCCGAGAACGTCTTTCAGCCCGTCTTCACGACGACCGTCGACCCGGCCGCCGCGAACCCAGCCCCGCGCGCGGCGGCCGGGAAGGTCTGGACGGTCTTCGAGAACGGCCCGCCGACGGAGAAGCTCGACCTCCTGATGCTCGGCGAGGGCTACGCCGAGAAGGACCTCCCGAAGTTCCACGCCGACGTAAAGAAGCTCGTCGACCTCCTCTTCTCGTACGAGCCGTTCAAGTCGCACAGGGCGGACTTCAACGTCCGTGCGCTCGACCTGCCCTCCTCCGAGACAGGCGTCTTCCGGCCCGACTCGAAGATCTTCCGGCGCACGCCGCTCTCCGTGCAGTACGGGATCTTCGGCTCCGAACGGTACGTCCTCACGTACGACGACCGCGCGCTGCGCGAGGCGGCAGCGGCGGCGCCGTACGACTTCCTCGAGATCCTCGTGAACGACGCGCGCTACGGCGGCGGCGGGATCTTCAACCACCAGGCGACCGCCGCGGTGGACTCGTCGTGGCAGGAGTACCTCTTCGTCCACGAGTTCGGCCACCACTTCGCGGGCCTCGCGGACGAGTACTACACGTCGGACGTCGCCTACGAGACCGGGGGCGAGAAACCCGAGCCGTGGGAGCCGAACGTGACCGCGCACTCGTCGCGCGAGAAGCTGAAGTGGGCGGACCTCGTCGAGGCCGGAACGCCGCTCCCGACGCCGTGGGAGAAGGAGAAGTTCGAGACGCGCAGCCGCGAGATCCAGAAGACGCGCCGCGCGATCATCGCGGCCGGCAAGCCCCCGTCGGCCCTGGACGAGCTGTTCCGCGAGGAGGCGAAGGAGGAGACGGCCCTTCTCGGGTCCATGAGGTGGTCCGGCAAGGTCGGCGCGTTCGAGGGCGCCGCGTACGAGGCGAAGGGCCTCTACCGCTCCTCGGCGGACTGCATCATGTTCACGCGCGACTCGGTCGGCTTCTGCCCGGTCTGCCGCCGCGCAATCACGCGGATCATCGAGCAGTACGCTCGACCATGAGGGTGTCGCGGTTCAGTCCCAACCCTCGACTCC
>JBBQDQ010000322.1:0-2403 GCA_038319835.1 Thermoanaerobaculia bacterium | reverse complement strand
CTTCACTTTCTAAGCAAATTCGGTCTCTCTTCGGACGTCGCTTCCAGGGGCGAGCTCTCTGCCGCGCGCAGGGCCGGATATTCCCCTTCGAAGATCCTCTCGACAGGTCCCGCGAAATCCGACGCCGACCTCGAGGCGCTCGTCAAGGCGCGCGTCTCGATCATTCACGCGGAGGGGGGGTGGGAGCTCGAGCAGCTCGAAAAGATCGGCGCCCGCATCGGGAGGCGTATCCCGGTCGGCCTGCGGCTGAATCCGCCCTGGGGGATTGCCGAGAAGCGCGTGATCATCGGCGGCCCGGGTGCCAAGAAGTTCGGGTTCGACCTGCTGTCTGCCGGGAAGATTCTTCGAGTGAGGGAGAAATACCGGTACCTCGATCTCTGCGGGTTCCAGGTCTTCAACGCCTCGAACGTCCTCGATGCGGAGCTCCTCGTCGAGAACACGCGGCGCGTCCTGAATCTCGCTCTTTCACTTTCGAAGAAATACTCGGTTCCTCTTCGCTCCGTGGATTTCGGCGGAGGGTTCGGCGTTCCGTATGCCGACGGAGAAGAGCCCCTGGATCTCGGATTTCTGAGAAAGGGGTTTGAAGCATTGGCCGGCGACGTGGCGCACGAGCCACGGCTCGCGGGGGCGCGGCTGGTCTTCGAGCCGGGGAGGTTCCTCGTCGCCGAGGCGGGGACGTACGTGACGCGCGTCCTCGGCACCAAGCGAAGCCGGGGGGTCGACTACGTCCTCGTGGACGGCGGCATCCACCACTTCCTGCGGCCGGTTCTCCTCGACAGCCCCCACCGCGTGAGGCTCATCCCAGGGCGCAATGGCCGCGCTCCGCTCTCGCTTTCACCTTCCAGGAAATCCCTCGTTCTTTCCGGTCCCCTCTGTACATCGCTGGACGTCCTGCACCCGAAGGCCCGAATGCCGATGCCGTCGCGCGGCGATCTCCTCGCCTTCGAGAACGCCGGCGCCTACGGGTACACGGAGTCGATGCCGCTCTTCCTCTCGCACGAGTGGCCCGCCGAGGCCGGCGTCCACAAGGGACGGCTCGCGCTCCTCCGCAAGCCGCCCCGTGTCGCCGAGCTCCAGGCTGGCCAGAAGACGCCGTTCTGACGGGGGGCGGGCCGGGAGGATAGAGTCCGGCCGCAGGGGGGCCGTATGGACGTTCGCTCGCTCGGCACTCACGGCCCCTCGGTCTCGGCCATTGGGCTCGGCTGCATGGGGATGTCGGAGTTCTACGGCGCCCGTGACGACGACGAGTCGATCCTCACGATCCACGCGGCCCTCGACTCCGGCGTCGACTTCCTCGACACGGCCGACATATACGGCCCGTACACGAACGAGGAGCTCGTCGGGAAAGCCATCGCGGACCGGCGCGGGCGGGTCGTCCTCTCGACCAAGTTCGGGATCGTCCGCGACTCCGCGGATCCCTCGAGGCGGGGCGTTTGCGGTAAGCCCGACTACGTCCGGTCGTCCTGCGAGGGCAGCCTCAAGCGCCTCGGCGTCGAGACGATCGACCTTTACACTCTCCACCGCGTCGATCCGGCCACGCCGATCGAGGACACGGTCGGGGCCATGGCCGGCCTCGTGAAGGAGGGAAAGATCCGGTGGATCGGCCTCTCCGAAGCCTCGCCCGAGACGCTCCGGCGCGCGAGTCGCGTCCATCCGATCGCCGCCCTCCAGAGCGAGTACTCGCTCCTCACGCGGGACGTCGAGGGGGCCGTCCTGCCCGCGTGCCGCGAGCTGGGAATCGGCCTCGTCGCGTACAGCCCGCTCGCGCGCGGGTTTCTCTCGGGGCGCTACCGCAGCCTCGCGGACTTCCCGGAAGGCGATTACCGCCGCACGGCGCCGCGCTTTGCCGGAGAAAACTTTGCGAAGAACCTCGGGCTCGTGGCGAATGTGGCCGACCTCGCCCGCCGCCGGAAGACGACGCCGGCTCAGATCGCGCTCGCGTGGGTTCTCTCGCGCGGGGCGGACGTCGTCCCGATCGTCGGGACGAAGACCCGCGAGAGGCTGGAGGAGAACCTGAACGCGGCCGACCTCGTCCTCACGGCGGACGACCTCGCGGAGCTCGACGCGGCGTTCCCGCACGGAGCTGCGGCGGGCGAGCGGTATCCGGCGGCCGCCCTGGCGACGCTCGGCCGCTGAGTCTCCTTCGCGGGCGCCCCCGTTAGAATCGGCGCCATGAGCGTCAAGCTTCCCGACACCCCCGCCCTCCCCCTGACCCCGGAGCAGGAGCGCATCCGCGCGGCGAAAGAGGAGTGGAGGAAGAAGGCCGCCGCGGCGTTCGCGAAGACGCCCGCCTGGCGGAAGGACTTCACGACGGTCTCGTCGGCGGAGGTGAACCCCCTCGCGACGCCCGACGACCTGGGCGGCTTCGACGTGGCGCGCGACCTCGGCTGGCCGGGCGAGTTC
>JBBQDQ010000321.1:0-2412 GCA_038319835.1 Thermoanaerobaculia bacterium | reverse complement strand
GCGGACCTCGCGGCGCTCCCCGAGTACTTCAGCTTCCTGGGCGCCTCGGCCCGCCGCCGCGAGGTGGCCGAGCCGATCCCGGGACCGGTGTCCGAACGTCTCTCGCGCGCGGCGGGCACGCACGGCATGTGGGTGCTGGGTGGAGGTCTCTTGGAGGCGAGCGAGCGACACGTGCACGACACCGCCGCGCTGTTCGACCGCACCGGAGAGCTGGTGGCCCGCTACCGCAAGATCCACCTCTACGACGTCGACGTGCCCGGCCAGCCGCCCTTCCGCGAGTCGGCCTCCATCGCGGCGGGCGAGGAGCTGGTCACGCATGCGACGGAGCTCGGCCGCGTCGGGCTCTCCATCTGTTACGACGTCCGTTTCCCCGAGCTGTACCGAGGCCTGATGGCGATGGGCGCCGAGGTCCTGCTGGTGCCGGCGCAGTTCCAGTACGAGACGGGCAAGGATCACTGGCACACCCTGCTGCGGGCGCGCGCCATCGAGAACCAGTGTTACGTGGTGGCGCCCGGGCAGTGGGGTCCGTACGGCGCGCCCGAGGCGGGGCGGCGCTCCTACGGGCATAGCCTCGTCGTCGATCCCTGGGGCCACGTGGTGGCGGAGGCGCCGCAGGACGGGACCGGGGTGTGGTTCGCCGACCTCGATCTCACCGAGCTACGGAAGATCCGCCGGAGCTTCCCGGTCCTTCAGCACCGGCGTCTCGGGTTCTCCTGCTGATGCGGCGCGAGCTGCCCGGGCACGCGCCGGATCTAGTCCAGGGATAGATCTGCCGGGCTGTCGATATCGGGGGGCACGTCGGCGTCGATCTCGACATCCTCGACCCACTCGGGATGCGACGCCATCAAGACGCGCGCGCCCACGTCGCCGTGGAGATGCCCGGCCTCGGCGTAGATCTCGCGGGAGAGCAGGGCCGGCCCCGGACCGTCGCGGAAGGCCGCGCGCACGATCTGCTTGCGCGTCCGCCGGAATCCCTGGATGAGCGCATCGACCACTGTCGCGCTCACGCCCGGCTGGTCGGCAAGCAGGACCACGGTGGCCTCGCTCGCGTCGGCGACCTCATGGAACGCGGCGGCCAACGAGGTGGCCTGTCCGTCGCGGAACCCCGGGTTCCGTACGAAGCGGCCGTGGGACGGCAGCGCGACCGCGGCTTCGACGGCCTCGGCGTCGTGGCCGGTCACCACCAGGATCTCGTCCACGTCGGCAGCGGCCAGGGCATCGACAGCATGCTGGGCCAGGGGTTTGCCGTCCACCACGACGAGCTGCTTGGTGCCGCCGAACCGCGAGCCCGTGCCCGCCGCAAGCACGACGCCGGAGATCACGCGTTCAGCTCGGGGTCGGCCTGAACAGCTTGCGGAAGAAGTTCGCGATCAGGGCGAAGATGGCGGAGATACCCAGGCCGATCCCCCCGACCGGTTTGGCCACTGCGGGGTTCGCGGAGACGGGCGCGGCGACGGGCGCCGACGGATCTGCGCCGCCGGTGGACGCGGCCTGCGCCGCGGCCATGCACTCCTGCAGGCAGTCGGCGAACTGTTGCGTGAGCTTCTTCGAGATCTCGGGCAACAGTCCGCGCGAGAGCTGGGCGGCCGCTCCCGTCAGGGTGATGTCCGCCCCCATCTTCACGGTCGTGGTGTTGGCGTCGGGCCCGGGCTCCAGCCACGAGGTCACCGTGGCGTTCGCGGCGCCCTTGCCCTTGGCCTCCATGCCCTTGGCCGTGAGCTTGATCCGGTGCGCCGTATCGTCGCGTTCCTGCACCGTCACCGAACCCGCGAACGACAGGCTGACGGGCCCGAACTTCGCGTTCAGCTTGCCCTTCCAGTTCTTGTCGTCCACGACCTCGGTCAGCTCAGCGCCGGGCATGCAGGGCGCGATGCGTTCGACATCGAGCAGGTAGTTCCAGAGGAAGTCTACGGGCGCGGCCACGGTGAACGCGTTCTCGATGAGCATGGGCTCAGCCTACGACCTTGAGGTTCACGGGGCGGTTAACGGGCCTCGGCGCCTGGGCGCGGACGGTCGTGGATGGGACCGGGCCGGTCCTTCAGGAACCCTCCATGGCGCGCGTGCCGGACCGCCACGATCTCCGCCGCGATCGACTCCGCGATCTCCTCGGGGCCCTCGCTGCCCAGGTCCAGCCCGGCCGGACCATGGATCCGCGCCCGGCCGGCCTCGGTGACCTCGACGCCTTCGTCGCGAAGCTCCATCAGCACGCGCTCTGTTCGCGCGGCCGGACCCAGCATGCCGATATAGGAGACCGGGGAGCTCAGGAGCGACCGCAGGTACTCCTTGTCGCGCAGGAAGTTGTGGGTCATCACCACGGCATAGGTGTGGGCGTCGATGGGCGCCGTCTTCGCCACCTCCTCGGGCGCGTCCACCTGGATGAACCTCGCCGCCTCCGGATACCGCTCGGACGTG
>JBBQDQ010000320.1:0-2418 GCA_038319835.1 Thermoanaerobaculia bacterium | reverse complement strand
AGATGGCGGCAAGGAAGTCGGCAAAAAAGGCACCCCGGAAAGCGGCGAAGAAAAACCCCCCGAAGGCGAAGGCGGCCCGCTCCAGCGCGGGCGCGCTGAAATTGAGCTCGGCGTCGCCGAGCCTCACGGTGAACGATCTGCAGAAGAGCCTCGCGTGGTACCGCGACGTGGTCGGGTTCGCCGTCGCGGAGCGCTGGGAGACCCGCGGGGTCTTGATGGGCGTCGAGCTTCGGGCCGGCTCCGTCGGCCTGATGATCGGCCAGGACGACTGGAAGAAGGGCCGGAACCGGAAAAAGGGCGAGGCCTTCCGGCTGTATTGCGAGACGAAGCAGAGCGTCGACGCCATCGCGAAGGGGATCGTGAAGCGCGGCGGCAAGCTCGACCACGAGCCGGTGGATCAGCCGTGGGGCGCGCGCGAGTTCGCCCTGACCGATCCCGACGGGTTCAAGCTCACGATCGCGTCGGAGAGATAGCCGGCGGCTCAGGAGGAAGCTCAGAGACCGCGTCGCCATCATCACGGGCGCCACGTCGGCGAGGCTTCGAGGCGGCCCGCCTGATGGGCCGTCCGCTCCATAGAGTTATCCGATTCGGCTCAACGGCGGCGAATGGCGTGGTATGCGACGAGAACGACCACCGCGCCGACGACGGCCACGACGACGCTTTCGAGATTGAGCCCGCTGATTCCCGGGACCGGGTGCACGTGGGCCAGGTGCCCGAAAGTACTGAAGAGCCAACCGCCGACGACCGCGCCGACGATGCCGAGGAGAATGTCCCCGGCGATGCCCTCGCCCCGATTGTTGACGATCTTGCTACCGATGAACCCCGCGATGAGCCCGAGGATGATCCAAGCGACGAAGGACATGTACCCTCCTTGTTCGGAGATCAACTGCCCCGACCCACTGGATCGGGACGCGGGTTGTCTCAGGTCGCAAGTGTATGACGCCCCGGGGTCAGGCCGTGGGCAACAGGGGGGGGCGCCACGGGCAGGCCGGAACTCCGCCACTCGTGCGGCATAGAATCCCCGCGACGAACCCCCGATGACGCTTGCAACCGGTACCGGTCTGAGTGCCTACGAGATCCTCGCGCCTCTGGGCGCGGGTGGGATGGGGGAGGTGCACCGGGCGCGCGCCGAACGTCTGAAGGGCGATGTCGCGAGGAAGGGGCCTCCGGCGTCGTCTTCCCAGGATTCGGAGCGGTTGTGTCGGTTCGAGCGAAAGGCGCAGGCGGCGGGCGGGCTGAAGCCTCCCAACATCACGGCCGTCCACGATCCCGGCACGCTCGACGGCGCGCCCTCCATCGTGACGGAGCGTCTGGAAGGCGAGACGCTGCGGGCGCGGCTTTGGGGTGGCGCCCTGCCGGCGCGCAAGGCGATCGAGTGGGCGGTGCAGCTCACCAGGCAGCTCGGGGCGAACAGGCTAAGCTACCGATGAGCGCGATCGAGACTCCTGGCATGAAGCTCAAGGACCGCATCGCCATCATCACTGGCGCCACGTCGGGCATCGGCGAGGCGTCGGCCCTCCTCTTCGCGGAGGACGGCGCCCGGGTGACGGTGACCGGCCGCGACGACGCGCGCGGCGCAGCCGTGGTCGGGGCGATCGCGGCCGCCGGCGGCACGGCGGTCTTCGTGAAGGCCGACGTCCGGGTTCCCCGCGACTGCGAGGGCGTGGTGGCGGAGACGCTGCGCGCCTTCGGCGGCCGCCTCGACATCCTCTTCAACACCGCGGGCGTGTTCCATCCGCACAACGCCATCGACTGCACGGAAGAGGAGTGGGATGCGCAGCTGGACTCGAGCCTCAAGGGGGCGTGGCTCATGGCCAAGTACTCGCTGCCGACGATGATCGCGCAGGGGCGCGGCGTGATCATCAACCAGGCGTCCGGGTGGGGCATCCAGGGCGGCGACGACGCCGTCGCCTACTGCGCGGCCAAGGGCGGGCTCGTCGTGATGACCAAGGCGCTGGCGATCGATCACGGGAGGCAGGGCATTCGCGTGAACTGCCTCTGCCCCGGCGACGTCGAGACCCCGATGCTGGCCCTCGACGCCGAGGCTCGGAAGATGACCTACGCGGACTACATGAAGGGCGCCGCCAACCGTCCGCTCGGCCGGGTCGGCACGCCGCTGGAGCTGGCGCGCGCCGCGCTCTTCCTCGCCTCGGACGACTCGTCGTTCATGACCGGCGCGGCCCTCGTCGTCGACGGCGGCGGCATCGCGGACTGACGGCAACCCGATGAAAGGCCTGGCCAACAAGCGCGTGGTGATCACGGGCGGCGCGAGCGGGATCGGCGCGGCCACCGTGGAGCGGTTCCTCGAGGAGGGCGCGCGCGTCGCCGTGATCGATCGCGACGAGGCCGGCGGCCGGGCCCTGCGGCAGAAGCATCCGAACCTCGCGGGCGTCGTCCAGGCCGACGTGTCGGACGCGG
>JBBQDQ010000319.1:0-2429 GCA_038319835.1 Thermoanaerobaculia bacterium | reverse complement strand
GGACGAAAGGGCGGCAAGATCTGGTTTCTCGTCCTCCGGGACGGGAGCGGCTACCTCCAGTGCGTCGTCTCGAAGGCGGACGTGCCCGAAGCGGTCTGGGAGGCCGCCACGAGCGCGACCCAGGAGTCCACGCTCGAGATCACGGGCGTCGTGAAGGCCGACCCACGCTCGCCGGGCGGCGTCGAGCTGGGCGTCACGGACGTGAAGGTCCTCGACCTCTGCCACGACTTCCCGATCACGCCGAAGGAGCACGGCGTCGACTTCCTGATATCGCAGCGCCACCTCTGGCTGCGCTCGTCGAAGCAGGTCGCCGTCCTGAAGGTCCGAAGTGAAGTCGAGAGCGCGATCCACGACTTCTTCTACACGCGCGGCTTCACGCGCGTGGACTCGCCGATCCTCACGCCGGCCGCGTGCGAGGGCACGTCGAACCTCTTCGAGACCCAGTACACGGACGACGAGAAGGCCTACCTCTCGCAATCGGGCCAGCTCTACCTCGAGCCTGCGGCGGCGGCGCTCGGGAAGGTCTACTGCTTCGGGCCCACGTTCCGGGCCGAGAAGTCGAAGACGCGCCGGCACCTGCGCGAGTTCTGGATGGTCGAGCCCGAGGTCGCATTCCTCGAGGTCGACGGGCTGATGGATCTCGCCGAGGAGTTCGTCAAGGAGCTCACGGCGCGGGTCCTGGACCGCAAGAAGGAAGAGCTCAAGCGCCTCGAGCGTGACGTCGCGAAGCTCGAGGTCGTCGCGACGAAGAAGTTCCCGCGGATCGCCTACCGGGAAGCCGTCGAGATCCTCAAGGGGAAGGGCTTCCCCGTGCAGTTCGGCGACGACCTCGGCGGCGACGAGGAGACGGCCCTCACCGAGGGCTTCGACACGCCCGTCATGGTCACGCGTTACCCGACGTCGATCAAGGCGTTCTACATGCAGCCGGACCCGAACGACCCCGACGTCGTCCTCGGCCTCGACATGCTCGCGCCCGAGGGTTACGGCGAGATCATCGGCGGGTCGCAGCGTATCCACGACCACGACCTGCTTCTCTCGCGCATCCGGCAGCACAACCTGCCGCTCGAGGCGTTCCAGTGGTATCTCGACGTGCGCAAGTACGGGACGTTCCCGCACTCGGGGTTCGGAATGGGCCTCGAGCGTTTCGTCGCCTGGATGTGCGGCGTCCCGCATCTCAGAGAGTGCATCCCGTACCCGCGGATGCTCTACCGGATCTACCCGTAAGGACAGCAGCGAGACGCTGTCTCGGCGGGACCGGGGCGTATGATTTCTCGATGCCGGCGTCGTCCTCGCTCGTCGCGAAGATCCCTCCTCCGGACGACTCGTCCGGGCGGATCTTCGTCGTCGACGACGACGACCAGGTCCGCGGCCTCATGCGCCGACTCCTGACGCGGTCGGGCTACACCGTCGAGGAGTTCGGCGTCGGGGCGACGGCGATCGAGGCGATCCGGGACCGGCCTCCGGACCTCGTCCTCCTCGATCTGATGCTCCCGGACGCGAGCGGCAACGACGTGCTCGAGCAGATCCGGGAGAACCCTGCGACCCGGCTCCTGCCCGTCGTCATGATGACCGGCCACGGGACGCGTGAGGACCGCCTCCGGGCCCAGCGCGCCGGGGTCACGGACTTCCTCGCGAAGCCCGTGGCCGCCGAGGAGCTCATCCCGCGCGTCAGGTCCCTCGTTCTCCTGAAGCACTTCGCCGACGAGCACGAGCATGCCGAGCGCGTCATCCTGATGCTCGCCAAGACGATCGACGCGCGCGACAGCTATACGGCGGGCCACAGCGGCCGCGTCGCGCAGTACGCCGCGGACGTCGCGGGAAAGCTCGGCCTCAAGTCCGCCGAGATCGAGGACGTGCGGCGGGGCGCCCTGTTCCACGACATCGGCAAGATCATCGT
Source organism: Thermoanaerobaculia bacterium (assembly GCA_038319835.1). Lineage (GTDB taxonomy): Bacteria > Acidobacteriota > Thermoanaerobaculia > UBA5066 > UBA5066 > Fen-183. The sequence continues at coordinate 532 of JBBQDQ010000319.1, read as the reverse complement.
CGCCGACTCCATCCTCAAGAAGGTCGGGCCCCTCACGGCCGACGAACGGATGACGATCAACGAGCACCCCGTCGCCGGCTGCGAGCTCCTCTCCGGGATGAAGACGATGAGGCGGATCCTGCCGATCGTGTATCACCACCACGAGAGGCTCGACGGGAGCGGCTATCCGGACGGAATTTCGGCCGGGGACATCCCGCAGGTCGTCCGGATCGTCTCGGTCGCCGACGTGTTCGACGCCCTGACGACGAACCGTGCGTACCGTGCCGCGATGACGTTCGAGCAGGCCTGGCGGATCCTCGACGAGGAGGTGGCCAAGGGCCGCCTCGATGCGGACGGCTCAGCGGCGCTCAAGGAAGTCGTGGAGGTTTCCGGGGTCCGCCGCGACCCCGCCGCCTCGGGCTCCGTGTCCGGGCTCTTCCACGCCTAGGAAGGCTCCGGCGTCGCGTCAGCGGCGGTCGAGTGCGGCGCGGACCCGTGCCGCGACCTCCGAGGGGGCGAAGGGCTTCTCGAGGAAGTCCGTTCCCGTCTCGAG
>JBBQDQ010000318.1:0-2432 GCA_038319835.1 Thermoanaerobaculia bacterium | reverse complement strand
ATAGCGAGACGAGGATGTAGAGCCCGTTGGTGCCCGTGTTCGTCGCGGCCACCGCGACGACGAGCGTCAGGAGGATGAATCCGAGCCCGAGGTTCGTGACGCGCACGAGGATCCCCGGGTCGAGGAGCTTCTTGAGGCGTGCGCGGAACGTCACGGGGCTACAGGGGGACCGGAATCTCGTCGAGAAGACGCTGGATCGCGTCCCGCTCGCGCCGCCCGCCTCCGCCGTCCCAGGCGCCAGGCTGCGACGCGAGGACTCGGTGCGCGAGCGCGGGGCCGGCGACGCGCTTCACGTCGTCCGGCGTCGCGTACGGGCGGCCTGCGACGAGGGCCCGCGCCTGCACGGCGCGGAAGAAGCCCTGCGCGCCGCGCGGCGATACGCCGAGGAGGAGGTCTTTTCCGGACCGCGTCCGGGTCACGATCGTGAGGACGTAGTCCATGAGCTTGTCGGCGACCGTCACCTGCTCGGTCGCGTCCTGCGCGGCTCTCAGCTCCTCGAGCCCGAGCGCGGGCCGGAGCTGAGCGAGGACGCGGTCCGCGCCGCCCGCGATCAGGAGCCGCCGCTCCTCGTCGAGGGCCGGATAACCAAGCGAGATCCGGAGGAGGAAGCGGTCGAGCTGCGACTCGGGGAGCGGATACGTCCCGAGGTACTCGACGGGATTCTGCGTCGCGAGGACGAGGAACGGCTCCGGGAGGGCCCGCGTGACGCCGTCGGAGGAGACCGCGCGCTCGTTCATGGCCTGCAGGAGCGCGGACTGGGTCTTCGGCGTCGCCCGGTTGATCTCGTCCGCGAGGAGGACGGGCGTGAAGATCGGGCCGGGGTGGAACTCGAACTCCTGGGCGCGCTGGTTGAACACCGTCAGGCCGAGGATGTCGCTCGGGAGCGTGTCGGGCGTGAACTGGAGGCGGTGGACGCCGACGCCGAGCGCCTTGCCGAGCGCCATCGCGAGCGTCGTCTTGCCGACGCCGGGAACGTCCTCGATGAGGAGATGGCCCCGTGCGAGAAGGCAGACGACCGCGTCCTCGACGGCCGCGGCCGGGCCGCGGTACGCCGTGCGGACCGTCGCGACGAGGCGCGCGATGGACGAGAGGACGGCGGGGGCAGCGGGATTCACTTGAGTCCCTTCTCGACGGCGCGCCGCAGGTCGTCCGACGCGCCCAGCTTCATCACGAGGAGGCCGTCCGGCGACTCGACGACCGCCACACCCGAGAGCCCGACGACGCGCACGGGCCGCGCGCCCGCGAGGACGAGGTTTCCCGAGCCGCCCTCGCACGCACCGTCGCCTTCGATCACGTCCGTCCCGGGCGCGCCGCCGCGGAACTCGAACACCGCCTCCCACGAGCCGAGGTCGCTCCAGCCGCAGGCCGACGGGATCGTGAGGACGCGCTTCGCCTTCTCCATGACGGCCACGTCGATGGATACGGAGGGAGCCGAAGAGAAGATTTCTGCGAATGAGGAGAGATCGCCGGCGCGCCGCGCCGCCGCAGCCCTTCGCGCAACGTCGAGGATCGCGGGGGCGGTCCTCGCAAGCTCTTCGAGCAGCAGCGAGGCCTTGAACAGGAAGATGCCGGCGTTCCAGAGGAAGCGGCTGGAGGCGAAGAACTCGGCGGCACGAGCCGCATCGGGCTTCTCGACGAACCGCTTGACGGCTCGAACGGCCGGCGCCTCGCCGCGCACCGGCGGCGCGGCCTGCTCTCTTCCACTCAAAGAAATCTCTCCGTGCCCTTCGACCGTCTCCAGGTAGCCATACCCCGTCTCGGGGCGCGTCGGCTGGATGCCGAGCGTCACGAACGCGTCCTCCTGCGCGGCGACGGCCGCGCCCGCGCGGAGCGCGGCGAGGAAGGCGGGCTCGTCGGCGACGGCCTGGTCGGAGGGAAGCACGAGCATCACGGCATCGGCGTCGTCGGCGCACGCGACGAGCGCCGAGAGGGCGATCGCGGGCGCCGTGTTGCGGCGCATCGGCTCGAGGATGAGGCGCGATTCGGGCACCTCGAACAGCTCGGCGCGCAGGAGCGGCGCGTGCGACGCGCGGCCCGAGACGAACACGCGGTCCGCGCCGGCCACGGCCGCCGCGCGGCGGAACGTCGCGCGCAGGAGCGACTCGCCGCCCGAAAGAGCGAGGAACGGCTTCGGGCGGGAATCGGTCGAGCGAGGCCAGAGGCGCGTGCCGCTTCCCCCGGCGAGGATCAGGGCGCGAACGGACGCATCGGCCATCGGGACATTGTACGGATCAGGAAGGGCTGACGACCTGGATCTCCGGCTCGAGCTCGATCCCGAACCGGTCCTTCACCGCCCTCTTCATCTCGTCCATCAGGCTCCGCACGTCCGCCGCCGTCGCGCCGCCCGCGTTCACGATGACGTTCGCGTGGACGGTCGAGACTTCCGCGCCGCCCACGCGCCGCCCCTTGAGCCCGCACTCCTCGAGAAGCCT
>JBBQDQ010000317.1:0-2449 GCA_038319835.1 Thermoanaerobaculia bacterium | reverse complement strand
TGATCTTCGCCATGATCGGCCGCGCGAGGAACGAGCCCGGCATCGCGGGCATCGGCCACCGCGAGTCGTGCAGGATCCACTGGAACGGCGTCCAGTAGTCCGAGACGTGCAGGTCCCACCGGCCGTCGCCGTCGAAGTCGCCCCACGTGCAGCCCATCCCGTAGCCCTCGTCCTCGACGCCGGCCGCCTTCGCGACGTTCACGAACCGCGGGTGGCCCGGCGTCGAGCGGTTCTCGAAGAACGCGTTGACGCCGAAGTCGTTCGCGACATACAGGTCGTCGTCCCCGTCGTCGTCCACGTCGCATGCGGACGCCGCGAAGCCCCAGCCCGTGTCGCCGAGGCCCGAGGCCGCCGTCTCGTCCACGAAGAACGGATGTCCGTTCCGCTCGACGTTGCGGAAGAAGCGGGCGCCGGCGCCGTTGGAGCCGCGGTAGGAGGGTCCGGTCGCCCGCGCGTCGCCGTAGCACGCGACGAAGAGGTCCACGCGGCCGTCGCGGTCCGCGTCGAAGAAGACCGCCGACGTGAACGGAGCCGAGAGGCCCGCGAGCCCCCACTCGGCCGTGACCTCCCGGAACCTGCCGTGCCCCAGGTTCTTCAGCATGCGGCAGAGCGAGACGTGATTCGTGAGAAGGAGGTCGGGCAGCCCGTCGCCATCCACGTCCGCCGCCACGCCGCCGGACGCTTCCATCTCGGGGAGGAGGTCGAGGCCCGACCCGGCCGTCGCATCGCGGAATCGCCCCTGGCCGTCATTGAGGAACAGGCGCGGCCGCTTCCCGGGGACGATCACGTCCACCGCGCCGTCGCCGTCCACGTCCACGAGGAGGACGCCGGGGTGGTGATGCGTCGCCGGAAGGCAGAGGTTCGTAGCCTCGACGGGATCGAGAGATTCGTGGGTGACGCCGAGCCCGCGCGCGGCGGCCTCCTCGAAGAGATGCGGCCTTCCCCGCTGCAGGACCGCCGGCTCATCCACGGGCCGCGAGGCCCGGAGGCTCCACGGAGCCGCGCCGGACTCCCGGGCGAAATCGAGATCGAAGAAGGCGAGGACCGCGACGCGCTCCCGCGTGGCTTCGGACGCCTCCCCCTCGAGGCGGACTTCGACCCTGGCGGTCAGGTCCGAAGAGGATTTCTTCTGAAGGTCGACGATCCGGACCGCCGTGGCGCATCGAGCGGCGCACGCGCCCCTCCATCGGCGGGAAAGTGCGGCAAGCGGTCCGGCCCCCTCGCCGTTTCCCAGCGCAGCCGGCGCGGGCCCGGCGCCGAGTCTTCCTTCTTCCCCTTCAAAGAAATATCTCTCGATCTCTCCGACCGAGGACGACACGCCGAGCGAGTAGTCCTCGAGCGTCGGCATCGGCCCCGTCGCGCCGCAGCCGGCCGCGAGGGCGGCCGCGGCGAGGGCGATGAGGCGGGTTCGCACCCCGGGATCTTAGCCAGAACGAAACTCCGTCTCTCTCGCGAAGACTAGGCATAATCGTCCGCCGGATGCGTCCCCTGCCCTTCGCCGCCGCCACCCTTGCCGCCGCCCTCCTGACGGCCTGCGCGTCGACGCCGGACGTGCCAAAAGCGCCCGAGACGCGCTGGGAGCCGCCGGCGGGCGCCGTCCCTCCCGCGCCGACGCCGGCGCCGCCCCCGCCGGACGCCGCGCCGGAGAAGCTCGCGAACCGCACGATTTCCCTCTACGAGGCGATCGACGTCGCCCTGAAGAACAGCCCGGTGACGCGCCAGAGCTGGCTCCTCACGCAGTCGGCGGCCGCCGACGTCGGGAGCCGGCGGTCCACTTACTATCCTGCCGTCGAGGCGGACGTCTCGGGCGTGCGTCAGAAGCAGAGCGCGCTCGGCGGCTCGGTCACGACGATCTCGACGACGTACAGCCCTTCCGTCAGCCTCAACTGGCTCCTCCTCGACCTCGGAGGCCGGGGCGCCGACGCCGAGGAGGCAAAGCAGCGCCTCTGGGCGGCCGACTTCACGCACAACGCGACGATGAACGACCTCATGCTGGGCGTCGCGCAGGCGTACTACTCCTACCAGGGCGCCCGCGCGCTCCTCGTCGCCCAGGAAGCCAGCCTCAAGCAGGCGCAGGAGAATTACGCGGCCGCAGAGGAGCGCCATCGCGCGGGCGTCGCGACGATCGCCGACGTCCTCCAGGCGCGAACCGTGCTTTCGCAGCAGAAGCTCGCGTACGACCAGGTCAGCGGCCAGATCCAGGTGCTCCGCGGACAGCTCGCGACGGCTCTCGGCGTGCCCGTCAACGTTCCCGTCGACGCGGCCGACCTGCCGGCGGACGTCCGCGAGGACTCTTCCGTCGCCGCCGTCGATCGCCTCATCGCCGAGGCCGAGAAGAGCCGGCCCGACCTCGCCGCGGCGCGCGCCCGCGCGGAGGCCGCCCACGCGCGCGTCACGTCCGCTCGCTCGGCCGGCCTCCCCTCCCTCTCGGCTTCCGCGTTCGCGGGCC
>JBBQDQ010000316.1:0-2455 GCA_038319835.1 Thermoanaerobaculia bacterium | reverse complement strand
CGCGACGAGCGCCGCGAGGCGCCGCCCGCCCGCCGCCTTCGACTGCGGGTCGCGCAGGCGGCGGTAGGCCTCGTCACGCAGGAGCCGGATCTGCGTCGCGACGACGTTGCCCGGGACGTGCAGGAGCCGAAGGACGCGCGCGACGAGCTCGATCGACGTCTCGAACTCCTCGGGGATCACCTCGTCGGCGCCGAGCCGACGGAGCGTCTCGACCTCCTTGACGTAGCGCGTCCGCACGAGGATCCGGACCGTCGGCGCCTGCGAGCGGCTGAGCCTCACGACGCGCCGGCACGCGTCCGGGTCCGGCAGCGTCACGACGAGACCGAGCGCGCGCGCGACACCGGCCGCGTTCAGGCCTTCCGGGCCCGTCGCGTCGGCCCGCAGCGCGTGCAGCCCCTCCCGCCTCGCGGCTGCGACGCGCTCGGGATCGATGTCCACGAGAGCGTACGGGATGCCCGTCTCCTGCAGGACCCGCGCGACGTTCGTCCCGTTCAGGCCAGCCCCCACGACGACGATATGCCGCGCGCGCGGCGCCTCCTCGCCTTCGCCGGGATCCTCCACGGCCTCGGGGAGCCGCACCGCGAGCGCGGGCCCGGCCGCGACGAGAAGAGGCGCGAGGACGAGCGTTCCGACCGTCGCCGCAACGACGATCTGCCGCGTTTCCCCCGTCAGGAGGGCCAGCGAAACGCCGGTCGTCGCGAGGACGAACGAGAACTCCCCGACGTTGGCGAGCGCGAGCGCGGCACGCGCCGCCGTACGCGGGACCGTGCCCGCCGCCCGCAGCGCCGCGAAGGCGGCGACCGTCTTGAGGACGACGAGGGCGACGACGCCCGCGCCGACCTCGACGGGGTGCGAGGCGAGGAACGCCGGCTCGAGGAGCATCCCGACCGAGACGAAAAAGAGGCTCGAGAGAAGGTCGTGCAGCGGCGCGAGCGTCGCGGCGACCTCGTGGACGTGGTCGCTCTCGCCGAGGACGATCCCGGCCGCGAACGCGCCCATCGCGGCCGAGACGCCCGCCCGCTCGCCCGCCGCGACCATCGCGAGCACGACGACGACGACGGCTCCCGTAAACGTCTCCCGGCTCCCCAGGCGCGCGACCGCGTCGAGGACCCGCGGCGCGGCCTTTCGCGCGATCGCGACGAGGAGCGCGACGCCCGCGATCGCGACGGCGACCCGGCCCGCGACGGCGGCGGCACGCGGCCCGCTCCCGGAGACGAGCGCGGGGAGAAAGAGGAGGATCGGGATCACGGCGAGGTCCTGGAAGAGGGCGACCGCGAGAAACCGCCGGCCGTACGGAGCCGTGAGCTCGTCCCGGCCTTTCAGAATCGGGAGGACGACCGCCGTGGACGAGATCGAAACGAGGAGCCCGAAAAAGATCGCCTGGTTCGGCGCGCTGCCCGAGAGCCGGGCGAGCGCCCAGCCCCCAGCCGTCGTCAGGGCCATCTGAAGCGTGCCGCCCACGAACGACGTCCGGCCGAGAGCCTTCAGGCGCCTCACCGGGAACTCGAGCCCGACGAAAAGAAGGATGAGCGCGACGCCGAACTCCGCGATCGTCTCGACGTGGTCCCCGTCGCGCACCCACCCGAGCGCGTGCGGCCCGATCGCGACGCCCGTGAGAAGAAAGCCGACGACCTGCGGGACCTTCAGCCGCCGGCAGACCCAGAGCACGGGGAAGGACGCCACGAGGACGACCGCGAGGTCCCGCAGGAACGTCCGCTCCCACATGCGGCCGCCTCCCGTCTACTCGGAGTCCAGGAGTCTCTTCGCCGCCGCGAGCTCCCTCTTCTTCGCGTCGTCCACGACGGGGTAGCGCAGGTCGAGCCGTTCGAGCGTGTCGACGATCGCACTCGCGACGACGAGGCGCGTGAACCATTTGTTGTCCGCGGGGACGACGTACCACGGCGCCCAGGGCGTCGCCGTGCGGCGGATCGCGTCCTCGTAGCACGTCATGTACTGCTTCCAGAGCTGGCGCTCCTTCACGTCGGCGTCGGAATATTTCCAGTTCTTGTCCGGCTGCTCGAGGCGCCCGAGGAAGCGGCGTTTCTGCTCCATTTTCGAGACGTTCAGGAAGAATTTCAGGACGATCGTCCCGTTCCGCGCGAGGTGCTTCTCGAGGTCCGCGATGCTCTCGAAGCGCTCCCTCCAGACCTTCTTCGTGACGAGCCGCCCAGGCAGGTGCTGGAGGCCGAGGAGCTCGGGATGGACGCGGACGACGAGGACCTCCTCGTAGTACGAGCGGTTGAAAATCCCGATCCGCCCGCGCTGCGGCAGCGCCAGATTCGAGCGCCACATAAAGTCGTGATCCAACTCGAGAGTGCTCGGCTGCTTGAAACTCGTGACCTCGCAGCCCTGCGGATTCACGCCCGACATGACGTGTTTGATCGTCCCGTCCTTGCCCGCCGCATCCATCGCCTGAAAAATCAGCAGCAGCGCCCAGCGATCCTGCGCGTAGAGC
>JBBQDQ010000315.1:0-2469 GCA_038319835.1 Thermoanaerobaculia bacterium | reverse complement strand
ATGATCCTGAAGGTCTTCAACCAGACGTTCCGCCGGACGGACCCCGTCGTCCTCGTCTGCAAGGTCATCAACGTGAACAAGACGACGGACGTGATCGCGCAGATCGAGGCGCTCGGCCTGTCGACGCGCGGCGGGCGGATCGCGTTCCTCCACAACCGCGAGTTTCCGTACCACCAGCTCGGATCGCTCTACCGCTCGGCAGACTGCTACATGTCGGCCGCGCGCGGCGAGGGCTGGGACATGCCGCTCATGGAGGCGATGGCCTGCGGCCTCCCCTCCATCGCGACGGACTGGGGCGCTCACACGGAATTCGTGCACGAGGGGATCTCGTACCCGCTGCGCAGCCGCGGCCTCGTGCCCGCCGACGCGCGCGCGCCGTACTACAAGGGCTTCCACTGGGCGGACCCCGACCCCGAGCACCTCGAACACCTGTTCCGGCACGTCGTCGACCACCGCGACGAGGCCGAACGAAAGGGCCGCCAGGCCGCCGCCGAGATGGCGGCGAGGTGGACGTGGGACCACGCGGCGCGGCGGATTGCGGAACGGCTGGATAAGATCGGCGCATGAACGGCCCGCCGTCTCTCGCCGGCGCCCGCGCGCTCGTCACGGGCGGCGCGGGGTTCATCGGCTCGAACCTCGTCCTCGCGCTCGTGGAGCGCGGCGCGAGGGTGACGGTCGTGGACGTGATGATCCCCGGCTACGGCGGGAACGCGTTCAACCTCGAGCCCGTGCGGGCGGCCGTCGACTTCCACGAGGCCGACATCCGCGACTCGGACGCGATGAACGTGTTCGTCGAAGGACAGGACGTCGTGTTCCACCTCGCGGGCCAGGTCGACCACGTGCTCAGCCTGACGGACCCGTTTCCCGACATCGACATGAACGTGAAGGGCACCGCGGTCGTGATGGAGGCGCTCAAGCACCGCAACCCGCGGGCGCGCGTCGTGTTCACTGGGACGCGCGGCCAGTACGGGCCGGCGGTGTCGCTGCCGGTCTCCGAGGACGCCCCCACGAACCCACGCGGCATCTACGAGATCTCGAACCTCACGGCCGAGAAGATCATCGAGGTCTACGACCGCGTGCACGGGATCCCGTCGTCTCTCCTCCGGCTCACGAACGTGTACGGACCGCGCGCGCAAATGAAGCACTCGCGCTACGGGGTCGTGAACTGGTTCGTGCGCCTCGCCCTGGACGGCGAGACGATGAAGGTGTTCGGCGACGGCGCGATCAAGCGCGACTTCCTCTACGTGGACGACTGCGTGGAGGCCATCCTCCTCGCCGCTGCGCCCGGCGCGCCCCGTGCCGAGGTCCTGAACGTCGGCGTCGACACGCCAACTACGTTCCAGGACCTGGCCGTCGAGCTCCAGGCGCTGACGGGCGCCCGCTGGGAGTACGCGCCGTTCTCGGCCGAGCGCAAGGCGCAGGAGCCGGGCGACTGCGTTTCCGACATCACGAAGATCGGCCGGCTCCTCGGCTGGCGGCCCCGGACGTCGCTGCGCGAGGGCCTCGTGAAGACCCTCGCCTTCTACCGCGTGAACAGAGCTCACTACTGGTAGGGTTGGAAGACTTGACGCAGGCTCTCGAACCCGTCCTCGGTCGGAACGCCGTGATCGAGCCCGGCGCGCGGCTGGGCCGTGGCGTGACGGCGGGCCACAACGTGACCGTCCACGGCGGCGTCACCGTCGGCGACGGGACGTTTCTCGAGGACGGCGCGGTCCTCGGCCGCCGCCCGCGGACCAGCGGAAACACGACGCGGCCGGTTCCGGCCGAGCCCGGGCCGCTCGTCCTCGGCGCCGGCTGCGTCGTCGGCGCAAACGCGGTTCTCTACGCCGGGTCAACGCTCGGCGCGCGCGTCATGGTCGGGGACCTCGCCTCGGTCCGCGAGGGGTGCCGCATCGCGGACGACGTCGTCCTCGGGCGTGGCGTCCTCGTCATGTACGACACCGTGATCGGTGCCCGGACGCGCGTGATCGACGGTGCGATCCTCACGGGCAACATGACGATCGAAGAGGACGTCTTCATCGGGCCCGGCGTCCTCACCGTGAACGACAACGACGTCTACCTGCGCCGCTTCGGGCTCATGCCGTGGGCCGTGCGCGGGCCGAGGATCCGCCGCTTCGCGCTCGTCGGCACGGGCGCGAACCTCGCCGCAGGCGTCACGGTGGGCGTGGGCGCCATCGTCGCGCCGGGCGCAGTGGTCACCCGCGACGTGCCCGACTGGACGGTCGTGGCCGGGATCCCCGCCCGCCCGGCCGGAGAGGTGGCCGACGCGGACCGTGCCGCGATCCTCCTGCATTTCGCATGAGCCGGATCTCGATCGTCGTCCCCGTCTTCCACAACGCCGCGAGCCTGCCGGATCTCCTCGCGCGCCTGCAGGCGCTCGCGTCCCGCCATCCCGGGGACGCGTTCCGCTTCGTCTTCGTCGACGACGGGTCGAAGGACGACTCCTTCGCCGTGCTCGGGACACTCTCC
>JBBQDQ010000314.1:0-2514 GCA_038319835.1 Thermoanaerobaculia bacterium | reverse complement strand
CGGGCGGAAGAGCGGATACGGGAGGTCGTTGCCGCGCGTGACGCGGGCCGTCTGGAAGGTCAGGAGCGAGGAGACGAGAAGGATCCCGTTGAACGCGATCCCGCGGTCGACGAGGTAGCCCGAAAGCCCGGCGGCGCGCGTCGTGCCGTAGCTCTCCCCGACGAGGAAGAGCGGCGAGCCCCAGCGTTCGTACCGGGTGAGATAGAGCCGGATGAACTCGCCGACCGAGGCGATGTCGCCGTCGAGGCCCCAGAATTTCTTCCCGAGCTCGGGCTTGGCGGCGCGGCTGAACCCGGTCCCGACCGGGTCGATGAAGACGAGGTCCGTGTCGGAGAGCCAGGTCTCCTCGTTGTCGACGACGCCGTAGGGAGGCGCCGGCATCATCCCGGCCTCGTCCTTCATCTTGACGCGCTTCGGGCCGAGGGCGCCCATGTGCAGCCAGACGGACGCCGCGCCCGGGCCGCCGTTGAAGGAGAACGTGAGGGGGCGCTTCGACGCCCCGGCCGTTCCGCGGTCCAGCGTGTACGCCATGAAGAAGACCTTCGCCTCGACGTCGCCGGCGTCGGTCTTGAGAGGAAGAAAGCCGGTCGTGGCCGTGTACGAGAGCGTCTTGCCGCCCGCCGTGAGGGTGTGCTTCGTGACGACGGGCGGCTCTTCCTTTTCTTCCTTCTTCTTGTCGTCCTTCTTTTCGCCGTCTTCGGCCTTTACGGCCGCGGCGGGCGTCGGGGCGGGCGTCGCGTCGGGCCGCGCGGCGCGGGTCTGGGCGAGGAGAAGCGTGAGGACGAGCGTGCTCAGCATCGGGTGCCTCCGGAAGCGTTCTTTGACCGCAGGATGGCCGTACCGTACATTGGCGCCGCATGAAAAGCGACAGTCCGGCACCCGTCCGCGTGGGTCTCCTCGGCTTCGGAAACGTCGGCAGCGCGTTCGCGCGCCTCTTCGCTTCCCAGGCGCCGGCGCTCGCGTCGCGCCGGGGCGTGAACCTGCGCCTCGTCGCCGTCGGAACGCGCCGGGGAGCCCAGGCGCGTGACCCGGGGCTCGGAGAGATCCGCTGGACCTCCGACCTCGCGTCCGTCGCGACCGCGCCGGACGTGGACCTCGTCGTCGAGCTAATCGGCGGGCACGAACCCGCGAACGCGCTCATCCGCGCGGCTCTCGGCGCGGGCAAGAGCGTCGTCACGGCGAACAAGCTCCTCCTCGCGAAGGAAGGCGCCGCGCTGCAGGCGCTCGCACGGGAGAAGAAGGCCGGACTCGGAATCGAGGCGTCCGTCGCCGGCGGCATCCCGATCCTCCGCGCGCTGCGCGAGAGCTTCGCGGGCGATCGGGTCGTGTCCGTCGCGGGCATCCTCAACGGGACCTGCAACTTCATCCTCACGGAGATGGAGGGGACGGGCCGCGCGTACGCCGACGTCCTCGCGGACGCGCAGCGCCTTGGATACGCCGAGGCCGACCCGGCGAGCGACGTCGAAGGGGAGGACGCGGCGTACAAGCTCGCGCTCCTGGCGCGCCTCGCGTTCGGGCGCGACGCGCAGGTCTCGCAGATCGCCCGCGAGGGGATCACGCGCCTCCTCCCGTGCGACTTCCTCTACGCGAAGCGGCTCGGCCGAACGCCCCGCCAGCTGGGTTTCGCGCGGGAACTGCCGTCCGGGCACCTCCTGCTCTCGGTCCGGACGCACCTCGTCCCGAATACGTCGCTCCTCGCGAAGGTCACGGGGCCGTTCAACGCGATCGAGGTGAAGGCCGCCGCGGGCGGCTCGTTCGTCTTCTCGGGCCGCGGCGCGGGCGGGGACCCGACGGCCACGGCCGTCCTCGCGGATGTCGTCGAGCTCGCCCGCTCTCAGGGCGAGCCCCGCGTGCCTCCGCTCGGCTTCCCGGATCTCCTTCCGTGCGAGGCCGCTTCGGCGGGGGAGTTCGTCTCCGCCTACTCGCTGCGCTTCGTCGTGCGCGACCGTCCGGGGATCATCGCGGACCTCGCGCGGATCCTCGCGGAATACGGCGCGAACATCGAGGCCGTGTTCCAGGAGCCGTGGGACGACAAGGACGCCCTCCCGTTCGTCATCACGCTCGAGCCGGTCGCGCAGAGCGCGCTCGACGCCGCCCTCGCGAAGATCGGGCGGCTCGACTTCCACGTCGAGCCGCTGCTGGCTCTTCCATTGACGGATTAGGCGCGACGGGCCCGATGGCGGCTGCCGTCTCTCGTGGTCCGGCAATCGGGGCGGTCCTCGCGCTGGCCGCGGCCCTGCGGGCGCCGCTCGTGTCTGGGTCACTGCCATACCTCGGCTACACGGACGAGGGACACGTGCTGCACCACGTCGCGGATCTCCTCCGGCTGGGCACATGGGATCCGGGCTGGTACATGTATCCGTCTCTCGTCCTCTACCTGAATGCCGGAGCCTTTCGTGTTCTCGCGTTCTTCGTTCACGCTGCGGGCGGGCCGGACCTTCTCGCGCAGCTGTCTACCGGGGCCGACTTCTACGACCTCCTGACCCCGCCCTCCCTCATCCTGACGGGCCGCGT
>JBBQDQ010000313.1:0-2570 GCA_038319835.1 Thermoanaerobaculia bacterium | reverse complement strand
GTACGGGCCGCCTTCGCGTCCGGGGACGCGGCCGTTCGCGTTGCCGCCGTGGCGGTCGCGGCGTTCCGTCCCGAGCAGTCCGAACGCGAGCTCGTGCCGCTCCTGGAAGACGAGGACGGCATGGTCCGCGCCGAGGTGCTCTGGGCCCTCGCGCGGCTCGCCCGGACCTCGAAGTCGTCTCTCGAGCCGCGCCGGCTCCTCCGCTTCCTGAACGACGACGCGCCGGTCGCCGCGGCGTCCGGGGCCCTTCTCGTGACGCTCGCCGGCGAGGATCGCCCGAGGCTCGCCCGCGAGATGCTCGCGCAGAGGGGCGCAGTCCGCCGGGCCGCGCTCGAGGTGATCCCCGAGCTCGGCGACGCGGCTGCGGCGGCCGCCGTGGCCTTTGCCGTTTTCCACGAAGACCCTTCGACCGCGCGCGCCGTTCTCGAGGCGGCGGCGGCGGCCCCGGCTCCGGTCGCGGCGGACGCGATCGCGACGGGGCTCCTGGACCGGCGCGCCGAGGTCCGAATCGCGGCGGCGTCTACGGCTGCGCGGGCGGGCGACGACGTCGCGGCGGCTCTCGCCGTGCCGCTCGCCGAGGCGCTGGGCCGCGAGACCGAGCCCGAAGCGGTTTCGGCCCTGCTCCGGGCCGTGGCGTCCTCGGGACGCGCCGATGCCATCGCGGCCGTCACGCGGGCGCTCGGCTCCGACGCCGGGCGGCCCGAGGCCCGGGCCGCCGCGGAGGCCCTCGCGCGCCGCCATCCGGAGGCCGTCCGCGGAGCGTGGGGGGCGGCGCCGCCCCGCGCGGGACGCGCCTGGGGCGCTGCGATCGAAGCGGCGCGCCGGCCGGCCGCACCCGTGTTTCCGGACGACGAGGCGGACGCGCTCCGCCTTCTCGCCGCGCTCGCCCAAATGAGGACGGGGCTCGATTTGGACGCCGAGGCCCTCCGGCCGCGGCTCGCGCTCCTTCTGGCCGCCGAGGCCTGGGCCGCGGGCTCGTTCCGCCGGCTCTGGCGGCGGATGCGCGACCTGCCGGTTTCTCATCCGCTGTTTGCGCGCCTCGTCGACTCTGTGGTGAGCACCTCGTCGCGCTTCTTCGGCGATCCGGCGGCGCTGGACGCGCTCGCGAACGAGATCGCGCCGGAACGGCTGCTCGCGCTCGGAGCCGACGGCATGCTCGACGTCTGGTGCCTCGGGTGCGGGACCGGGGAGGAAGCGTGGTCCGTGGCGATCCGGCTCTCCGAGAACGGCGCCGTCCCGAGCCGTCGCGTGCGAATCCGCGGCACGGACCTCTCGCCGGCGGCGATCCGCAGCGCGCGGGCCGGAGTCTACGGGCCCCACGCGCTGCGCGGCGTCCCCGAGGCGGTTCGCACACGCCACTTCCAGCCGCTTTCGAACGGACGCTACCGCGTGCGCGAGGCGCTTCGGGAGGGCGTGTTCTTCGAGGCGAGGGCGCTCGCGGACGAACCACCGGGGGCCGGAAAGCACGACGTGATCGTCTGCCACGGCGTCCTCGCTCAGATGCCCGCGGGAGCGCGGCGTCGAGCCGTGGAGCGCCTCGGCGCGTGTCTCAAGCCGGGGGGCTACCTCCTCCTCGGACGCGAGGATCACCCCTACGCCGCCTCGGCGCCGCTCGCGCCCGTTCTCCTCGGGAGCGACCTCGCCTACCGGACGCCGGGCGCCGTCGTTTACACTCGCGCGCTCTCATGACGACGACGAACGCTCCCCCCTCACGCAGCGACGAAATCCGGCGAATCGAGACGAAGTGGCGCGAGCGCTGGGACGCCGACCGGGCCGCGTTCGTCGACACGGGCAAGCCCGCCGGCGACGGGACCTACCTCCTCGTGATGCTCCCGTATCCGTCGGGAGACCGCCTGCACGTCGGCCATGCCCGCACGTACTTCCTCACGGACGCGCTCCACCGGTACCTGCGCCAGCGCGGCCGGACGATCTTCTGTCCGATGGGATGGGACGCGTTCGGCCTCCCGGCCGAGAACTACGCGATCCAGAAGGGGATCCACCCGCGCACCTCGACGCTCGCGAACATCGCGGCGATGAAGGAGCAGTTCCGGGCGTGGGGCGTCCTTTACGACTGGACGAAGGAAGTCACGACCTGCGAGCCCGAATATTACCGCTGGAACCAGTGGTTCTTCCTGAAGCTGCTCGAGAAGGGCCTCGCCGTGCGGCGCAAGTCCGCGGTGAACTGGTGCCCGTCCTGCGAGACCGTGCTCGCGAACGAGCAGGCCGAAGGCGGCGTGTGCGAGCGCTGCAAGACGCCGGTCGTCCAGCGCGAGCTCGAGCAGTGGTTCCTGAAGATCACGGACTACGCCGAAAGCCTCCTCGCGGGCCTCGACACGCTCGGGGAGTGGCCCGAGAAGGTCGTCACGATGCAGCGCAACTGGATCGGGAAGTCGGTCGGCGCCGACCTCGATTTCGCGATCCCGGCGCTCGGCGAGACGGTGCGGGTTTTCACGACGCGGCCCGACACTGTCTACGGAGCGACGGCGCTCATCCTCGCCCCGGAACACGCCCTCGTCCCGCGCCTGATCGAGAAACACCCCGATCGCGCGACGCTTCAGGCCTGGGTGACT
>JBBQDQ010000312.1:0-2574 GCA_038319835.1 Thermoanaerobaculia bacterium | reverse complement strand
TGAGCGAGTTCACGACGGCCTTGCCCTGCAGGCACTTCAGGCCGGCCTCGATCACGTCCCACCTGGAGCTATCGAGCATGATCGGGAGCTTCGCGATGTCCGGCTCGGCCGAGAGCAGGTTCAAAAAGCGCGTCATCGCGGCGACGCCGTCGAGCATCCCTTCGTCCATGCAGACGTCGAGGACGTTCGCGCCGCCCTCCACCTGCTGCCGCGCGACCGCGAGCGCGCCCTCGTAGTCGCCTGCGAGAACGAGCTTCGAGAACTTCGGGGAGCCGGTCACGTTCGTCCGCTCGCCGACGACCGTGAAGACCCCGTCGCGGAGCGTGTATGGCTCGAGGCCGCTGAGCCGGGTGGCGCGGGGAACTTCGGGGATCGCTCTCGGCGGAAGGCCCTGCACGGCCGCGGCGATCGCGCGGATGTGGTCCGGCGTCGTCCCGCAGCAGCCTCCGACGACGTTCACCCAGCCCTCTCGGGCAAATGCCGCGAGGTCCGCGCACATGATCTCGGGCGTCTCGTCGAAGCCCCCGAAGGCGTTCGGGAGGCCCGCGTTCGGATACGCGCTCGTGAAGATCGGTGCGAGGCCGGAAAGCTCCTCGACGTAGGGCCGCATCTCCTTCGCGCCGAGGGCGCAATTGATGCCGACCGAGAGGAGCGGGGCGTGCGAGACGGAGTTCCAGAAGGCCTCGACGAGTTGACCCGAGAGCGTGCGGCCGGACTTGTCCGTGATCGTGACGGACACCATGAGGGGAACGCGGCGGGCGCCTTCGTCGAAGAGCTGCTGCGCCGCGAAGAGAGCCGCCTTGAGGACGAGCGTGTCGAAGACGGTCTCGAAGAGGAGGACGTCCGAGCCGCCGTCGACGAGGCCGCGGATCTGCTCGCGGTAGGCGGCGACGACCTCGGCCCAGACGTGCGTCCGCTTTCCGGGGTCGCTCACGTCTACGGCGAGGGAGAGCGTCCGGTTCGTGGGGCCGAGCGCGCCCGCGACGAAGGCGTCTCGTCCGGTCGCCGCACGGTGGGCGTCGACCGCGCGTCGGGCGAGGCGCGCGGCCGCGACGTTCAGCTCGTACGCGAGCGGCTCGAGGCCGTAATCCGCCAGCGAGATCGCCTGCGCGTTGAAGGTGTTCGTCTCGAGGATGTCGGCGCCGGCGTCGAGGTACTGCCGGTGGATCTTCTCGACGATGGCGGGCTGCGTGAGGACGAGGAGGTCGTTCGCGCCCTTGAGGTCCCGCGGATGGTTCCGAAACCGGTCGCCGCGGTATCCGGCTTCGTCGAGCCCCTCGCGCTGGATCATCGTGCCCATCGCGCCGTCGATCACGGCGATGCGCCGGGCGAGGAGCGCGCGGAGCCGCGCCTCGGCGCTCATCGGAGCGCCTCGAGGATGCGCTTGACGATCCCGTAACGACCCATCGGCATGACGTGGAGGCCGCGCACGCGGACCGACATCTCCTTGGCGAGCTCGAGCGAAAGCGCGAGGCCTTCCTCCTCCTCGAACTCGGGGCCCTTCCCGGCGGCCTTGCGCATCCGCTCGATGAGGGACGCCGGGACGATCATCCCGGGGACCTCGTTCGCGAAGTAGAGGGCCTGCTTGAGGCTCTTCGGGGGGATGAGGCCGACGAGAATGGGGATCGCGCGCGACTCGGGGCGCGCGCAGAAGCGATCGAGCGCGTCGAGGTCCCAGACGGGCTGCGTCTGGGCGAACGTGGCTCCGGCGTCGATCTTCGCGGCGAGCTTCGAGATCTCGACGTCGAGGTCCTTCGCCGCCGGGTTGGCGGCGCACCCGATCGCGAAGGATGTGGCCGCGCCGATCGCGCCGCCCGCGAGGTCGACGCCGGCGTTCAGGCCCTTGACGATCCTGAGGAGGCCGAGCGTGTCGACCTCGCCGACGGGCTTGGCCTGCGGGTAGTCGCCGATCTTGAGCGGGTCGCCGCCGACGACGAGGAGCGCCTTGATGCCGAGGCCCGCGGCTCCGAGGAGGTCCGACTGGATCCCGAGCACGTTGCGGTCGCGGGGCGAGAAATGGAAGACGGTCTCGGCGCCGGTCTCGTGCCGGATGAGGTGCGCGACGGCGATCGAAGACATGCGCAGGCGCGCCATCGGGTTGTCCGTGACGTTCACGGCGTCGACGCCGGCCGCCTTCAGGGCGCGCGCGCCGTCGAGCGCGGCGGAGGAATCGAAACCCTTCGGGGGCTCGACCTCGACCGTCACGACGCGCGCGGCCGGATCGAGGAGCTTGCGCTTGAACGCGGAGGTCTCGAGGGGCGCTGCTTCGGGTCGCGCCGGCCCGGCGGACACGAAGACGCTCGGCGCCGCGTGCGCGGCACGGCGCGCCTTGCCGACGGTCTCCTTCGCCATAGCGGCCACGTGCTCGGGGCCCGTGCCGCAGCAGCCGGCGAGGAAGGCGGCGCCGGCCTGCACGGCCTCCTTCGCCGTCTCGCGGAAATAGTCGGGCGTGGCCGGGTAGACGGTGCGGCCGCCCACGATCCACGGGTAGCCCGCGTTCGGCATGAGGGAGACGGGGCGGGACACCGAGGACGCGGCGCGCGTCAGGACGTCGAGGGACTCCTGCGGGCCGAT
>JBBQDQ010000311.1:0-2605 GCA_038319835.1 Thermoanaerobaculia bacterium | reverse complement strand
TGGGACCTCCTCGCCGCCCCCTGCGGCGCCCGCCTCGCCGACACGGCCCGCGCCGCGGACCTCGCCACCGGCGCCGACCTACTCGTCCCCGTGCCGTCGACGCGCCGCCGCAATCGTGCGCGAGGCTACGACCCGGCGGCGCTTCTCGCGGAGTCCGCCGCGCGCCATCTCCGCCTCCCCGCGCGCGCGCTCCTCAGGCGCACGCGGGACACGCGACCTCAGTCCGAGCTGCCCGCGGCCGACCGCCGGGCGAACGTCGACGGGGCGTTCGCCGCGACCGGCCCCGCCGCCGGCCTCGTCCTCGTCCTCGTGGATGACGTCTCGACCACGGGCGCCACCCTGTTTTCAGCCGCGCGCGCCCTCGCCCTCGCGGGCGCCGCCGAGATCCGCGGGCTCGTCCTCGCCCGCACGCCGGAGCCGGAGCCTTCATGACCGCATTCGACCGCCTCGTCGTCGCCACGCTTCCGCTCGTTCCGAAGCCCATCGTGAAGGCCGTCGCCTCGCGCTACGTCGCGGGCGACACCCTCGAGGCCGCGCTCGAGAAGACACGCGCTCTCGCCGCGGAAGGCGCCATGGGCACAATGGACGTCCTCGGCGAGAGCGTGACGCACCGCGACCAGACGCTCGCGACCCGCGAGCAGTACCTGAGGACGATCGACGCGATCGCCGCCTCCGGGCTGCCCGCGAACATCTCGGTCAAGCCGACGGCGGTCGGCCTCGCAATCGACCCCGCCCTCGCCCTCGAGAACTGCACCGCGATCTGCGAGCGCGCGAAGGGGCACGGAATGTTCGTCCGACTCGACATGGAGGACAGCCCGTACACGGAGGCCACGGTCCAGCTCGTCCTCGCGCTCAAGGAGCGGTTCGACGTCGGCGCGGTTCTGCAGGCTTACCTCAAGCGCAGCCTCTCGGACATCGGCCGCCTCCTCGAGAAGAAGGTCAACGTCCGGATCTGCAAGGGCATCTACGTCGAATCGCGGACGATCGCGTGGAAGGACAGGCAGACGATCATCCGGAACTTCGCCGCGCTCGTGGACAAGCAGCTCGCGGGCGGCGCCTACGCCGCGATCGCGACGCACGACGAGGGGTGCGTCCAGCTCGCGCTCGCGACGATCGACCGGCTCGGGATTCCGAAGGACCGCTACGAGTTCCAGATGCTGCTCGGGGTGGATCCGGTCCTGCGCAAGAGCCTCCTCGCCGCGGGCCACCGCCTGCGCGTCTACGTGCCTTACGGGAAGGACTGGTACGCCTACTCGACCCGCCGGCTCAAGGAGAACCCGTCCATGGCCTCGGCCGTTCTGAGGGCCCTGGTCGGCCTCGGCCCGGCCGCTTCCTGAAGCTCGCTGAGGGGGCGTCTCAAGAGCGTTGACGCCGTGCGGAAAACGGGCGGAAGATACACGGGATCGGGGGTCCTGTGCCGCGATCGATCCGCAGATCCGTCGCCCTGCTCGCCGGCCTCGCGGCCGTGTCGCTGCCGGGGCGCGCGGGCGCCGCGGCTCCCTCCGCGCTCCATGCGTCCGTCGTCGCGCCCCTCTCCGGCATCGTGCGGGCCGGCGGCCGACCGATCCCGGGAGCCACGCTCGTCGTCCGTGCCGTGACGTCGGGCGGCGCGACGCTCATGCGCATCGTGAAGAGCGAATCCGACGGGACGTTCGTCCTGGCGGACGCCGCCGAGGGCCTCTACACGGTCCTGTCGGTCGTGCCCGGCTTCCGGCCCGCCGTCGCGCGCCTCTTCCACCGCCCCGCGGGCCCGGACGGCGCGCTCTCGTTCGTGCGGATCGACCTCGAGCGGCCCTCCGGCATTCTCCCCGAGTCCGGGGCCGAAACGCTCGACGCCTGGAGCGCGCGCGCCGTCGTCTCGGGCGACGTCCTCAGGGATGTCCCCGCGATCCTCGCCGCCCTCGACGCGACGCCCGCCCCCGCGGCGGCTGCCAGCCTCCTCGCCTCGAACCGCAACACGCGGGCCACGGTGCCGCTGCACGCCGCCGTCACGACGACGGCGGGCTTCGGGGCCGCCGGCAGCTCGTCGCTCTCGCGCACGTCCCTGGACGTTTCGGGGGGGCTCGGCGGCGGCGTGAAGTGGGAAGCCTCCGGCCAGTACGCGCGCCTCGCCGACCTCGCGGGCGACAAGACGGGCGACGCCTCGCGCGTCGCGCTCGATCTCAGCGCCGGCGCCTCGCAGTCGGTCCACATCTCGACGCGCCGCCAGAGTCTCTCGGCCGAGGTCGACCCCACGCACTTCGCGGCCCACGCGCTCGACTGGAACGGCGCCGTCTCCGAGCACGGGCAGGCTGCCGTCTCGGCGCGCGTGATCTCGCAGTCGCACCTCCTCGCGACGGGCCCGGCGGCGGACCTGTTCGCACGCGCCTCGGACGCCGTGGACGTCGCGGCGCGATATCAGACGGACCTCGGGTCCGCGACGTTCGCGCGGGTGACCGTCGGCTACCGCTCGACGTCGGGCGACTACGCCGGCACCGTGACTCCCTTCGAGCACGAGACGCGCGCCGGCGGAGTGGCGGGCCTGCGTGTCGGCGACGTTCTCGTCGTCGAGGCCGGCGCGACCGGCGACACCTCCCTCTACAGCCGCGGCGTCACGCCCGAGCTG
>JBBQDQ010000310.1:0-2637 GCA_038319835.1 Thermoanaerobaculia bacterium | reverse complement strand
CACCCGCACATCTGCTCTCTGTACGACGTCGGGCGCGAGGGCGAGACCGACTTCCTCGTGATGGAGTTCCTCGAAGGGGAGTCGCTCGCGGACCGCCTCGCGAAGGGGCCGCTGCCGACCGAGCAGATCCTGAGGTACGGGATCGAGATCGCGGATGCGCTCGACAAGGCGCACCGCCAGGGGATCGTCCACCGGGACCTGAAGCCCGGCAACATCATGATCACGAAGACGGGCGTGAAGCTGCTGGACTTCGGCCTCGCGAAGCCCTTTCAGCGGTCGCTCCACGCGACCGGACGGGAGTCAACGGCCGCTGGGCGCGACCCCATGGCGAGAAACAGTCTCACGGCACTTCCCACCGCGGTAGGCGGTCCGAATCTGACGGAAGCCGGCACGGTGCTCGGGACGTTCCAGTACATGGCGCCCGAGCAGCTCGAGGGCGGCGAGGCCGACGGGCGCTCGGACATCTTCGCCTTCGGCGCCGTGCTCTACGAGATGACGACCGGCAGGAAGGCGTTTCAGGGAAAGAGCCAGGCGTCGCTGATCGGCTCGATCCTGCGCGACGATCCACCGTCGGTCATGGAGGTGGCGCCGATGGTCCCGCCGGCGCTGAATCGCGTGGTCAAGACCTGCCTCGCGAAGGATCCGGAGGACCGTTTTCAGACTGCGCACGACGCCAAGCTGCAGCTCGAGTGGATCGCCGAGGGCGGCTCGCAGGCAGGATTGCCGGCTCCCGTCGTCGCCCGCCGCAAGAACCGCGAGAAGCTCGCCTGGGGCGTTGCCGCGGTCGCCGCTCTCGCGGCCGCCGCGCTCGGCTACGGGTTCTGGAATCGCGCGCCGAAACCGCCCCGCGTCGTGCGGTTCGAGATCGCGATCCCCCCGAACGTCCTTGCGATCGACTCGCCGCGAATCTCGCCCGATGGCCAGACGCTGGCGTTCAACGCCACCGATGCGCAGGGCAAGACCCAGATCTGGATCCGGTCGTTGAACGCCCTCTCGGCCCAGCCTCTCCCGGGAACGGAGGGGACCACCCGGCCCTTCTGGTCGCCGGACAGCCGTTACCTCGGGTTCATGGCGGGCGGCAAGCTCCAGAAGATCGACGTCACCGGCGGCCCACCCACCAAGATCTGCGACGCCCCCACCGGCTCCGATGGCACGTGGAGCCCTCGGGGCGTGATCCTTTTCGACGGAACCGGCAACGACCCGATCCAGCGCGTTTCGGCCTCGGGAGGCACCCCGGTCGCCGCCGTGAAGGGGGACGCGAAACGCAAGGAGGCGCAGGTCGGCTGGCCCGAGTTCATGCCCGACGGCAACCACTTCATCTACATGTCCATCAACCAGAAGGTGGACGACAGCGCCTACCGGATCGGATCGCTCGATTCAACCGAGACGAAGGCGTTCGCTCCGGCACAGACGATGCTGACGTATGCCCCGCCGGGCTATCTGCTCTTTGTGAAGGACCGGACCCTCGTGGCGCAGCCCTTCGACGCGAAGGCGATGAAGGCGACCGGCGAGCCCATGCCCGTGGCCGAGAAGATCGGGACCGACTCGGTCGGCCTGGCGCGTTTCTCGGTTTCGCGCGACGGCGTTCTCGCCTACCGCCAGGGAGAGTCCGGGAGCCGGCTGGTCTGGGTCGATCGCGCCGGCAAGGAACTCGACACGCTCGGAGAACCGGGCGAATACACGAACCCCGCCCTGTCCCCGTCCGGGGACCGCCTCGCGCTCGACCTCTTGGACCCGCGGGGCGGGAAGAGCGACATCTGGATCCGGGACATGGCTCGTGGAGTCAACTCGCGCTTTACGTTCGCGCCGGGAAACGCCTTCTGCCCGGTGTGGTCGCCGAACGGGGACACGATCGTCTTCGCTTCGGACCGTGACGGTGCCCCCGGCCTGTACGCGAAGGCCGCCAGCGGCCAGGGCGAGGAGCGACTCCTGCTCAAGGCGACCGAGCAGATCATCCCGACGAGCTTCACGCCCGACGGCCGTTTCCTCCTCTACTATGCCCGGGATCCGAAGACGGGCTTCGACATCCTGGCCCTGTCCATGACGGGCGAACCCAAGTCGATCCCCTTCGCCGCCGCGGCCTTCAATGAGCTCGTGCCCAAGGTCTCTCCCGACGGGCGCTTCATCGCGTATGGCTCGAACGAGTCGGGCCGCAACGAGATCTACGTGCAGAGCTATCCGACGCCGAGCGGCAAGTGGCAGATCTCGACGGGCGGCGGGGCCGACCCGAGCTGGCGAGCCGACGGCAAGGAGCTCTACTACCGCGCGCCCGACCAGAAGCTCATGGCCGTCGAGATCGCGCAGGCCGGCGGCCCGCTCCAGGCCGGCATACCGAAGGCCTTGTTTCAGGGAAGGATCGCGGTCGGCGTCACGCGGAACAAGTACGTTCCGTCGGCGGACGGACAACGCTTCCTCTTCGTCGGCCCGCTCGGCCGCGACGCCATGACGCCGACGACCGTCGTCCTGAACTGGTTCGCGGGCCTGGGGAAGTGAGATGACGCTCGCCGCCGGGACGAAACTCGGGCCCTACGAGATCCTCGCGCCGATCGGCGCGGGCGGGATGGGGGAGGTCTACCGGGCGAAGGACACGCGCCTCGGCCGCGACGTCGCGGTCAAGGTCCTGCCGGCGCTGCTGTC
>JBBQDQ010000309.1:0-2640 GCA_038319835.1 Thermoanaerobaculia bacterium | reverse complement strand
GAGGGCCGCCGCGATCTCGGCCAGGAGGTCTTTCCAGCCGTCGCCGACGCAGGCCTTGCGGACGGTGGAGATGCCGAGGGCGTCCATGCGGCCGGTCAGGAAGAGTGAGTTCGTGTCGAGCCGCGTCGTCCCGAGGAGCTCGCTCCCGACGGCGAGGATCGACGCGGTGCGCGGGCCGGCGCCTGGCGCCGTCACGCCGTCACCTCGTGCCTCTCGAGCTTGCGCGACGTCTCTTCCCATTCCCACATCTTCGCGTCGAGGGCCTTCCGGGCGGCCTCGCGCGCCGCCTTGACGCCGCGCACCTTCTCGCCGTCGCGGTAGACGTCGGGATCGGCGAGCGACAGGTCGAGGCCACGGATCTCCGATTCGAGGCTCGAAATCGCCTCTTCAAGGTCTGAAAGCAGCTTCTGGTTCTTCGCGCGCCGCCTCTCGGCCGCGCGGTCGGGATTTGGGGAAGACGAAGACGCAGAGGAAAAGGAAGACTTCTTAGAAGGTGTGGGGAGGGGCGACGCGCCAGGCCGCGCGCCAGCGGCACGGGATGCGCCTCCGCGCTCTTCACCATTCGAAGAAATCTCCTTCTCCGTCTCTTTTTCCTTCCTTCTCTTCACGAGCTCGGAGTAGTTGCCGTCGTGCACCTCGACGGCGCCGCCCGGCTCGATCTCGAGGACCTGGGTCGCGATGCGGTCGACGAACCAGCGATCGTGGGAGACGAACACGATCGCGCCCTCGAACTCGAGGAGCGCGTCCTCGAGCGCCTCGCGCGCGTCGAGGTCGAGGTGGTTCGTGGGCTCGTCGAGGAGGAGGAGGTTCGCGCCGCCGAAGACGATCCGCGCGAGCGAGAGACGCCCCTTCTCGCCGCCGGAGAGCGTCGCGATCTTCTGGTAGACCTCGTCGCCGCGGAAGTCGAAGAGCGCGAGGAAGTCGCGAGCCTCGAGCTCCTTCATCGAGGGGTCGAGGTCCATCACGACGTCGAGCGCCGACGCGTTCGGCGACAGGTCCGCCATCTCCTGGTCGTAGTACCCGATCAGGACGCCGACGCCCGGTAGGGCCGAGCCCGAGAGCGGCGCGAGGACGCGCGCGAGGTTCTTCAGGAGCGTCGTCTTGCCGCAGCCGTTCGGCCCCCAGAGGGCCATCCGGTCGCCGCGGCGCAGGAGGAACGAGACGGGCTGCGTAAGGGGGCCGGTCTCCGGGTAGCCCGGGACGATCTTTTTCGCCTCGAGGACGCGCCCGCCGGAGACGCGAGCCTCCTCGAAGCGGATCGTGACGTCGTTCGCGTCCTCGCTCGGGGCCTCGAGGCGCTCGATCCGGGCGAGCATCTTCCGTCGGCCCTGCGCCTGCTTCGTCTTCTGCCCGGCGATGTTGCGGCGGATGAACTCCTCGGTCCGCTCGATCATCTGCCGCTGCTTCTCGGCTTCCTTCGCGCGGACGCGGTCGCGCTCGGCCTTGAGCTTGCGGTACGTCGCGTAGTCGCCCGGGTAGTCCTCGAGCCGCCCGTTCGCGACCTCGACGATCCGGTCGGCGACGGCGTTCAGGAAACGGCGGTCGTGCGAGACGACGAGCGCCGAGAGATCGACGGACGTCTTCCGCTCGACGAGCCAGCCCTCGAGGAACTCCATCCCCGAGACGTCGAGGTGGTTCGTGGGCTCGTCGAGGAGCAGCACGGACGCGTCCGTCAGGAGCAGACGCGCGATCTGCGCGCGGTGCTTCTGCCCGCCCGAGAGGTCGCCGACCGGCCGGTCCCACAGCGCGCGCGGCAGGCCGACGCCGTCCAGCACGCGGTCGATGCGCGAGTCGGCCTCGTAACCGCCCGCCCGCTCGAAGCGCTCGCGCGCCTCGTCGTGCTCGTGGAGTAGATCCTGCAGCTCGTCCGGGTCGCCGGCGGAGCCGTGGGCCGAGATCGCCTCCTCGAGTCTCCGCATCGTGCGCTCGAGCTCGAGGAGAGACTCCTGCGCCCTCGCGACGAACGCGCGAAGGGGCTCGTCTCCCTCGGGCTCCACGGCCTGGTCGAGCGACGCAAAGGTCGTTCCGCCCGCGAGATAGCGCTTCCCGCCGTCGGGTTCGACGGTGCCCTGGACGATCTTGAGGACCGTGGACTTCCCCGCCCCGTTGCGGCCCACGAGACCCACGATCCGGCCGGGATCGTGCTGCCACGTGGCCTCGACGAGGACGTCCTTCGTCCCGAAGCTCTTGCGGACGTTTTCGAGCCGGTACAGCACCGCGGGGAGGATAACGGAAGGCTCGTTTCGTACGGGTCGGGGCAGGGGCCGGAGTCGAGCGTCACTCCCTGACTGTGTACTTCGCCAGGAGCGCATCGAACTTCGGGTTCTTGCGTAGCGGGTCCCAGCGCGGGTCGACCTTGAGGAGTGGAACCGAAACCCACGAAGGGCGGGAGAGCAGGACGTCGAGCTGCTGGATGGCGGCGTCCTGATTCCCGACCATCGTGTAGATGCGGGCGAGATCCTCCACACGGAAAGGCCCCCGAAACGCATCGCGAGACGGTCCCATCAGCTCGACGCCGCGCCCACCTTCCCGCACCGCCTCGGCCGACCGGCGAAGCCCGGCCAGCGCGATGCCGAGCGAGGAGTGGAGGCGCGCGTCCTCAGGTGTCTCGACGATCTTCGCCACGAGGACGCGCCGAGC
>JBBQDQ010000308.1:0-2665 GCA_038319835.1 Thermoanaerobaculia bacterium | reverse complement strand
AGCGCCGCGAGCGGGGCGAGACCGGCCTTCGAGAAGGCGTCGAGCCACGGAAGCGCGCTCCCGTCGAGGATCGGAACCTCGGGCCCGTCGATCTCGACGAGGAGGTTGTCGAGCCCGACCCCGACGGCGGCCGAGAGGAGGTGCTCGACCGTGCTCACGTCGCGACCGCGCTCGCCGAGCGACGTCGCGTGGTCGAAGCGGCCCGCGGCCTCGGCGATGGCGGGGACGAACGCGTCCACGTCCGTACGCCAGAACACGATTCCCTGTTCCGCCCGCGCGGGATGAAGCACGACGTGGACGTGGCGGCCGCTGTGGAGGCCGATTCCCGAGATCCGGACCGGCTTGGCGAGCGTGGACTGCACGAGCATCGCCACCCGATTTGCACGGCGGGTGCCACGGCCGACGCCACGCGTTTGCAGAGGGTTGCGCGCGGCCGCACGCCCGCACGGCCGCCGCTGTGTGGCGATTCCGCGTCACCTGTGGCGGTTCCGCAACATGGCCGCGCGTCCGTCCCCGGCCGCCGGGCGGGCGGACTTCGGCGGGCCGGCTGCTATCCTCTTCGCACACTCGGAGGAACGTGTGCTGGCGCCCGAGGAAGAAAAGTACTACCAGGACTTCCTGGCTGTTGTCGCTCAGAAATGGCGTCCGGCGAAGGCCGCGTTCTACACGCTCGACCCGGGCGGCGCCGTCTTCCGCCTGAAGGCGCAGTTCGGGTTCACGCGCGGTGACCGCCTCTCCGACCGTCTCGGGCGCAACGATCCGGTCGTGAACCAGATCTACGAGCACCGCGAGCCCACGTTCATCAACAACCTGAACCAGGCCGGGCGCCTCGCGGACGCCATGATCCAGGCGACGTCGACGCGCATGCTCGTCGCGCCGCTCTACCTGGACGGCCGGATCATGGGTCTCGTCGACGTGCGCGACAAGGCGGGACGCATCGCCTACTCGCACGACGACGCCATCGAGATGGGCGACCTCCTGAGGCGCTTCGCCGTCGAGCTCCGCCGCCTCGAGGACGCCCGGGCCGGCGGCTCGATCCTCCGCGAGCCGCCTCCCGTCATCGAGAGGCCGCTCGACGCGCTCGCTCCTCCTGCGCCTGCTGCTCCGTCGCCTCTCGAAAAGACGTCGGGCTTTGCGGCCCTGAACATGCCGTCCGGCGCCTATCGTCGCGCCCCGCAGCCTGCCCTGGCGCCCGAGGCGGTCGACGCGGCGTTGCCGGGGGTGGCCGCACGCACGATGCGCCTCGTCGAGGAGACGCTGGCGCGCGGCGGGAGCCAGCGCATCGCGGCGCCGCCCGCCGGAGGGCTTTCGGCCCGGGAAGCCGAGTTCGTCCAGCTCTATCTCCCGAGCTGCCTGAACTACGACGAGGTCGAGGTCGCGGCCGTCTCGTCCTTCCTGCCCGCAAGCGGGACCGTGACGGTCTCCTCGCGCCGGCCGCTCGACGCGGACATCGTCCCCGCGCTTCTCGAAAACCTCGAGAAGATCTTCGCGAAGACGGCGGTCCCGTTCGCCTTCGCCCAGGAACCCGTCGTGCGCCCGCTGGACCAGCCGTCCGAGGGGCGGCCCGTGCGCCGCGCCGACATCGCCGCGATCCAGTCCTCCGTCCTCGACAGCTCGCCCGAGGGCGTCGTGCTGTTCTCGCTCCTCTATCGCCACGGTCCGAACCCCGAGGCGCGCGAATCCCTCCGCTCGGCGCACGTCGTCCTGCGTAACGTCCTCGCGGGCACGCGCGGAGAGACTCGCTTCCGCGAGGCCTACCGCGGCCTCGTGAACAAGCTGCTCGAACCGGGGCTCCTTCGGCGAACGGCGCTGAAGACGCACTCGTTCAACGTCGGGCGCATGGCGCGCAAGCTCGCGGTGCAGACCGGCGTCGCGCCCATGGAGGTCGAGCAGATCACCGTGGCCGCGATCCTTCACGACGTCGGGCTGCGCGAGCTGAACTACGACAACCTCTACGCGAAAAGGACGCTCACGGACGAGGAGCTCGCGTTCCTGAAGACCCATCCACGGGTCGGGGCCTACCTGGTCGAGGACATTCCGTGGCCGTACCCGATCGCGCCTCTCATCAAGCACCACCACGAGCGCTGGGACGGCGGCGGCTACCCGGACGGCCTGCGCGGCGAGCAGATTCCTCTCGGCTCGCGCATCATCCACCTGTGCGAAGCCTTCGACGCGATGACGGCGCCCACGTCTTACCGGGCGGTGCTCTCGGACTACCAGGCGCTCGACATCATCGAGTCGAAGTCGGGCACGCAGTTCGACCCCGAGCTCGCGCCCGAGTTCAAGCGCATGGTCGAGAGCCCCTCGGACTGACGGGGCGCGCGTGAAGTCGCGGCTCGACCGCGAGGAGCGGAAGAAGGACGCGCGCGCCGCCGCGAAGAACGCGGGGACGCGCCCGATCGCGACGAACCGGCGCGCGCTCCACGAGTACTTCGTCGAGGAGAAGATCGAGGCCGGCCTCGCGCTCACGGGCACCGAGGTCAAGTCGCTGCGCGAAGGCAAGGCGAGCCTGCAGGACGGGTACGTCGCGGTCGAGGGCGGCGAGGCGTGGCTCTGGAACGTCCACGTGCCGCCGTACGGGGCCGGGAGCTACAACAACGTCGACGCGAAGCGGAAGCGCAAGCTCCTCCTCCACAAGCGCGAGATCGTCCGCCTCGCCTCGAAG
>JBBQDQ010000307.1:0-2676 GCA_038319835.1 Thermoanaerobaculia bacterium | reverse complement strand
CGAGGAAAGCGCGGCGGGATTTCGACATGCCCGTACTTTACGCGGGACCCGGGCGGCACGGCCGGGCCGGAAACATGGGCCATCGACTCCGCGCGCGTTGACCCGCCTCCGGCACCGTTCCGTGCCCTGGAGCTCGCCTTTCCGCTCTCGCTCTCGCTCGTCCTCGGCGCCGCGGCCCTGCAACACGGGCCCCGCCTCGTGGACGACGCGTACATCACGTTTCGCTACGCGCGAAACCTCGCCGGGGGCGCGGGGCTCGCGGCGCTCTTCGTCGCGGTCGTGCTCTCGCCGCACGCGTCTCTCGAAGTCTTCGCGTCCGGAATGGAGACGCCGCTCTATCTCATGGGTCTTCTCGGCGCCGTCGAGCTCGCGTGCCGCGAACGGGACGCTGCGGCTTTCGCGGCGGCTTCCGGGCTCTTCTTCCTGCACGCCGACGGCGGGTCGATCCCGCCGCGGCTCCTCCGCGAAACGGACGCCGTAGCGCTCGTCTCGCTCGACCGCTTTCTCGAACCCACGCTCGGGGCCGACCCCGGCGCGCTCGGGCGCTGGACCGAGGTCGCACGCCTCCCGGCCCACGCATTCGGGTCGCCGGGGACGCTGCGCGTATTTCGCCGGGTGCGCTGACTCAGCCTCTGGCGATCGCGAAGACCGTGTTCCCGAAAGGCGCGAAGCCGGCCGCTTCGTAGACGCGCCCCGCGCGAGCGTCGGCCGCCGAGAGGAACGCGACGGAGACGCCGCGTTGGAACGCCTCGCGGAGGGCCGCGTGCGTGAGCGCCCCCGCGAGGCCGCGGCGCCGGTGGGATTCGAGCGTGCAGATCCCGGCGAGCTCGGTGAGCCCGTCCTGCGGATCGAGGAACATCGAAACCGCCACGGCCTCGCCGGCGAGGCGCCCGACGAGGCACAGCCCCCGGCCGAGGCCGTCGCGCAGCCAGAGCGCGTCCTGGTCGGAGACCGCGGCTGCGTCGCCGAGCCCGAACGCACGCCGCTGGACGGAGATGAACCCGCGGAACGCGTCGAGCGGCGACGTTCCCGAGAGCGTCTCGACTTCGAGCCCCGGAGCCGGAGGAACGCCGTGGAGTGTTTCGGGTGTTGCGACCATGAGCTGCGGCCGGGCCTCGATTTCGAAGCCGGAGGCTTCGAGGGCGCCGGCGAGCGCCGGGAACACCGCGCCGACGAACTCGAAGCGCGGTTTGCGCCCCCGCTGCGCGAACTCGTCCTTGAGCTGCGCGAGAGGCGCCGCGAGGGAGGCCGCGTCGCCGAGCGCGTCGTCCGGAATCGCGTAGTTCAGGTAGGGGAGCGCGTCCGACGGGTGGAAGTAGAGCGTGAACGGCGGCACCGGGACGGAGTCGTACTGCTGCCGCGCGACGGCCCGCATGTGCGCCTGCAGGCGTTCGGGAGTCGCCGCGCCGCGGTTCGTCGTCATCGCGCGATTCTAGGGGTCTCCGGTTCGTCGCCGTCCGGGACTTGCGAACGAGACTCGAATGCGGGATAGACTGCGTGCGCTTATCCAAACGTCCTGCTCCGGTCCGCGGACGGGGACTCCCCGTCCTCAGCACACGAAAGGTGTCTATGAAACGTCTGAAGATCGTCACACTCGCCCTCGCGTCCTGCCTTGCCACCGCCTCCGCCGCGGTCGCCCAGACGCCCGCCCCGGCCTCCGGCGTGCCGTGGACGCTCATCTCGGGCACGACCATCACGGTCAAGCCCTCCGGCGTTGCCGCGTTCGAAGAGTCCGCGAAGAAGATCAATGCGGCGAACGTGAAGGCGGGAGTCGCGCCGAGCCGCTTCTGGACCGTGGGGCGCGGAGGCCCTGGCTTCACGTATCTCGCGACGCTCCGCTACGCGAAGTGGTCCGAGATGGACGATCGCCCGAGCATGATGACGGTTCTGAAGAAGGCTTACGGGGACGCCGAGGGGCCGAAGGTGTGGGCCTCCGCGCTGGGCGCGATCGACTCCGTCTCGTCCGTCGTCAACCGCGTCCTCCCGGGCGTCAGCTCGCCGCCGGCCAGCTTCGACACGCCCCCGGCGCACATCCGCATCAGCAAGGTCGAGGTTCACCAGGGGATGGGGCCGAAGTTCGAGGTCTACCTCGCGAAGCTCAAGGCCGCACAGGACAAGGTGGGAGGCACGCCCCCCGTCGTCCGCTACGTCTCCGCGCTCGGGCCGGCGAGCGTCTACACGGCCTCCTACTACTTCGACAAGTACGCGCAGTGGGACGGCGCGCCCGCGATCGGCGACGTGCTCCGGAAGACATACGGCGACGCCGAGGCGGCGATCCTCGAGGAGACGGCCCGGGTCTGCGTCAAGCATCTCGAGAGCTACGTCCTCGACTACCGGGCGGACCTCAGCAAGCCCTGACCTCCGGGTCCGGCGACGGCGAGGGAGCGGAGAGGCCCTCTCGCCGCCGGCGCGGCCGGGCTGTTACTGTCGGGCGGCCGGGAGGTTTCTGTGACTCGAGCCGCCGCCCTTGTTCTCGCACTCGCCGCCGCGGCGTTCGCGGCGCTCGCCGAGACGCCAGCCCCGAAAATACCCGCTGCGAAGAAGTTCGTCCTCGTGAGGGCGGGCGCCCTCGTCGACGTTCTCGCAGGACGCGTTCTCGCGAACCAGGACGTCCTGATCGAGAACGGCGTCGTGAAGCAGGTCGGACCCGGGATCGCCCCGCCCGCGGGCGCGGTC
>JBBQDQ010000306.1:0-2697 GCA_038319835.1 Thermoanaerobaculia bacterium | reverse complement strand
GGGCTACGCGAGCGTCACGCTCCAGCCCGGCGAGGTCCGCGTCATCGCGGACGCGATCGCGTTCCTGAAGTCGGCGGGGCTGCCGCTCCCGTCGGACGGCACGCGCATCGGCACGCTGCGGGCGATCTATCCCGGCGCCGCCGCGAGCGAGATCTTCATCGGCGGCAGGACGTCGACGCCCGGCGCCGGCGGCACGTTCGGTCTCTTCTACACGGGATCGTCGACCTCGACGACCACGGCCACGATCTTCGGCCTGCAGCAGAACGCGGCCCAGCGCTCGAACCTCGCGCTCGTCAACGCCGGTCCCGACGCCGTGACGTTGCGCGTCCAGCTCCAGGGCCCGAACGGCGAGGCCCTCTCGGGCCCGGCCGACCAGACCCTTGCCGGGTACGGCTGGACACAGCTCAACACTCCGCTCGCAGGCCAGACGACGTCGGGACGCGCCGTCGTCACGAAGCTCTCGGGAGCGTCGCCGTTCACGGCGTACGGCGTCCTCAACGATGCGGTGACCTCGGACGGGAGCTTCGTGCCGGCGCTCGTCCCGGGCGACGCGACGGGGGCCGACCGGCTGATTCCCGTCGTCCTGTCGGCCGCGGGCTACCAGAGCGAGCTGACGCTCACGAACTTCACGAGCCAGCCGATGCAGGTGACGCTGACCTACACCGGCTCGCCGCAGCTCTCTGCGGCAGGCAGCGGTACGGTGCCCTTCACCCTTGCCGCGGGCGAACAGAGGATTCAACCGAGCGCGATGGACTTTCTGAGAAATCTCGGTCTCCCGATCCCCGCAACGGGAAACGTCGGCGGCGCGCTTCTCGTAAAGGTGCCAGCCAGCACTCCCGCTTCGGCTCTCGCCGCCGGCGCGCGCACGTTCACGAACGCGGCGGGCGGGGGGACGTTCGGGCTCTTCTACCCGGGCCTGACCCTCGGGGAAAGCGCAACGGCGCTCGCATACGTGAACGGCCTGCAGCAGAACGCCGTGCAGCGCTCGAATCTCGCGGTCGTGAACCGCGGTGACGCCGGGGACGCGATCGCGCTGCGCGTGACGTACTACGGCGCGGACGGAGCCGTCCTCGCGAGCCCGGACACGGCGACGCTCGCGCCGGGAGAGTGGAAGCAGTTCAACCAGCCGCTTGGCTCCCGCGGGGCGACGGGAGGGTTTGCGAAGGTCGAGCGGGTCTCGGGAGCGTCGCGCTTCGTGGCCTACGGGATCCTGAACGACCAGCACAACTCGGACGGGTCGTACATCCCGATGAGCCGCTGACCCTCAGACCCGCGCCCCCTTCACCATCTCCAGGAACGCGTGGGCCGCGGGGCCGAAGTTGCCCGCTGACCGGTAGACGAGGCGGAGGTCGCGCGGGCGGCGCAATTCCGGCAGCGTCGTCGCCGCGAGGCGGCCGGACTCGATCTCGGAGAGCGCCGTTCGGCGGGGGAGAAGGGCGACGCCCATCCCTCGCTCGACGGCCCGCTTGACGCCGTCGAGGCTGGGGAGCGAGATCTTGATGTTCAACGCGACGCCGCGCTCGGAGTACGTCCGGAGGACGCGCTCGCGGGCCGGGGAGGGGTCGCTGTGCGCGATGACGGTCGCTCGGCCGAATTCCTCGAGCGTGACGCGCCCCTTCTTCGCGAACGGATGCGCCGGGTGCGAGAGGACGACGAGCTCGTCGGAGGCGAGGACGATCGTCTTGAGACCGTCCTCGGGCGGCGCGAACGCGACGACGCCGAAGTCGAGCGCGACCGCGAGGACTTCGGCCGCGAGGAGGCGCGAGGGCGAGCGCTTGACCTCGAACTCGACGCCCGGGTTCGTCTCCCGGAAGCGACCGATGAGCGGGATCACGACCTCGAGGCCCGCCTCGTTCGCGCCGATCACGACGCGCCCGCGCTTCAGGTCCTTGAGGTCGCGCACGGCGCGCTCGGCCTCGTCCGTCACGGCGAGGACGCGCTCGGCGTACTCGAGCAGCGTCTTGCCGGCTTCCGTGAGGCGCACGTCGTGCGTCGTCCGGTCGAAGAGGTCGGCCTTGAGCTCGTCCTCCAGACGGCGCACGGCCTGGCTGACGGCGGACTGCGTCCGGAAGAGCCGCACGGCCGCCCGGGAGAACCCACGCTCCTCGGCGACCGTCAGAAACACGCGCAGGCCGGCTATGTCCATAAGGAATGCTAATAATATCAAAAGTAATATGAGTTTGACGACTTGCCCGGAATACGGAGAATGCGGGCTGTGATCGGAAACGTCCGCACCGCCCTCGTCGTCGTCCTCCTTATCGGGGAGATTCCTCTCCTTCTGTCGGGGGGAAACGGGGCGAGCTAGCAGGGACCGGGAACACCACCAAGCCAGCCGCCCCGCACCCGCGGGGCTTTTTTTTTGGGTCTGACGGTCTTCGGAAAGAGGGGTCATCGGAAACGTGAAGAGCGACGCAATCAAGAAAGGCCCGGCGCGGGCTCCCGCGCGCGCGATGCTGCGCGCGACCGGACTGACCCTTGCCGACCTCGAAAAGCCGCTCGTCGCCGTCGTCCACCCGTGGACGGACCTCGGCCCGTGCAACTTCTCGCTTCGCGCCCTCGCCGAGGACGTCAAGGCCGGGATCCGCGAGGCGGGCGGCACGCCGTTCGAGTTCGGGACGATCGCGATCGCCGACGGGATCTCGATGGGGACGGACGGGATGCGTGCGTCCCTCGTCTCGCGCGAGGTCATCGCAGACT
>JBBQDQ010000305.1:0-2750 GCA_038319835.1 Thermoanaerobaculia bacterium | reverse complement strand
GACGACTCGCAAGCGGGCAGCGAAGCTCACGACCCGCAGGGTCAACGCGCTGCCGCCCGTCGAGGCACCCGCACCGCTTTCGCCGGCGCCCGAGGCGGGCCCGAAGCTCGACCTCGACCTCGCCTACGCGCTCGACCCGGCGCTCCTCTTCGAGGCGGCCGTGGGATCTCCGCCGGACGAGTGGCAGGCACGCCTCCTGCGGGATGGCGCCGCCCGCGTCCTCGTGAACTGCTGCCGGCAGTCGGGGAAGTCCACGACCTCGGCTGTCCTCGCGTACCACGCGGCCGTGTACGAGACTCGGAGCCTCGTCCTCCTCGTCGCGCCGACGCTCCGGCAGTCCGTCGAAGCGTTCCGCAAGGTGCTCGACGTCCACCGCGCCGTGGGCGGGTCCGTCTCCGTCGAGGCCGAGTCGGCCATGCGCCTCGAACTCAAGAGCGGGTCTCGCATCGTCGCGCTTCCGGGCGACGCCTCGAACGTGCGGGGGTTCTCCGCCCCGCGTCTCGTGATCGTGGACGAGGCGGCGCGGGTCGAGGACGCGATGCTCGCCGCCCTTCGCCCCATGCTCGCCACCTCGAAGCGGGGGCGGCTCGTGATGCTCTCGACGCCTGCCGGGCGACGGGGCGCGTTCTACGAGGCATGGACGGGCGACTCGGGGGAGTGGGATCGCATCGCCGTCACGGCCGACGAGTGCCCGAGGATCTCGGCCGCGTTCCTTGCCGAGGAGCGGGTGGCCCTCGGCCCTGCCCTCTACGCGCAGGAGTACGAGGCCGAATTCCGCGAGGCCGCCGGCCAACTCTTCGACGAGGGGCTCCTCTCGTCGCTCATCCGCTCCGACGTCGCGCCCCTCTTCGTGGACTCCTCCGAGTGGGTCCTCCCCGAGGTGCCGGCTATCGAGGCGAGGGCTCTTGCACCGCGTGAGGCTCGCGTCGTGGACGTCGAGCCCCACCTCCCGACCTTCTTGGAGAGGTGACCGTGTACCTTCTCGGACTCGACCTCGGGCAGGCCGCAGACTTCTCGGCGCTCGTCCTCGACCAAGCGCTCCCGGCGCCCCGGGTTCTCGGAGCGCCGCGCCGGCCGGCGGACGATAGGCCCTTGCACACGATCCTCCACGCCGAACGATATCGAGGCGTTCCCTATCCCGAGGTCGTGCGTCGCGCGCGCAGGCTCATCGAGGCCATCGCGGTACAGGACGAGAGGGCCGGTCGCCTGCGGCAGGACGTGGTTCTCGTCGTGGACGCCACGGGAGTCGGGCGCGCGGTGCTGGACCTTCTCATCGCGGCCGATCTGCCGGTGGACCGCCTCGTCGCCATGAACATCACGGGCGGGCAGGCGGTGACCTGGGGTGACGGCTTTGTCGGCGTGCCGAAGAAGGATCTCGTCTTCTCAATCTCGCGCGTCGCGCAGGAGGGCCGACTTCGGATCTCCTCGCGGCTCTCCCTCGCAAAGGTCCTCGTCGCCGAGCTTCGAGCCTTCCGCGTGAAGGTCACGGCCTCGGGCGCCGACACCTTCGAGGCGGCGCGGGAGCGGGATCACGACGACCTTGTCCTCGCCACGAGCCTCGCGGTGTGGGGGGCGGAGCGGTGGGCGGTGACGCAGCCGGAGCGATGCGGCGTCGTCGCGGTGAACTGGAGGTGAGAGTCGGGCCCGCTTTCGGACGGCGCGGGGGGTCGTCTCGGCGCCGTCGTGGCGTAGACTCAAGGATCATGAGGGCCACCACTCCGGACTCGCTCTTGGGGCGGGGTCTCTATACCGTGCCGGAGGCCGCGCGGTTGACACGCGTTTCGGCCGGCCGGATTCGGCGGTGGGTCATCGGCTACACCTTCGTCACTCAGAAGGGAGAACGGCACCATTCCCCGCCGGTTTGGAGCGCGGACCTTGAACCCGAAGGTGGCGTTATCCTGACGTTTCAGGATCTCCTAGAGGTGCGCTTCGTCAGCGCATTCCGGGACAAGGGCGTCAGGTGGGCGGAGTTGCGGGATGCCGCCAAGGCCGGCGTTGAGATCCTCGGGACGACTCACCCCTTCTCGTCCTCTCGCTTCAGAACTGATGGCCGGCGGATGCTGCTCCAGTTGTCGGGCGCTCGGCGTCGAATCGGTGCCCTTCTGGAGATCGCGACTGACAACCTCGCAATGGCCGCGGTCCTCGGCCCTCTACTCGAAGGGGTTGAGTTCAAGGACGACGATCCGGTCCGGTGGTGGCCGACCGGATTCCGTCGCCGCGTGGTACTGGACCCGCAACGCTCATTCGGGCATCCGATCACCACGACTTCGGGGATTTCAACCGCCGTCCTTGCCGACGCGTACCGCGCCGAGGGGGAGTCGTCCGCTCGCGTCGCGCGTTGGTTCGGAATCGCCGAACCCGAGGCCCGGGCGGCCGTCGCCTACGAGGCGAGCCTCGCCGCTTGAGGTTCTTCTTCGACAACAACATTTCGTATCGGGTGGCTTACGCCGTCCGGGAGCTTGCGGACGTTGAAGGCGATAAGGTCGAGCACGTCAAGGACAAGTTCGGGGAAAAGGCGACCGACGAGACTTGGATTTGCGGTCTTGAAGCTGATGGTGACTGGGTCGTCCTCACTGGAGATAAGGGAATCCGGAAGAACAAGGAGCAGCGGCGTCTTCTCAAGAAGGCCCGGCTGACGACGTTCTTCATGTCGCCAGCGTGGCACAAGGCGATGTTTTGGGAGCGCGCCATCGTGATCGTGCGCTGGTTTCCGAAGATCCGGACTCAGGTTCCCCTCGCCGAGCCGGGGT
>JBBQDQ010000304.1:0-2782 GCA_038319835.1 Thermoanaerobaculia bacterium | reverse complement strand
CGTGAGCTCGCCGGGAGCTCCCGCGATGTGACCGAGGAACTTCGTGGGCGACGGGACCGTGGGCGAGTCGGGCACGTCCGCGACCCACGGCGAGAGAAACCGCGGCTCGGTCGTCGCGGCGACGATGGCGTCGTGGGCGCCGGGCTCGGGCACGTCGGCGTCGGCTGCCGCGGCGAGGAGCAGAGACAGGAGGAAGACACTCTTCATGCCGGCGAGACTAGTCGAATTCGCGGCTCCGGCCTCCGGGCCGGCGTGACGACTGTGATTTGATAGGGAGCCATGAACCCGATCCCCGCCCCCTCGCCCGGTCCGCGGTTCGCGGTCCCGCCGGCCTGGCCGGTCCTCCTCGTCCGCCTGATGGTCGGGGTCGTGTTCCTCTCGGAGGGAATCCAGAAGTTCCGATACCCGGCCGAGCAGGGGGCGGGACGCTTCGCGAAGATCGGGATTCCGTATCCCGACGCAATGGGCCCCTTCGTCGGCGGGGCCGAGATCGTGTGCGGAGCGCTGGTCCTTCTCGGGCTCTTCGTCCCCTTCGCGGCTGCCGTGCTCCTGATCGACATCTCGGTCGCCCTGCTGACGACGAAGCTCCCGATCCTGCTCGGACAGGCGGTGGGGCCCTTCACCCTGCCGAAGCTT
The DNA here is from genome assembly GCA_038319835.1 of Thermoanaerobaculia bacterium. Taxonomy (GTDB): domain Bacteria; phylum Acidobacteriota; class Thermoanaerobaculia; order UBA5066; family UBA5066; genus Fen-183. Next base: position 2,146 of record JBBQDQ010000304.1, on the reverse strand, counting down.
CCCCGATACGGACTCTGGAGCTCCCTGCACGAGGCGCGCGTCGATTTCTGCATGTGGCTCGGCGCCGTGTTCCTGATCCTGGTGTCGGCGAGGCGGTCGGCCGGGCGTGCCGAAGGGGGCGGGTCCGGCTGACCGGGAGCGCGGCGAAGCCGCCGGGACGGCCGTGCTCCGGATCGCAGCAAGGACGCGGCCCGGCTCCACGCCGATTGGCGGGAAAATGGCGGCATGGTCTTCGCGAGGCGTGACGCATGTTCCTGGTGATTGCGCTCCTTCTCGCCGTTCCGCTCGAGGCCACGCCGCCTGTCGGCCGCTGCGCTCAACTGGAAAGCCGCGCAGAAGATCGACGAAAAGGGACGCGTCTTCACGCTCGTTCCCGTCCAGACGACGCTCACCTGGCGCCCGTTTCACCCCGAGCCCATGGCGGGCACGACCGTGCGCTACGAGCTCTACCTTCGCCGCGACGGAAAGCCCCTGATGACGTTCGGGGAGGACTTGCCCGACCACAGCGAGCCCGTTCGCGTGAAGGACGTCAACAAGGACGGCTATCCGGACCTCGTCGACGGCTACACGCCGGGCGCCTGCGGCTCGACGTACACGGAAGACATCTATCTCTACGACCCGGAGGCGGGGACCTTCAAGCTGGCGCTTTCCGGGCGGGGTCCGGAGTACGACGACGAAAAGGGGGAGATCACGTTCACGGAATGCGGAAACTGCGCCTGTGAGCACTACACGACGACGGTCTATCGACTGAAGGGATCCGCCTTCCAGAAAGTGGACGAGCGCACCGAAACGCGAGAGTAGTGGCCGGCCCGCGCTACTTTGCGGGCGAGCCTCCGAGAGTCGCCTCTCCGGACGCGGGGTCGTACGTGCTGCCGGCCGGAAGGACGAGCAGCGAGACTCCGGCGGCGCCGAGAACCGTCGCCCCGACGGGCGTGATGCGCGCCTTCCGCGCGTCGAAGATCATCGCGGCGCTTTCGCCGATGACCCTCCATTTCCCGTCCGGGCCCACCTCGAGGGCCGTCGATTCGTCGATGCCGACTCCGACGAGCTGAGGGTGCTCGAGAATCACGCTCAGGAGGCGGTTGGACCGGCGGCGCCGGATGAAGTGCTGGTCGACGATCGCGCCGGGCAGGAACCCGAACCCCGCCACCGTCTCGACGTCGTCGCGCGCGACCGTCATGTACGCGGCCATCGGGCTCTTCAGGTCCGCCGGCGGGCGCAGGCCTCCGACCTTCTTCTCCTCGCCCGTCAGCATCGGCGTCGTCATCACGGCCGCGCCGGCCGACGTGCCGCCGAGAACGGCGCCGCCCGCGAGGAGCTTGTGCATCGCGGCTTCCACGCGCGTGCCGCCGAGAGCCTTCATCAAGAGGACCTGGTCCCCGCCGCCGAACCAGATGCCCGTGACGCCGTCGAGGCGTTTGGCGGCCTCTTCGGTGTCCGCCTGCGCGTGGTCGAAGACGATTCGTTCGGCCTTTGCGCCGAGCTTGTTCAGGTCGGCCGTCATCTCGATCCCCGCGTCCGCATCGCTCGACGACATCGGGAAGCAGACGATGCGCGCCTTGCCGGGCCCCCCGGCGAGGTCGACGAACCGGCGGACGACCTCGGGCGGAATCGGACCGCCGCCCACGATCATCAGGTGGCCACCGATGGACGGGCGTCCTGCGGCCGCAGCGGTCTGCGCCGGCGGAGCGCCGGAGCAGGCGACGAGCGCCGAAAGCATCGAGACGGCCACAAGAGAGATGAGCGCGCGGTTTTTCATCGAATCGTTTCCTCTCGCCCTCGAAATCCGGATTCGACGGCTCCCGCCGCGCGATCGGTGAACGAATACTACGCGTGTCGCGCGGCCCACCGGCGGTCCACCACGTACGACCGGTCGATCTTCGCGAGGCTCGTCGTGCCCGCCTGCCGCGAGGAGTTCGAGCGGGCGGTGTCCATTGCGGGACGATAGCGCGTAGCAGCCGACCGGCAAGGAAGTCGTAGCGGCTCTTTGCCGAACAGGCTTCGAGGTGATCCGATCGAAGGAAAGTCACCATTTAGACGTCTCCCCGGGCAACCTGCTCGTCCATACGCCATTGGGGCCTCCGAGACGCGAGCAGGCCCACCGGGCAGCAACGCCTTCTGACGAGCGGTGAGGCTCGCGCGACGG
>JBBQDQ010000303.1:0-2785 GCA_038319835.1 Thermoanaerobaculia bacterium | reverse complement strand
GAACGGGTCTGAGGCGAGGGAAACTTCGAGAAGCCGGTCGTCGAGCGACGCCTTCAGCTCCGGCGGGCTTCCCTCCGCGATGAGCCGGCCGTCCAGGATGAACGCGAGCCGGTCGCACTGCTCGGCTTCGTCCATGTAGTGCGTCGTGACGAGCACGGTCATCCCGCGCGACGCCGCCAGCTCGTAGATGAGGTCCCAGAAGAGGCGCCGCCCCTTCGGGTCGACGCCGCCCGTCGGCTCGTCGAGGAACAGGAGCTCGGGCTCGTGGAGGAGCGCGGCCGCGAGCGCGACGCGCTGCCGCTGGCCGGTCGAGAGGTTCTCCGTCAGCTCCGGGAGGATCGGCTCGAACCGCAGGCGGGCGGCGAGCTCGCCGATCCGCGTCGAGAGGCGGGAACGGGAAAGCCCGTAGATCGTCCCGAAGAACTCGAGGTTCTCCTTCACGGAGAGGTCGAGGTAGAGCGAGAACTTCTGGCTCATGTACCCGAGCCTCTTTTTCCACCGCTCGGTGTCCCTCGCGACGTCGAGGCCGCCGAAAGCGGTCACCGTGCCGGACGTCGGCTCGAGGAGGCCGGTGAGCATCCGGATCGTCGTGGACTTTCCGGATCCGTTGGGGCCGAGGAAGCCGAACACCTTCCCGCGCGGGATCTCGAACGAGACACGGTCGACGGCGGTGAACGTGCCGAAGCGACGTGTGAGGTTGTCGCAGCGGAGGAGGATGTCGGAAGAAGAAGATGAAGAGTTCTTGGGAGGGGAAGAGGGGAGAGAAGAGGGTGATGAAGATTGGTCGCTGAAGTAGACGAAGGCATCGTCCAGCGTCGGCCCGTCGGGGCGGCCGGGGTCGACCGGACAGGCCGCGAGGATCTCGTCGCGCGTGCCGGTCGCCACGAGCCGGCCTTCGTCGAGAAAGGCGAGGCGCGAGGCGTACTCGGCCTCGTCCATGTACGGCGTCGAGACGACGATCGTGAGCCCCTCGTGGTGGAGGCCGTTCAGGACCTGCCAGAACTCGCGGCGCGACACGGGATCGACGCCCGTCGTCGGCTCGTCGAGGAGGAGGAGCGCCGGCCGCGTGAGGAGCGCAGCCACGAGCGCGAGCTTCTGCTTCATCCCGCCCGAGAGCGCGCCGGCAAGGCGTGCGCCAAAACGGTCGAGGCCGACGCGTCCGAGGAGGTCCTTTGCGCGCGCGGCCGCTTCGGCGGTGGGCACCGCGTAGAGCCGGGCGCGCAGGTCGAGGTTCTCGTCGACCGTGAGGTCCTCGTAGAGTGAGAAGCGCTGCGGCACGAGGCCGAAGGGCACGTCGTCGCGGACGGCGCGGCCGGACGTCGGCTCGAGGAGACCCGCGACGATCCGGAAGAAAGTCGTCTTTCCGGCGCCGTCGGGACCGATGAGCGCAAACATCTCGCCGCGCGCGATCGAGAGGTCGATCCCGCGCAGCGCCGGGCGGCTGCCGAAGCTCCGCACGAGCTTTTCCGCGCGGATCACTTCGGGGCGCTCTCCGAGGCCTTCACGCGCACGTCCGCGGGCTGGCCCGGCACGAGCGGCGCGTTCCACCCACCGTCGAGGTCCACCTTCGCGGCGTAAACCAGGTTCACGCGCTCCCGCGACGTGTCGACGGGCTTCGGCGTGAATTCGGCGTCCGGAGAGATTTCCGCGACCTTCGCGGGGAACGTCCGGCCCTTGAATGCGTCGACGGAGACCTCCGCGACGCTGCCCGGCCGCACGCGCCCGAGCTGCGTCTCGGGGATGTACGTGCGCACGTACAGGCGGTCGAGGAATGCCATCGTCACCGCCGGCTGTCCCGCACCGAGGAGGAGCCCCGGCTCGGCCATACGGTGCAGGATCACGCCGTCGGCCGGCGCGCGGATCTCCGATTCGCGGGCGACGGATTCCGACTGTCGAAGCACCGACTGCGCCCGCCCGACGTCCGCCTTCGCCTGCTCAGTCTGGTAGCGCCGGAAGCCCTCGCGGGCGAGCGCCAGCTTTTCCTGGCTGATCTTCAGGTTTGCCTGCGCCCGCTCGAGATTCGTGCGTGCGACGTCCACGTCCCGAGGAGAAACCACTTTTTTGGAAAGCAATGTCTGCTGGCGCTCGAGCTCCGGCTTCGCGAGCTCGACGGCGGCCTTCCGATCCAGGACTTCTTCTTCCGCCGCCTTGATCTCCGACGTCCGGCTTCCGAACTTCAGGTCCTGGTATCGAGCCTCCGCCGACTGGAGTCCCCTGGCGTCGCGCTCGGGCGCCAGCGCCGTTTCTCCGAGGTCCAGCCGGGCGATGAGGTCGCCCGCCTTCACGCGGTCGCCCTCCTTCACCTTCACCTCGACGACGCGCCCCGCGACCTTGGGCGCGAGGTCGACCATCGGGGCCTCGAGGCGGCCGCTCAGGACGACGACATTCGGGTCGCCGCCGTTGCGGCAGGAGGCCGTGAGGGATGCGGCGGCGAGGAGGGCGATTCGGAGCGGGACGCGCATCGTGTCTCCTAGACCGACGTCGGGGCCGGGCGGGCCTCCGGCGCGGGGGCGCCCGCGTGGGCGGGCTGTTTTCTCATGCGCCTCACGAGCCGCCCGGCGGCCTGCTGGGCGTCGTCGAAAAGCGAATAGGCGACCGGCGTCGCAAGGAGCGTGAGGAGGAGCGCGAGCGTCTGGCCGCCCGCGATGACGGACCCGATCGCGCGGTTCGTTCCGGATCCCGGGCCCGACGAGACGAGGAGCGGGAGCATGCCGGCGACGAAGGCCATCGTCGTCATGAGGATCGGCCGGAGGCGCTCGCGGCACGCGAGGATCACGGCGGCGTC
>JBBQDQ010000302.1:0-2804 GCA_038319835.1 Thermoanaerobaculia bacterium | reverse complement strand
CGCCTGAGCTCCCCCCGTGCGGATTTTCTCCGTCGGTCACGGGAACCGGCCGCTCGAGGATCTCGTCGCGACGCTCGCGTCGCCCGGTGTGACGCGTCTCGGGGACGTGCGTGCGTTCCCGGCCTCGCGCCGGAACCCGCACTTCGCGCGCGAGGCGCTGGAGCGGACACTGCCGGAGCACGGGATCGGATACCGGTGGCTCCCGAAGCTCGGCGGACGGAGGCGCGCGGGGCCGAAGCCGTCACCAAATCCCGCGTGGCAGGTCGCGGGCTTCCGCAACTACGCGGACTACATGGACGCCTCGGAGTTCCACGAGGGTCTCGCCGAGCTCCTGGCGCTCGCGGCGGAAGGCCCTGCGGCGTTCATGTGCGCCGAGACGCACCCGTCGCAGTGCCACCGTCGTCTCATCGCCGACAAGCTCGCGAGCCTCGGCCACGAGGTCGTCCACCTCGTCTCGCCCTCGCGGAGCGAGCCGCACCACCCGCCGTCGTTTCTCAGGATCGACGGAGACCGCCTGCGCTACGACCTGCCCGTGGACGACGCGGGGCAAGTCCTGCTCGTCTGACCTGATTCACGTGCTTCATCGCCCGCCGAAATGAGCGTCTCTAGCCTCCAGGCTGGGAACGTCTGACAAGATCCCGGGCATCGGAGGACAGATGGACGCACCCGACTCGAAGTCGCTGCCCGAGAACGCCTACGAGCCGCTGAAGCCGGGCGAGACGTATGCGCCGGTCGTCCCCGCGGCGCAGGCGCCACCCGAGGCGACATGGCGGTCAGTGACCTGGGGCCTCTTCTTCTGCGTGGTCTTCACGGTGGCCTCGGCGTACTCGGGCCTCAAGGTCGGGCAGGTCATGGAGGCCGCGATCCCGATCTCGATCCTCGCGATCGGCCTCGCGCGCGTCTACACGCGCCGCTCGCACCTCCTCGAGAACGTGATCGCCACGACGAGCGGCGGCGTCGCGGGCGGGATCGTGGCGGGCGCGATCTGCACGCTCCCCGCGCTCTACACGCTCAAGCTCAACCCGCACCCGGCGCAGACGATCTTCATCTGCCTCGCAGGCGGGTGCCTCGGGATTCTCTTCATCATCCCGCTCCGCCGGTTCTTCGTGAAGGAGATGCACGGGAAGTTCCCGTTCCCGGAGGCGACCGCAATCACGGAAGTCCTCGTGACGGGCGAGAAGGGCGGCTCGCAGGCGAAGCTCCTCCTGCAGGCGACGGTCATCTCGGGGATCTACGACTTCTTCGTGACGACGTTCCAGGTCTGGAAGGAGTACGTCGACTTCCAGTTCCTGCCGGTCATGAAGGACGCGGCCGAGAAGGCGAAGGTCATCGTGAAGTTCGACGCGATCGCCTTCATCCTCGGCCTCGGCTACGTCATGGGCCTGCGCTCGTCGATGATCCTCTGCGCAGGCGGCTTCGTCGCGAACTTCGTCCTCGTGCCGCTCATCTGGATGGTCGGGCGCCACCTGCCGGATGCCGTCTACCCCGCCGTGAAGCCGATCGCGCAGATGACCGCCGAGCAGATCTACCGCGGCTACGTGCGGTACGTGGGCGTCGGCGCGATCGCAACCGCCGGGATCTTCGGGATCCTCAAGTCGCTGAAGATCGTCGCGGGCTCGTTCACGATCGCCGCGAAGGCCTTCCGGAGCGGCGGGGCCGCAGCGGGCGAACGCACGGACCGCGACGTGAGCGTCATGGCGATCCTCCTCGGGACCATCGTCTCGGCCGTCGCCGTGGGCGTGTTCTTCGGGTCCCTCGGGTCGACGCTCGCCGCCGCCCTGATCGCCCTCGCCCTCGCACTCGTCTTCTCCTTCTTCTTCGCTTCGGTCGCCGCGAACGCGATCGCGACGACGGCTCGCAACCCCGTGTCGGGGATGACGATGCTCACGATCATCGTGTCGTCCGTCATCCTCCTGCGCTTCGGCGTGTCGGGGACGACGGGAATGTTCTTCGTGATGGCGCTCGCTGGCATGGTCTGTACGGCGCTCTCCGTGTCGGGGCAGATGATCACGGACCTCAAGACGGGCTACTGGCTGGGCTCGACGCCCGCGGCGCAGGAGCGCGTGAAGTTCTGGGGGGTCCTCGCGTCCGCGATCGCCGTCGGCATCACGATCGTCCTCCTCGCCAAGGTCTATCAGTTCGGCGAGGCGGCGCCAGGCGACGTGCGCGAGGTGCTCGCGGCGCCGCAGGCCTCGATCATGAAGGCGCTCGTCGAGACGTTCATGAACCGGCAGCCGATCGCGTGGTTCCTTTTCGGGACGGGCGCCGCGATCGCCGTGGTCATGGAGATGCTCCGCGTGCCGGCGCTCATCTTCGCCCTGGGGATGTATCTCCCTCTCGAGCTGAACACGCCCGCGCTCGTCGGCGGAGCGATCTCCTACATGGTGACGAGGAAGTCCGAGAAGGCGGGCGGCGCCGCCGGGCGCACGATGCGCGAGCGGGCCGTGATCATCGCCTCGGGACTCATGGCGGGCGGCGCCCTCGGCGGGGTCCTCGGCGCCTCGTTCCGGCTCTTCTCCTGGTACCGCGAGGACAACATCCGGACGCCGTTCTACGGAAACGAGACGATCTCTCAGGGCGTCTCGATCATCTGCTTCGTGGGGCTCTGCCTCTATCTCTGGATCGACTCGACCCGCAGGGTCCGGGAGGACTGAACATGCCGCTTTCGGGACTGAACGCCGCGACCGCCGAAGCTCTCATCGGGATCGACACGCTCTGGGGCGGGGACGTCATGAACCCGTCCGGGACGGGCCGCTTCATCGCGGACTGCTGGTTCTCGGACGAGCCGCTGCCGGCCGCCTACA
>JBBQDQ010000301.1:0-2808 GCA_038319835.1 Thermoanaerobaculia bacterium | reverse complement strand
CGATCCCCAGCGCGCAATAAGAGGAAGCCTTCGGACGCCGGCAGGGGTCCGACCGTCGCCTTGAGCTCGCCCTCATCCCGGGCGCGGCGGTGTTGGGGGACGCGGTGGAGCGTGACGCCGTTGGTCAGGTAGGCAGTGCGGTCGGCGTGCGCCCACGCCCCGGTCGGCGCGACCGTGTCGACCGTCCAGGTGCGGCGATCCCCACGGGTGTCGTTGAAGCGAACCTGATCACCCGCGCCGAGCGTTGCGGCCCAGGCGGCGGGCACCGGAACGTGCATGTCCGCGTCCCCGGGCGGCAGTTGATCGCCGGGCGCGAGCCAGACGCGCGCGACGGCGGTGACCCGCCCGAAATCGTCGCGGCGCGGGCGGACGCGGATCACGGCCGGACCGGGCGCGACATCCCCCGTGCGGAGTTTCGGCCCAGCCAAATCCATCAAAATGGGGCAGGGCGTCCCCTTCGCTGTGGCCGCGCGGCGAATATTGGCGATCATCGCGGCCCAGGCGTCGGGTCCATCGTGCGCGCAGTTGATTCGCGCGCAATCCATGCCCGCCGCGAGCAAGTCGTCCACGAGCTGGACATCCGTGGCGGCTTCGCGGGGCATGGTGACGAGGATCCGGACCGCGCGGCGATCGGGCTCGGGGCCGAGGAGTTGCTCGGCATGACGCGCGAGCAGCTCGCCGCCATCGGCGTAGCCGACGCGCGGCGTCGGCCGCGCGGGATCGGGCTGATCGCCGGCGAGCAGGGTCAGGTTCCGGAGGACGGCCTCCAGACTCCAGTGCACGTGGGCTTCCGTGCGCCCGAGCGATGAGAGCCCGAGCGCGGCGAGGCTGCACTGAAGCGGCCGCATGTCGCGGCCGCGCAAGGCCAGATCGTGCCGCAGGTTCAGCCCGCTGGCGCGTTGATGCGGAGGGAGCGATTCCAGTTCCGGCAGCTCCCGCTCGCCGGCAGCGTGGACATGGTCCGCGACGTCCGTAAGTTCCCGCAAAATCGACCGGACGAGGGTGGGATCCGGCCAGTTCGCTCCATCCTCCGACATGCCCGCTCCCGTCCTTTCGGATTGCCACGGTGACGGGGCGCTCTCCTCGCCGGCGCCGGCGGACCTTTGGCGCACCCGCGCATCCAGGCGAGAAGACACCCGCGAGATCAGTCTACGGCGCGGTGACCGGTGGGCAGGCAAGGAACTGTTAACGAACGCGGCTGGCCATCGCCCCGGCCGTCTCGATCTAGCCCCGCGCGACGTCAAGCGACGGACAAAATGGACACGGCGGGCAACCTTAGTGTTGGATTCGCGCGGCAAGTCGGACCGCCATCGTCTCCGCGATCATGACGGTGGTGAGGTGGATGTTGGCGCGCGGGCATTCCGGCATGACCGAGGCGTCGATCACGCGCAACCCCTCGACGCCGATCACCCGGCAGTCCGGATCGACCACCGAACGCGGATCATTGGCGCGGCCCATCCGGCAGGAGCCGACCGGGTGGTGCGTCTCCTGGCAGTTCGCGAAGAGCCAGGCGTCGATCGCGGCGTCATCGTCGGTTTCGGGCAGCCCGGCGTCTTCGCCTGAAAGCTGAAACGTGAAACGGCCATCGGAGATCGAGGTGACCGCGTCGTGATCGAGAATCGCGCGCAGGCGTTTGTAGCCGTCGCGGAGGCGGATGAGATCGCGCTCGTCGCTGAGCATGTTGAGATCGACGTCGGGCTGAACCTTTGGATCGAGCGTGGTGACGTGCAGTTCGCCGCGCGAGAACGTCTGGTAGTTGGCGACCAGGATCACGCCCTTGCCGCGCGCCTCTTCGTCGTAGCCGAGGATATTGGCCGAGACCACGAACATGTCGTTCTCGCCCGCGCCGGCCAATCCCGAGGAATAGCGGACGCAGCACCCGGTCTGGCGGTCGTCGAGCGATTTCGCCCACGCCTCCGGCTTCAGGTCAATCCCGATCCAGACGGACGAGTGCTCGACCAGGTTGTGGCCGACCGGCAGATCGGCGACCGACTCCAGCCCGAGCGCGGCAACTTCGGCGGCGGGGCCGATGCCGGAACGGATCAGGATGCCCGGTGTGTGGACCGTGCCCGCGGCCAGAATCACCTCGCGGGCCTGGAACTCGCGCGGGCCATCGGCGGTCAGCGCCATCACGCCGGCGACGCGCGCGCCGTCGAGGCAGAGCTTGTCGACGACCGTGTCGCCGAGGATCGTCAGATTCGCGCGGTCGCGGGCGGGTTCGAGATAGGCGTCGTTGGTGGAGACGCGGACATCGTCGCGCACATTGAAGGCGTAGGCCGCGACCCCGGTGGCGTTGGGCGCGTTGAGATCTTCGTTCCACTCGTGGCCCAGTTCCATCGCGGCGGTGCGCAGCGCCTTGTCGACAGCGCCCCAACGGTCGAGCGGCACGCGCCAGACAGGAATCGGGCCGTCGCTGCCGTGGTAGGGCTGGTCCGGGTGATCGAGCTCGGACTCCAGGCGAATGTAGCCGGGCAGAACATCGTCCCAGCCCCAGCCGTCGCAGCCCTCGTCAACCCACCAGTCGAAATCGGCGGGCACGGCGCGGATCGCAATTTGCCCGTTGATCGCCGAGCTGCCGCCGGCGCCCCGCCCGCGCCAGTACTGACGCCGTTCCTGGCCGGCCGCGCGGCGCGCCATCAGATCGTCGTAGCGATACTGCTCGTGGCCGGGCTGCGTAATCACCGCGAAGCAATTCGGAACCTTCATCAACTCCGGCGTTTCACTGGTGCGATAGCTGGGTCCGGCCTCGAGGAGCAGCACCTTCGTCCCCACGTCTTCCGACAGCCGTGCCGCCAGCGTCGCCCCGCT
>JBBQDQ010000300.1:0-2827 GCA_038319835.1 Thermoanaerobaculia bacterium | reverse complement strand
TCATCGCCCAGCCCGCCATCAGGCTGGCGCGCATGATCGGGACGCCGGGCCAGCAGCTCGCGCAGGTGCTGAACGCGCGCAAGGACCAGCTCGAGAAGGGGTAGTCACGGTACGTGAGCCCGCTTCGCGGGCGGCGGTCGGACCCGGAGGTCCGGGGCGACGCTCCATCGACATCGGAACGGATCGATCGAACGATCGGTCGAAAGGGATCGGACGGACATGGCAGACCTGAACACCATCGTGGACCAGCTCAGCACGCTCACCGTCATGGAAGCTGCGGATCTGGTCAAGAAGCTCGAGGAGAAGTGGGGCGTCTCGGCCGCGGCCGCGCCCGTGATGATGGCCGGCCCCGCCGCGGCGGCCGCGCCCGTCGAGGAGAAGACCGAGTTCACGGTCGTCCTCGCCGAGGTCGGCCCGAACAAGATCAACGTCATCAAGGAGGTCCGCGCGATCACTGGCCTCGGCCTCAAGGAGGCGAAGGATCTCGTCGAGGGGGCTCCCAAGGAGGTGAAGGCGGGGATCCCGAAGGCCGAGGCGGACGAGCTGAAGAAGAAGCTCGAGGCTACTGGGGCGAAGATCGACGTGAAGTGAGTGGTGCCGAGGTGGCGGACGCCGGCTGCCAGCCGATGGGCCGGCGGTCCCCATCCGTTCTTTTTGACAGGGCGTGGGCGAGCCGTTATGAGGGCCCACCCCTGACAAGCTTGGAAGAGGGACCGGCCGCACGGCCGGGAGAGGGCGAGCTCGCCGGCGTGACGCCGGCTTGAGCCATTTCTGGAGGGCCCAGCCGCAGGGCCCAGAGGGACCGACCGCGATGGCGCCGACCGTTCAGAACAACTTCCGTGTCCGCCGCACTTTCGGCAAGATCAGCAAAGTCACGGAGATCCCGAATCTCATCGCGATCCAGAAGTCGAGCTACGACAAGTTCCTCCAGGCTGACGTCCCCCCCGAGAAGCGCGACGACACCGGCCTCCAGGGCGTTTTCAAGTCGGTCTTCCCCATCAAGGACTTCAACGAGACGAGCTCGCTCGAGTTCGTGTCGTACCACCTCGAGAAACCCAAGTACGACGTCGACGAGTGCCACCAGCGCGGGATGACGTTCTCCGCGCCGATCAAGGTGGTCGTGCGTCTCGTCGTCTGGGACAAGGACGAGGAGACGGGTGCCCAGTCCATCCGCGACGTGAAGGAGCAGGAGGTCTACTTCGGCGAGATCCCGCTCATGACCGAGAACGGGACGTTCATCATCAACGGGACGGAGCGCGTCGTCGTCTCGCAGCTCCACCGCTCGCCGGGCGCCTTCTTCGACCACGACAAGGGGAAGAGCCACTCGTCCGGCAAGATCCTCTTCAACGCCCGCATCATCCCCTACCGCGGCTCCTGGATCGACTTCGAGTTCGACCACAAGGACCTGCTCTACGTGCGCATCGACCGGCGGCGGAAGCTGCCCGCGACGGTGCTCCTGCGCGCGCTCGGCGCGGTGCCCGACACTGCGAAGAAGGACCCGGTCGAGTTCCACGGCTCGTCCGAGGAGATCCTCAAGTACTACTACGACACCGAGGTCATCCGGATCGAGGGCAAGGGCAAGTTCGAGAAGGACCTCAACCCCGAGCTGCTGAAGGGCCAGCGCGCGACCCGCGACATCCGCGACGCGAAGACGAACGAAGTCATCGTCAAGAAGAACCGGAAGTACACCGAGAGCGCGATCCGCAAGCTCGTCGCCGCGAAGCTCCGGTCGCTGCCCATCGAGCCGGAGGAGGTCTACACCAAGATCTCGGCCGAGGACGTGGTGGACGAGTCCACCGGCGAGGTGCTGCTCGAGGTGAACGAGGAGGTCACGGAGGAGAAGGTCGAGGAGCTGCGCAAGCGCGACATCGGCGAGATGCGCGTGCTCTTCATCGACAACCTGAACGTGCTCCCGTCGCTCCGCGACACGCTCATGACCGACAAGATCGCCACGCCCGAAGAGGCGATCATGGAGATCTACACGCGCCTCCGCCCGGGTGATCCGCCCACCCCCGAGACGGCGACGAACCTGTTCGTGAACCTGTTCTTCAACGCGGAGCGGTACGACCTCTCGAAGGTCGGGCGCCTGAAGCTCAACTACAAGTTCGGGATCGAGGAGCCGCTCGACAATCAGGTGCTCACCAAGCGCGACGTCCTCGAGGTGGTGCGCTTCCTCATCGACCTCAAGAACGGAAAGCCGAACAAGGACATCGACGACATCGACCACCTCGGGAACCGCCGCGTCCGCGCCGTCGGGGAGCTCCTCGAGAACCAGTACCGCATCGGCCTCGTCCGCATGGAGCGCGCGATCAAGGAGCGCATGAGCCTCCAGGAGATCGAGACGCTCATGCCGCACGACCTCATCAACGCGAAGCCGGTCACGGCGGTCATCAAGGAGTTCTTCGGGTCGTCGCAGCTCTCGCAGTTCATGGATCAGACGAACCCGCTGTCGGAGGTGACGCACAAGCGGCGCCTCTCCGCGCTCGGGCCGGGTGGCCTCACCCGGGAGCGGGCCGGCTTCGAGGTGCGCGACGTCCACTCGACCCACTACGGCCGCATCTGCCCCATCGAGACGCCGGAAGGCCCGAACATCGGCCTCATCGCGTCCCTCTCCACCTACGCGCGCGTGAACGAGTACGGCTTCGTCGAGACGCCCTACCGCAAGGTGGAGAAGGGGCGGGTCACCGACGAGGTGCGGTTCTACTCGGCGCTGGAGGAGGAGCAGCACATCATCGCCCAGGCGAACGCGCCGGTCGACAAGAAGGGCATCTTCCAGGGCCAGGTCGTCTCCTGCCGGAAGCACGGTGAGTACGTGCAGGTCAAGGCG
>JBBQDQ010000299.1:0-2864 GCA_038319835.1 Thermoanaerobaculia bacterium | reverse complement strand
TCCTTCCGTGACCATCAGTAGAACTCGCCCGGCTTGAGCGAATAGCAGGAGAACGCCATCTTCGTCGAATCCGCCTGACAGACGGGCTTCCCCGGGGTCGATTCCCTCTCGAGGAGGAAATTCGTCTCGGACCCCGCGACGTGGTCCGAGACCGCCTTGTAGACGCACCAGCAGGAATCGTGAGAGACCCCCGGCGTGGTGTACGCCGACTGCGCCACCACACCCGTCTTCGTGAAGTTCTTCTGCGTCCACGGGCTGATTACGCCAATCGCGGCCGTGGCGGTAACGACGGGACACGCGAAGGTCAGGGGTTCGGCGAGGATCAGTTTCTTGAGCCTCGCGCTGAGCTGCGGATTGAGCTGCGCCGGGGGCGCGGCGAACCCCATGCCATTCGTGAGAACCAGAGCGAGGGACGCGGCCTTCAGAAGTGCCTTCATCGACGATGTCCTCCGTTGGGCCAGACGACCCGATTCAGGAGGACTGACGGGGCGGACACGCTCCCGGCATAGACGCCGGGCGCGGATTTCCGCTACTTCGCTCTTGCGGGCTGTCGCAGGCGGCCGATCACCGCCCGCGGGACGGCGACGACGCCGGCGGCGAGGAGACCGATCCCGACCGCGCCGAACGACGCAATCACGACGAAGAGCGGCGAGACATTGACGCCGCCGGGCAGCTCTCCTCCGTGCGCGACGCGGTGGAGCGAAGCCCCCAGGGCGAGCGCGGCGGCCAGGCTCACACCCAGGAACGCCCAGCGGGCCTCGGGCGCCGGAACGCCCGCCTGCGCCCGCGCCGCCTTCGGCTTCCGGCTCCCCCAGAGCGGCACCGCCGCCGAGATCCCGGCATCCGCCACGAAGAGAAGGAGGCCGGTCACGAGATAAGGCGGCACGAAGAACACGAGCGAGGCCATCACGAAGCGGACGACCGGTCGCTTCGCGATCGCCGAGCCCAGGGATTCCGCGAGGAACGGATAGGCGACGAACGAGTCTGCCGCGCCCGTATGCGTCGCGAGGTAGGCGATCAGGACGAGCAGGAAGGCGCCCGGCAGGACGAGGAGGAACGCGCGAGCCGTCCGAAACATCAGAACGCCGCCGCTGCCGCCAGCGGCTGCACGGCGCCGGCCCAGAACGCGAGGACCCGCCGGACGTACTCCCGCGTCTCGCGGTAGGGCGGAACGCCGTTGTATTCCTCCACGGCCCGCTCCCCCGCGTTGTACGCCGCGAGGACGAGGTCGGGCCGCGTGTCCCCGTAGCGCGCGGCGAGCTCGGCGAGATAGGCCGTGCCGCCGCGGATGTTCTCCTTCGGGTCGAAGGGACGCGTCACGCCGAGGCGCCGCGCCGTCGCGGGCATGAGCTGCATGAGGCCGCGCGCGCCCTTCCGCGAGACGGCCGACGAGACGCCGTTCGACTCGGCCCGGATGACGGCCGCGATGAACGCGGGATCGACCTTGTGCTCCTTCGCAGCCGAGAGGATCTGGGAGGAATATCGGGAAGAGGGAAGAGACGAAGAGGAAGAGGAGCCTGTCGAGAAGGCGCGGAGAGAGCGGAGCGCATGGGGGCCCTCGGCGCCCGCGAGGCGCTCGTCCGGCTTTCGGTCCGGAGCCGCCGGAGGCCGCTCGTACTCGTCTTCGACGATCCGGTCGACGACCTCGAGGGACACCGTCATCTTTCCGCCGCCCGGCAGCGTCATGGACAGCCGGTCGTCCTCTCCGGTCTCCAGGTCGCCCGCGACGACCTGGTAGGCCGTGACGCGCAGGAGCCGGCCGTCTTCGAAGACGATGTGCGTGGCGGACGCGGGGAGGGCATACGCCACGAGGAGCAGCAGGAGAAGGCAGCCGGCTGCGCATTCCCCTCTTAACCCTCTAGGAAATCTTCGGGTCTCCTCGTGCATCACAGGAGCGCTACGCCCTCGGATGCGTCCGGTCGTAGACCTTGCGCACGCGGGAGCGGGAGACGTGGGTGTAGATCTCGGTCGTCGCGATGTCCGCGTGGCCGAGCATGAGCTGCACGGCGCGCAGGTCCGCGTCGTTGTCCACGAGATGCGTCGCGAACGCGTGCCGGAGGACGTGCGGCGAGACGGCGGACGTCGAGATGCCCGCCTTGACGGCCGCGGCCTTCAGGGCAAGGAACACGGTCTGGCGCGTGATCGGGCGGCCCTTCCTGCCGGGGAACACCCATCGGCTCCCCTGTCCTCCGGTGTCGCGCCCCCCGGCGAGCCAGCGCGTGACCCACCGTCCTGCGGAATCGGCTACCGGCACGATGCGCTCCTTGCTCCCCTTGCCCCGGACGAGGACGAATCCCTCGTTGAGCCGGAGGCTCTCGACGGGCAGCGCGGACAGCTCGGACACGCGGAGGCCACAGGCGTAGAGAACCTCGAACATCGCGCGGTCGCGCAGGCCCTTCGGCGTCGTGACGTCCGGCGCGTCGAGAAGCTTCTGGACCTCCTCGATCGAGAGGACCTTCGGCAGCATCGCCCAGCGCCGCGCGTTCGTGAGGTCGGCGGTCGGGTCCTCCGGCACGACCTTCTCGGCCGCGAGGAAGCCATAGAGGCCGCGGAGCGCCGACGTCTCGCGGGCGAGCGTGCGAGGCGACATCCCCTCGGCCCGGCGCCCCCCGAGGTATGCGACGACGTCGCCGCGCGTGACCTTCAGGGGATCGATCTTCTTCGCGGTGAGGAACGCCCCGAAGTCCGCGAGGTCGCGGCGGTAGGCCTCGAGGGAGTTCGCCGCGAGACCTTTCTCGGCCGCAAGGTAGTCGAGAAAGAGCGGCAGGTGCCGCCCGAGGAAGACCCCATCGCGGGCGCCGGAGGCAGCTCGGGGGCTCACATCATGATTCTACGGAAATGGAGGCCTTTCTGTTGGGGGTCTT
>JBBQDQ010000298.1:0-2901 GCA_038319835.1 Thermoanaerobaculia bacterium | reverse complement strand
ACGCGGAACGCCGCCGCGCCGAAGGCTTCGGCGAGCTTCGCGAAGTCGGGGTTCTTCAGCTCGACCGCGAAGAAGCGGCGCTCGTAGAAGAGGTCCTGCCACTGCCGGACCATCCCGAGGCCCTCGTTGTCGAGGACGATGACCTTGATCGGGAGCTTCTCCTCGACGGCGGTCGCCATCGCCTGCATCGTCTGCTGGAAGCTGCCGTCGCCGTTCAGGTTGATCACGAGCCGGTCCGGCATGCCGCACTGAACGCCGATGGCGGCAGGGAGGCCGAAGCCCATCGTCCCGAGGCCGCCGGACGTCACGAACGCGTTCGGCTCGTCGCACTTCCAGAACTGCGCGGCCCACATCTGGTGCTGGCCGACGTCCGTCGTGACGATGGGGCGCCGGTCACGGGTCATCTTCCAGAGCGTCTCGATCGCGAACTGCGGGAGGATGACGTCGCCCGTCTGCTCGTAGGCGAGCGGCGCTTCGGCCTTCCACGCCGCGATTCGGTCGTGCCAGCCGTTCGTATGCGGTGCGCCGACGAGCGGGAGCAGCTGCTTCAGCACGGTCTTCGCGTCGCCGTGCAGCGGGTAGTCCGCCTTGCGGATCTTCCCGATCTCCACCGGGTCGATGTCGAGGTGGACGATCTTCGCGTGCGGCGCGAACGTCGCGAGCTTCCCCGTGATGCGGTCGTCGAAGCGCGCACCGAGCGCGATGATGAGGTCGCTCTCGTGCATCGCCCAGTTCGCGTAGGCGGTCCCGTGCATCCCGAGCATCCCGAGAGAGAGCGGGTCCGTCTCGGGGAACGCGCCCTTGCCCATGAGCGTCGTCGTCACGGGGATGCGCGTCTTGTACGCGAGGCGCCGCACCTCGGCCGACGCGCCCGACGAGATCACGCCGCCGCCCACGTAAAGGACGGGGCGGCGCGCGTTCGAGATCGCGAAGGCAGCGCGGCGGAGCGACACCGCGTCCGCGCGGCGCGGGGCGTCGACCACGTTCGACGTGTCGTGCTCGCCCGGCTCGTGCGACGTCTCCCCCTGCAGGACGTCGCGCGGCACGTCGACGAGAACGGGCCCCGGACGGCCGGAGGCCGCGACGCAGAACGCCTGGCGGATCGTTCCCGCCACGTCCTCGGGGTCGAGGACGAGCCAGTTGTGCTTCGTGATGCCCTGCGTCATCCCGACGATGTCCGCCTCCTGGAAACCGTCGCGGCCGAGGAGGGCCGTCGCGACCTGCGCCGTCAGCGCGACGACGGGCGTCGAGTCCATCATCGCGTCCGTCAGGCCGGTCACGAGGTTCGTCGCGCCGGGGCCGGACGTCGCGAGGCAAACGCCGGGCCGGCCCGTCGCGCGTGCGTAGCCCTGGGCCGCGTGCGCGGCGCCCTGCTCGTGCCGCATGAGGAGGTGCCGGATCGGCGCGCCGTGGAGCGCGTCGTAGAGCGGCAGCGCGGCGCCGCCGGGGTGCCCGAAAATGTGCGTCACGCCGAGCGCGACGAGCTCGTCGGCCCGCGCGCGCGGCGTTCGTGCGAGTCCGCGGGCGGGCCTTGGCCTGGGCAGTCATGCAGTCCTCCCGGCGGGGGCGGTCACGGCCGGCTCGGCCGCGTGCGCCGCCGCGGGCCTTCCGAACGCCCCCGTCACCGCGCCCTCGGATGCCGACGAGACGAGGAGGGCGTACTTCGCGAGGGCACCGGCCGTGGCGCGCGGAGCCGGCGCGCGATAGGCGCGGCGGCGCGCGGCCATGTCGGCCTCGCCGATCTGGACGTCGAGGCGGCGCGCGACGACGTCCAGCGTCACACGGTCGCCGTCCTTCACGAGCCCGATGGGCCCGCCGGCCGCCGCCTCGGGCGAGACGTGGCCGACCATGAAGCCGTGCGTCGCGCCCGAGAAGCGGCCGTCCGTCACGAGCGCGACGGACTCGCCGAGGCCCTGGCCCACGAGGGCGGCCGTCACCGCGAGCATCTCCGGCATGCCGGGCGCGCCCTTCGGACCCTCGTTGCGGATCACGACCACGTCGCCAGCGACGATCGCGCGCGACTGAACGGCCGCGAAGGCCGCGATCTCGCCGTCGAAGACGCGCGCGGGACCCGTGTGGCGCATCCGCTCGTGTCCCGCGAGCTTCACGACCGCACCCTCGGGCGCGAGCGTGCCGCGCAGGATCGCGAGCCCGCCGTGCGGCTTGAGCGCCTTCGACATCGGGCGGACGACTTCCTGCCCGGGCGTCTCGACGGCGTCCTCAGCCTCCTCGAAGAGCGTGCGTCCCGAGACGGTCTTCGCATTCTTCACGAGGCCCGCCTCCACGAGGCGGCGCGCGACGAGGCGCGAGCCGCCCGCGCGGGCGAGGTCGGGCGCCGTGAAGCGGCCGCCGGGCTTGAGGTCGACGAAGAGCGGCGTCCGCGCCGAGATCGCGTCGAAGTCGTCGAGGACGAGCGGGACGCCCGCCTCGCGCGCGATCGCGAGGAGGTGAAGGACCGCGTTCGTCGAGCCGCCCGTCGCCGCGACGGCCGCGATCGCGTTCTCGAACGCGGCGCGCGTCAGGATCTTCGACGGCGTCAGGCCGTCCCTCAGGCGGTCCATCACGAGCCGCCCCACGGCGCGCGCGACGCCCGCCTTGGCGGGGTCCGTCGCGGGGACGTCGTTCGCGCCCATCGGCGAGAGGCCGAGGAACGTGAGGGCCGTCGCCATCGTGTTCGCGGTGAATTGCCCGCCGCACGCGCCCGCTCCCGGGCAGGCGCCCGCCTCGACGTCGCAGAGCGCCGCGTCGGAGATCTTTCCGGCCGCGTGCGCGCCGACCGCCTCGAAGACTTCCTGGATCGTGACGTCTTTCCCCTCGACCTTGCCGGGCTCGATCGATCCGCCGTAGAGCGCGACGGACGGGAGGTCCAGCCGGGCGAGCGCCATCGCGGCCCCGGGGATC
>JBBQDQ010000297.1:0-2926 GCA_038319835.1 Thermoanaerobaculia bacterium | reverse complement strand
AAGGTGGACCTCACGCCGCCTCCGGCGATCGACATTGCCGCGCCGCCCGATCGTGCGGTCCTTCCGGGCCCGACGGTGGCTGTGACGGGGACGGCGAGCGCGTCCGTCACGTCGGTCGCGGTGAACGGCCGCCCGGCGACGCTCACCGGGACGACCTGGTCGCTGCCAGATCTCGTCCTGCCGCCCGACGAGCCGTCCGAGATCGTCGCCATCGCGGCGGACGGCACCGCGCGCACGGCCACCGTGACCCGTCAGGTCACCGTCCGCGCCTCCGGCCCGCAGATCGCGATCCTCGAGCCGTCCGACGGCGCGAAGACGAACCGCAGGAAGATCGACGTCGCGGGCGCCGTCGTGGGCGGGCCGTCCGCGACGGCGAACGGAACGGTGACGGTCGCGGGCGTGACGCTTGCGCTCGACGCGCTCGGGACGTTCCGGGCGAAGGACGTCCCGCTCGCGAGCGGCGCGAACACGATCACCGCGACGACGACGGACGCGTTGGGCCGCACGGGCTCGGCGTCCGTGACCATCACCACGGATACGACGGCGCCCTCCATCGCGCTCGCCGCCGATGGGCAGGCCTTGGCCGAAGATGCGAGCTTCGCGCGCCCGTTCACGCTGCGCGTGGCCGTCACGGACGACTCGACTCCGCTCCCGATCCCCGGGATCCGCCTCAACGGGCAGGACAAGGGCGCGACCGCGGCCGTCACGGATCTCCCGATCGCGCAGGCGGGCGGGTACGTCCTCTCGGTCGTCGCGCGCGACGCCGCGGGCAACGAGAGCCGGGCCGACCGGAGCTTCGTCCTCGCCTCCGGCGGCTGCGCCGTGTCGGCCCTCGACCCCGGGGACGGCACGATCGTCGCGGCTCCGAAGGTGACGCTCAAGGGCCGGAGCGGCGACGCCGCCTCCGTCACGATCACGTCCGGCGGCCAGACGTTCGCGGCTCAGCTCGCGGACGGCACGTTTGCCGCGGGCGACGTGCCGCTCGCCGCCGTGGGCGACAACGCGCTCTCGGTCGCCTGCACGGACCGCGCGGGCACGGTCTCGACGACGAACCTGAAGATCACGCGCCTCGCGGACGGCGCGGGCCCGGTCGTCAACATCGTCCAGCCCGTCGGCGGCTCGCGGCGCACGGGTGCGACGGTGGCCGTAACGGGCACTGTTTCGGATCCGGCGGCCGCCGTCACCGTTAACGGCGTCAAGGCGCCGGTTGCGTCCGGCGGTTTCTCGGCGGGGCCGCTCCCTCTCGTCGAAGGGCCAAACGTCCTCGCCGCCCGCGTGGTGGATGCGGCGGGCCGCAGCGGGGAAGACCGCGTCGTCGTCCTCCGCGACTCGCTCGCGCCCAAGGTCGTGATCACGTCGCCACCGGACGGCGCGCACGTCGGAAAGTCGGGAGCCGGCGCAGCCGCGCTCAACGTCTCGGGCCTCGTCGACCTCACGAGCGAACCGAACCTCGCTTCGGTCGTCGTCGCGACGGGCACGGGCTCGATCACGGCAACGGTGGACCCTGACACTGGCTCGTTCTTCGCGTCGGGCGTGCCCCTCGTGACGACGTCGCCCGGCGCGCCGCAGAGCGTGACCGCGACGGCGACCGACACGCTTGCCCAGGCCGGTACGGCGACGATCAAGGTCGTCTACGACCCGTCCGCGCCCGCGCTCGTCCTCGCGCAGCCGGTGGACGGCACCCGCTTCAGCGAAACCTCGGCTCCGTCCTTTACGGCCGCAGGCGAGGCCTGGGCGAAGGACGGCGCGATCGTCTCGATCAACGGGGGCGGCCTCGACGGCCTCACGTGGGATGCGCCGGGCGCCGACGGCCGCCGGCACGCGACGTTCACGACACAGGTCACCGTGCCTGCCGGAGAGGGCGCCTTCGTCGTGATCGCGCGTGTCGAAGAGCCTTCCGGCGCGTACGCGAACGACAAGCGCCTCCTCATCAAGGACGTCACGGCGCCCACAGTCGTCGCCATGCAGCCCGCCGACGGGACGAAGCAGGTGGACGCGAACGAGGTGCCGCTCGTCCTCTTCAGCGAGACGATCCGCCCGTCGTCGCTTTCGGCGGCGGACGGCCTGACACTCACGCGCGTCTCGAGCGGCGAGAAGGCCGTCGGCACGTTCACGGCTGCAGGCAACGCCGTCGCGTTCGCACCCGGTGCCGCGATGGTGCGCGGCGAGGCGTACGTGTTCCGCGCGGGGACGGGCCTCACCGATCTCGTCGGTCATCCGCTGGCGGCGGCGAAGGAAGTCCGCTTCACGGTCGCGGCGGCCGGAACGGGCGTTGCCCCGGCGCTCGACGCGCTGCCGCCGGTCGTCTGCGCGACGCAGATCGTCGTCGCGGGCGCGGCGGTGCCGAACGCGGCCGTCCGCGTCCGCGACGCGAGCCTGTCCTTCACGGGCAACGCGGACGCCGCGGGCCGCTTCGCCGTCACGATCCCGCTCTCGGGGAACGGCTGGCACGCCGTCCACGCCGCGGTCCTCGACCCGGGCGGCACGGCCGGGCCGGAATCGGCGGCGCTCTTCCGCGTGGACTGCAGCTCGCCCTCCGTCGCCGGCGCGGCGTTCGACCGCGGCACGGGGAAGGTGACCGTGGCCTTCACCGAGGCGATGAAAGCCTCGACACTGACGGTCGGCGGCGCCGGCAGCGCGATCACGGTCTCGAAGGCCGACGACGCCACGAATGCGCCACAGGCCGCAACGCTCTCGCTCTCGGCGGACGGCTTCACGGCAACGCTCGATCTCGGGAGCGGCGCGTCCGCGTGGTGGGCGAATCTCTCCGTGCGCCTTTCCGTCGGCCTGCCGGCGACCGACGCGGCGGGCAACGCGATGGCCGCGACCTATGCGACGGTGTTCTTCGCGGGCGGGGGGAGCGATCCCTCCGGCGGCTTCCTGTCCGGTGCCGCGCTCGACGAGGAGAGCGGCCGGCCGCTCGCGG
>JBBQDQ010000296.1:0-3028 GCA_038319835.1 Thermoanaerobaculia bacterium | reverse complement strand
GCGCGCCCGCGAGGCAGCGGGAGAGCCCCGCGGGCCGATCGCCGTCCTCGCGACCGAAGCGACCGTCGCGTCCGACGCCTACGGCCGGGCGATCCGCGCGCTGGACCCGGGCCGAGTCGTCCTCCACACGGCGTGCCCGCTCTTCGTGCCGCTCGCCGAGGAAGGCTGGACGGAGAACGAGGTCGCACGCGCGGCCGCGCTCCGGTACCTCGAGCCGGTGGGAGTCTCGGGTGCCCGCGTCGTGGTCCTCGGCTGCACGCACTACCCGCTCCTCGTGCGGACGATCGCCGGGGCGCTGCCGCACGGGACGGTCCTCGTGGATTCGGCGCACGCGGCGGCGGATGCGCTCGAGGCTGCGCTTCCGGAGTCGGCGCGCCGCGCCGGGGCGGAGCCGGGCGAGACGCGCATCCTCGTCACGGACGCCTCGGACCGGCTGCGGCGCGTCGCGGGCCGCTTCCTGGGCCGGCCCGCGGCCGACCTCGCCCTCGTCGACCTGCCCGTCTGACGCGCCGCAGGCGCCGCGTCCGCAAAGGCGCAGAATCGAAGCGTGAAAAATCCCAACGCCCCGTCCCGCACCGGCGGCCGAGCCGCGCTCTCGCTGCGCCCCGTCTCGATCGTCTGCGACGCCGTGCCCCACGCGGAAGGCTCCTGCATCATCACGCAGGGCCGGACGCAGGTGCTCGTGACGGCGACCGTCGAGGCCAAGGTCCCGCCGTTTCTCCAGAAGACCGGCCTCGGCTGGATCACGGCCGAGTACGGAATGCTCCCGCGGGCGACGCACGAGCGGACGGCGCGCGAAGCGGCTCGCGGCAAGCAGTCGGGCCGCACGCTCGAGATCCAGCGGCTCATCGGGCGCGCGCTGCGCGGCGTCGCGGATCGTTCGATTCTCGCGGACCGGACGATCACGCTCGACTGCGACGTCCTCGTCGCGGACGCCGGGACGCGCTGCGCATCGGTGACCGGCGCGTACGTCGCGTTGATGCTCGCCGCGGGAACGCTCTTCCGGTCGAAGCTGATCCGCGCGAACCCGCTCCGGGAGGCCGTCGCGGCCATCTCGCTCGGCGTCGCGTCCGGGGTCGAGCCGGGCGCGCGGACGGTTCTCCTCGACCTCGATTACTCCGAGGACTCCACGGCCGAGGTCGACGTCAACGTGGTCGGGACGTCGTCGGGACGGTTCGTCGAGATCCAGGGCACGGCGGAGAAGGAGCCCTTCGACGAGGCGATGCTCGGCGAGCTCCTCCTCGCCGCGCGGCGCGGCCTTTCCGAGCTCTTTCGCGTGCAGTGCGCGGCGCTCGAGGGGCGCGTGCCGGACTCCTGGCTGCCGGAGCTGCCTCAGGCCCGCGTGAAGAACCCGCGCAGGACTTCGGCCAGCCGCTCGGGAGCCTCCAGCAAGGCGTAGTGCCCGCGGCCCGGAAGCTCGAGGAAAGTCGCGTCCGGCCGTGCCCTGAGGATGGCCCTCGCGTCCTTCGGCGGCACGAGCGGATCGCGCTCGCCCGTCGCGACGAGGAGCGGCATCTTCGTTCCCTCGAGGCGCTCGGCGAGAGGCGGGGCAGAGAGGATGCCGTCGACGGACTTCTCGGTCGCGAGGGCGACCTGCTTGCCCGACGGGCCTGTCCGGGCCGCGACGGCGCGCGAGACGAACGCCCTCTTCCCGGGCGCGTCGCCCTCGAACCCGTACGCGGCCGCGCTCCGGAGCGACGACTCGGGAACGCTCTCGAGCACGGCGCGGCGCGACATCGCCTTCCACTTGAGCGTGTCCGTGAACCCGTAGGACGCCGCGCCCAGGGGCGAAAGGAGCGCGAGCGCCGCGACGCGGCCGGGCGCGAGGGCCGCGACCTCGCCGGCGACGCGCCCGCCGAGCGAGTGCCCGGCGAGGAAGACCGGCTCTTTCGGGAGGACGCCGAGCACCCAGCGGGCGAGCTCCTCCGGCCGGTAGCCGTCCGAGTGCGGGCCGCAGGAGGAGCCCGGCAGGTCGAGCGCCTGGATCGCGAAGTGCTTCGCGAGCGGGACGCCGGCGTCGGCCCAGTCGGCCGAAGAGCCGCCGAGGCCGTGAAGGAGGACGAGGACGGGTTTCGACTTCTTGGCGGCCATCACGGAGAATGCTATCGGAATCGGGGCGTAGCGCAGCGGTAGCGCGGCTGCTTTGGGAGCAGCAGGTCGGCGGTTCGACCCCGCCCGCCCCGACCATTGTTCGAGGAGGACGCACACGGTCGCTTCAGTCGGATCGGCTCTCGTCGTTCTCCTGCTCGTGCTCACGTGGGCCGAGATCGTGCGCGAGCGGCGCGCCCACAGGCGGCTCGAGAGGGAGCTTCGCTCGAGCGAGCTGCGCTTCCGGGGCCTCGTGCGCGATGTGCCGGTCGGCGTCCTCGTCCAGGGGCCCGACGCGCGGTTCGTGCTCGCGAACCCGAAGGCGCTCGAGCTCCTCGGCCTCACGGAGGACCAGATGCTCGGGCGGACCTCCTACGACCCCGAGTGGAACGTCGTGGACGAATCCGGCCGCGTCCTGTCGCCCGGCGAGTACCCCGTGAACCGGGCGATCGTGACGCGGCGCGCCGTGCGGGACGCCGTGATCGGCGTCCAGCGCCCCGGCGCCTCGGAACGTGTCTGGCTCCTGATCAACGCGGATCCGGAGATCACGGAGGACGGCTCGCTCGTGGAGGTCCTCATGACGTTCCACGACATCAGCGAGCGCAAGGCCGCGGAGCTGCGCCTCCAGCAGGCAAACGCGGCGCTGCAGCGCCTCTCCCTCGTGGATGCGGTGACGGACGTCGCGAACCGCCGGCAGTTCGACCGCGCTCTCGCGGACGAGTGGGCGCGCGCGATCCGCTCGGGAACCTCCATCGCCGTCGTCCTCGTGGACGTGGACCTGTTCAAACCCTACAACGATCGCTACGGCCACCCCGCGGGAGACGACTGCCTCCGGCGGATCGCGGCCGTTCTCGCGCGCACGCTCCTCCGGGCCGGGGACGTCGTCGCACGCTACGGCGGCGAGGAGTTCGCGGCGATCCTCCCGCTCACGGACGCGGAT
>JBBQDQ010000295.1:0-3033 GCA_038319835.1 Thermoanaerobaculia bacterium | reverse complement strand
GACCGAATTTGCTTAGAAAGTGAAGAACCCCGAGTGCGGGGTTCGCCTTGACCGCATAAGCGATCTCGAAGCGCGGGCCGAGGGCGCGGCGGAGCGCGCACACGCACGCCTCGATCACGTCGAAGTCATACAGATACAGCGGGGTGCCAAACCTCGCCGCCGCTCGCAGCAGGATCGGATCGCCCGAAGCCCTATTCACCTTCTAAGAAGTCTTTCTCTTCTCTTCATCGCAGAGCGCTCTCCAGCACCGTCCGCGCGTCCGTCTTCGCGTCGCGGTACTTCACGATCACGGGCGCCGCGAGCGAGAGGCCGTGGCACTTGCCCCACGAGCCCGGCGCGGGACGCGCGCCCATCACGACCACCGCGCCCTCGGGCACGACGAGCGGGCGCTCGGGCGTCGAGCGGTACTCCTTCTCTTGCACGAGGTCGAAAAGGACGCTCGAGGCGGTGAGGATCACGCCCGCCGCGAGCACGGCGCGCCGCCTCACGCAGACGCCCTCGTAGACGCCCGCGCCGCCACCCACGAAGACCTCGTCCTCGAGGACGACGGGCACGGCGCCCGCAGGCTCGAGGACGCCGCCGACCTGCGCGGCCGCCGAGAGGTGGACGCGCTTGCCGACCTGCGCGCACGACCCGACGAGAGCGTGGCTGTCGATCATCGAGCCCTCGTCGACGTACGCACCGACGTTCACGTAGGCGGGCGGCATCACGACGACGCCCTTCGCGAGAAAGGCGCCGCGCCGGAGCGCCGTCCCCCCCGGCACGACGCGCACGCCCTCGGGCAGCGGCGCACGCGGCGGAAGGGTGTCGCGGTCCCGGAAGAGGAGGGGGCCGGCCCCGGAGGGCTCCTCGATGCCGAGGCGGAACGCCGCGAGGATGCCCTCCTTCACGGAGGCGTTCGCGGCCCAGAAACCGTCCGCTCCCGGCGCGGCGGCGCGGACCTCGCCCCGCTCGAGCGCGTCGAGAAGGCGGAAGACGTCGTCGCGCGTCATCCGGCAACCGACTCGTCGGGCCGACCCGCAGGATCGAGGAGTCCGGCGCCCCTCAGCGCCTCCTCCATCGACCCGTGTTGAGACGGAGAGAGCGGAACGAGAGGAAGCCGGAGGGCGCCGCCGATGAGCCCGAGCCGCTCGAGCGCCCACTTGACCGGGATGGGGTTGGATTCGCGGAAGTTCGCCTTCATGAGCGGGAAGAGACGGGCCTGAAGCGTCGCCGCGCGCGCCCGGTCGCCGGCGAGCGCCGCCGCGACAAGCTCGACGAGAAGGGACGGCGCCTCATTGGAGACGACGGCGATCACGCCGTCGCCGCCGCACGCGACGATCGGGAGGGCGAGGGAGTCCTCACCCGACAGGACCGCGAAGCCGGCGGGCCGCCCCCGCAGGATCTCGCAGGCCTGGTCGAGGCTGCCGGAGGCTTCCTTCACGCCCGCGATGCGCGCGTCCTGCGCGAGCTCGAGGACCGTCTCCGGGAGCATGTTGACTCCCGTACGGCCCGGTACGTTGTAGGCAACGACCGGAATGCGGCCCGCGTCCGCCACCGCCGAGAAGTGGGCGACGAGGCCGCGCGGCGTCGGCTTGTTGTAGTAGGGCGTGACGACGAGGAGCGCGTCGGCGCCCGCGGCCCGGCAGCGCGCGGCGAGCCTCTGCGCCTTCCGCGTGTCGTTCGAACCGCAGCCCGCGATCACGCTCACGCGCCGCGCCGCCGCGTGCGCCTCCTCGACGGTAAGCGCCACGACGCGCTCGTGCTCGTCGGGGTCCAGCGTGACGGCCTCGCCCGTTGTCCCGCAGGGCACGAGGCCCGCGACGCCGGCGGCGATTTGCCTGCGGACGAGGCGGCGGAGGCCCTTCTCGTCGAGCGTCCCGTCGTCGTGGAACGGCGTGACGAGAGCCGTGAAGACACCGGAGAGGGGGACCGTCATGGCGCATGTCCTCCGCGGGAGGCGTCGTTGAAAAACTCGTCGAAGGTCAGGGGGCCGGTCCGTCCGCCGCGGAGCATCCACTCCGCGGCGCGGACGGCGCCCTGCGCGAAAGTCGCGCGCGAGCGCGCGCGGTGGACGATCTCGACCGTCTCGTCCTCGCCCTCGAAAAAGACCGTGTGCTCGCCCGGCACGCCGCCCTGCCGCAGAGAGACGACCGGAACGTCGCGCCGTCCGGACGCGTGTGCGACATCCGCCGCGAGCGCCTTTGCCGTGCCCGAAGGCGCGTCCTTCTTCGCCGAGTGGTGGCGCTCGACGATTCCGGGGTGGAACGGGAACGGCGCGAGCGCCGCCGCGGCCGCGGCGGCGCTTCGCCGCATCGCGGCGACGCCGAGGGAGAAGTTTGCGGAGTGGAGGAACGGAACCCCGAGCTCCGTCGCTCTCCGCACCGCCTCGGAGACGTCCCAGCCGGTGGTACCGGAGAGAACGGGGATCTTCTTTGAAAGTAAGAGGGGGACAAGAGACGGAGCACTCTCCGGCGCCGTGAATTCGAACGCGAGGTCGCAGTGAGGCGAGAAGTCTTCTCCTTCTCTTCCGAATCTCCCGACGATTTCGTGCCCGCGCTGCGCGAGCACCGCTTCGATCGCCTTCCCCATCTTCCCGTACCCGACGATGAGCGCCTTCATTCGAAGAACTCCCTGTGCAGCCGTCGCAGTGCCTCCGGCGCGTCGTCCGCGGCGACGACGAACGTCACGTTCGTGTCCGAGGCACCTTGCGAGATGAGGAAGACGTTCACGTCCCCGAGCGCCTGGAAGACGCGCCGCGCGATCCCGGCCGTCGTGCGCAGCGCCTTGCCGACGACGGACACGACGGCGAGGCCCGGAAGGACCGACACCTCGGCGAACGCGGAAAGGTCCTTCACGATCCCGGCGAGGGGGCTCTTCGCATCCACCGTGATCGAGATGGAGACCTCGCTCGTCGCGATCACGTCGACCGGAACGGCGTGCTTCTCGAAAACGGAGAAGACGCGCGCCGCGTAGCCGTGCGCGAGCAGCATGCGGGGATTGCCGACGAAAACCGCGCTGACGCCCGTGCGCATCGCGAGCGCCCGGACGCCC
>JBBQDQ010000294.1:0-3082 GCA_038319835.1 Thermoanaerobaculia bacterium | reverse complement strand
CGATTGCGATGCCGAGGTTCACGGCCGGCTTCCTGATGCGGACGGGCTTGCCGTCCGCATCGCCGAACGCGTCGTTCATTCCGGGGTGCTTCTCCAGGGCGCGGACGATGGCCCAGGCGACGAAGTGCGTGAAGGAGATCTTCGAGAGGCCGAGAGCCTCGCGGTGGCGGTTCAGGATCCGCCGGTTCTCCTCCATGTTCTTTACGGGGACGACGCGGTTCGTCGTCGCGGTCGGGACGCCGAGCGACGCCTCCATGTTCCGGGCGATCGTCGCGGCGCCGCCCGCGATCGGAACGCTCTCCTCGCCGGCGCGCGCGGTCGGGAGCGCGGGACGCGGAGCGGCGGGCCCGGCGGGGGCGAGGGCCGCCTCGGGGGCGATCACGCGGGCGGGGATGGCCATCGCGAACGGGACCTGCTCTTCCAGCGCCCGGAATGCCTGGCGCCATCCCTCGTCCACGAGCGCGGGGTCGAGGCGGTAGAGGGAATAGAGCTCGAGGGCGAACGGCGCGTTGTCGCCGAACTCGTCGAGCATGGCGTTCAGGACGGGGGACGAGGACGAGTCGCTCATCGGGACGTCAATTGTAGCGGTCGGAGCGCGTTCAGGCCGTCACGTCGCGGCGCGTGAAGACCGCGAACGCCGCGGCCGTCGCGGCCACCGCCCACCCGGCGAGCACCCAGCTCGAGAACGCCAGCGTCATCCCCTCGAAGGGCGCCGGCATCCCGGCATAGAACTCGGGCAGCGGCAGGTTCGTCACGAAGAACCACTTCGCCCCGTCCCAGTCCGACGCGATGCGCGAGAGGATCGTCCCGGCCACGAGCGTCGCCATCATCGTGCCCATCGCCGCGGCCGCCGACCGGAAGAGGACCGACAGGAGGAGCGTGACGGCCCCGACGCAGAGCGCCGAGAGCCACGCGAGGCCCCACGCCGCGAGCGCATCCTGCCAGAGCGGGAGGATCCGCACCGCCGAGAGGTCGAAGCTCGCCGCGGCGGCGCCGCCCGCGCCGAGCCGGAAGCCGGTGAGCATGGGAGCGCCCCAGCCGCTCCAGCCGAACGCGACGCCCGAGATCCCCCACGCGAGGACGAACGCCGCGAGCAGCGTGAGTGTCGTGAACAGGACCATCGCGATGAGCTTCGACAGCAGCACCTTCCAGCGCGCGACGGGCCGGGTCAGGAGGAGCGTGACGGTGCCTTCCGCGAACTCCGACGAGACGAGGTCGGCGCCGAAGACGGCGATGAGGAGGGGGATCAGGAGGACGCTTCCGACGCCCGCGAACGCGCGGGTGAAGATTGGTCCGGTCAGCTCATTCGGATTCAGATTCCTCGAAAGGTAATAGCGGAGTCTTCCGGACTCGTAGCGCATCCACCGCTTCCACTGGTCCGGAATGCCGCGGCGCTGGTTCATCTGGCGCTCGAGATCGCTGGCGCGCTTCTCCGTCTGCGCCCGCCAGTCGCGCTCCGGGTGGTCGCGCCGCTGCTGTTGCTGCTGCCTGTTCTGGGCGAAGACGACGAGACACAGGAGCGCGGCCAGCACGACGAGGACGAGCCTGAACCTCTTCCTTCTGAGAATCTTCAAACACTCGTTCTCGACCAGCCCCACCATCACAGGCATCAGACCGTCTCCCCGCCCGTCAGCTCGAGGAACAGGTCCTCGAGGCCGTGCTTCCCGCCGTCCGTCAGCTCGCCGAGCGTCCCTTTCGCGAGCGTGCGCCCGCGGTGGACGATCGCGATGCGGTCGACCATCTTCTCGACCTCCGACAGGAGGTGGCTCGAGACGAAGACGGCGAGGCCGTGCTCCCCGGCGAGGCGGCGGAGAAGCTCGCGCATCTCGCGGATGCCCGCCGGGTCGAGACCGTTCGTAGGCTCGTCGAGGATGAGAACGGCCGGGTCCGAGAGGAGCGCCTGCGCGATGCCGACGCGCTGGCGCATTCCGAGGGAGTACGTCCTGACGAGGCCGTCGAGGCGCTCGTCCATGTGGACGAGGCGCGCGAGCGTGTCGATCCGTCCCGCGGCGCCGTTCCCGATCATCCGGGCGAAGTGCTCGAGGTTCTCGCGGCCTGTGAGGAACTTGTAGAGGTCGGGCGTCTCGACGATACAGCCGACCTTCCGCATGGCGGCCTCGAATTCCCGCGCGAGGTCGTGTCCGTCGATCACGACGCGGCCGCGCGTGGGCCGAACGAGGCCGACGAGCATCCGGATCGTCGTCGTCTTCCCGGCCCCGTTCGGCCCGAGGAAACCGAACACCTCGCCCCGGTGCAGCTCGAAGGACGCGTCCGTCACGACCTCGTGGTCGCCGTAGCGCTTCGCGAGACCCTCGGCGGACAGGACGACGGGCGAAGCGCTCACCTGAGACGTTTTACGCCATCCGTCAAGCGGCGGTTTCCATGCTCAGCGCTCGACCGGCCCTTCGCCCGCACGCTGGGCGAGGGCCCAGAGTCGTCGGTACTCGTCTCGGACGCTCGGATGGAGATCTCCAGCAAGCGCCTCGGGCAGCTTCAACGCCTCGATCGTGCGCTGGACGTCGCCGAGGTCGATGAGCCTTCGGTGCTCGGCGGACAGGCCGGACG
This sequence comes from Thermoanaerobaculia bacterium, assembly GCA_038319835.1. Lineage (GTDB taxonomy): Bacteria > Acidobacteriota > Thermoanaerobaculia > UBA5066 > UBA5066 > Fen-183. Next base: position 517 of record JBBQDQ010000294.1, on the reverse strand, counting down.
CGAGCTTCAGCTCCAGCAGCGTTTCGAGGGGCACGACGCGCAATCCGCCCCGGTCGATGCCGACGAGAGAGGGGTCCGGAAAGGAAATCTCCTTCGGCCTGCCGTCTCCCGGGAAGGCCCCGGACTCGAGGATGTCGATCCGGACGCGGGTCTCGACATCCTCGAAGCTCTTCTTCGCTCCGGAAAACGCGGGCGCGTAGCCGCGGCCGACGAGGCGTTCGCGAAAGCGGTCGAGGGACTCGCGCGACAGCAGGACGTCCACGTCGACGGTCTCCCTCACGAACCCGTGGATGTTCAGCGCCATCCCGCCGAGGATCGCGTACGGAAGGCCCTCCTCGTCGAGACGTTTCGCGAGCGACCGGAGCGTCCGGTGCACCGCCCCTCCGCCTCCGAAAAACGCCTCCGATTCGCGGAGAACCGAGTCGACGTCGCGCTGCGAGGTCACGAAATCATCTTAGACCCGGCGGCCGCCCCGGTTCCGGCACAATACGCCGCCGTGAGCCTACGCACCCGCCGC
>JBBQDQ010000293.1:0-3101 GCA_038319835.1 Thermoanaerobaculia bacterium | reverse complement strand
TCCTTCGACTCCACCCTGCCTGAGTATTCAAGGGTCAGGGTCCAGGGACCGGGAGAGAGATTTCTTTGAAAGGTCAGACGGACGTAGTCCCCGCCGACCGCGGCCGCCGCACCGTGGATCGCCTCACCGCCGGCGCGGCGGGCGGATACCGTCCGCACGTCGAGCTCCTTGCCGTTCAACCAGACCGTGCCCGTCTCTTCCTTCGAAGAAATCTCCAGCTCGATCTTCCCCTCAAACTTCTCCTTCGAAGGGTCCAGCCACAGCTCCGCGGCGTAGCGAACGGGGGCGACTCCGGCAGGCAGCCGCAGCTTCGGCGGCGCGGGCGTTTCCGCGTTCGCACGCGGAAACGCGGCGGTAAGGAGAAGAAAGAGGGTGATTCCTGCGAAAGGAAGAGGGCGGGCCGTTCGCTTCATGACCGCGACTCTACGATGAAATTGGGCCGAAGATCTTGGGTAAGATCCTGGTCCGTATGAACATTCGCAGAGATCTCCTCGTCTTCGCCGCTCTGTTCGCGACCGCGTGCGGCAAGCCCCAGCCGAAGCCCGTTTCCCCGACGCCCGCCCCCGAGCCGACGAAGGTCGCGTCGTCGATTCGCTTCGAGGACGTCACGAAGTCCTCCGGCGTCTCGTTCGTCCACGTGAACGGCGCCGAGGGGAAGAAGTGGATGCCCGAGACCATGGGCTCCGGCGTCGCGGCGTTCGATGCGGACGGCGACGGCCGCGTCGACCTCCTCTTCGTGAACGGACAATGGTGGCCCGGCGACTCGCGCGCGGCGCACCAGCCGACCCTGTCCTTCTGGAAGAACGTCACGGAGCCGGGCGGATCGATCCGCTTCGAGGACCGGACGAGGGAAGCCGGGCTCGCGATCTCCCTCTACGGGATGGGCGTCGCGGTCGGCGACGTGAACGACGACGGTGCGCCGGACCTCGTCATCACGGGGCTCGACGACATCCGCCTCCTCGTGAACGACGGCAAGGGACGTTTCAAGGACGCCACGAAGGGATCAGGCCTCGTCGGCTCCGGCTGGGGCACGTCCGCCGCCTTCGCGGACTTCGACGGCGACGGCGTCCTCGACCTCTTCGTCGGACAGTACGTGAGCTGGACGCCGAAGACGGACATGTACTGCTCGCTCGACGGAAAGACCAAGGCTTACTGCACGCCCGAGCGCTACAACGGCGTCTCTTCGCGCCTCTACAAGGGACTCGGCGGCGGCAGGTTCCGCGAGATCACGAAGGAGGCCGGCCTCTTGAACCCGCTCGGGAAGGCGCTCGGGGTCGCGGTGAGGGATTTCGACGGCGACGGGCGCCCCGATCTCGTCGTCGCCAACGACACGTCACCGAACAATCTCTGCCGGAACGTGGAATCCGTGAACGGCATCCCGAAGTTCAAGGACATGGCGATCGAGGCGGGCGTCGCCGTCGGCGAGGACGGTCGCGCGCGTGGCGCGATGGGGGCCACGTTCGGCGACACGAAGAACGACGGCGGCGTGACGCTCGTCGTCGGCAATTTCTCCAACGAGATGTGGTCGGTGTGGAGCGCGGGCCCGAAGGGCGACTTCTTCGTGGACGAGTCCGTCCAGAGCGGCATCGGCCGCACCTCCCTTCTTCCGCTCACGTTCGGAGTCGCGTTCGCCGACTTCGACCTCGACGGCGTCCTCGACCTCGTCGGCGTCAACGGCCACGTCGAGACGTCCGTCCAGGACGTCCAGCCGACGGTCACGTACCGCCAGACGCCGCTCGTCTTCCGCGGCCAGGGCGCCGGCCGGTTCGCGGACGTCACCTCGCAGGCGGGCGCGGCGTTCGCGACGCCGATGGTCGGCCGCGGCCTCGCGGTCGCCGACTTCGACGGAGACGGGAAGCCCGACGTCGTCGTCACCGAGAACGGCGGGCCCGCACACGTCTTCCGGAACGTCTCGGAAGGCGCCGGGAAGGCCGTGCGCCTCGTCCTCGCGACGAACGGCAGGAACCGCGGCGCCGTGGGCGCCCGCGTGACCTGCACGATGGGCGGGAAAAGGCGCGTCGACGAGGTCTCCGGCGGCGACGGCTACCTCTCCGTCAACGAGCGGACGATCACGATCGGCCTCGGCTCCGCCGCGACACTCGAAGCCGTCGACGTCCGCTGGCCGGACGGCAAGACGGCAAATGCGAAAGACCTCGCGCCGGGCCTCTACCGGTGGGTCGAGGGCGGAGCACCCGAGCCGGCGAAGCGCTGACGGACGGCCTTCACCGCATCCGCACGTCCTCGAGGTCCAGCTCGTGCTGGAGGCGGTGGAGAACGTCGTCGCCGATCACCTCGTCGTCGCGGAGCTTCAGGAGCTGCTTCCTCTGGGCCTCGATCGCGGTCCGGCGGAGCTCGCGCGAGAGCTCGAGCGGCGCGTGCGCCGGCCCGTCGCCATCGAGGCCCTTGAGCGACCGGACCCGCTGGACGTAGTCCTGCCGCACGCCGTGCACCTGGTGCGCCTGGAGATTCCGGGCTTCCATCGTCTCGTCGAGGTGCGCCAGAGCCGCCTCCGCGAGCGCGAGGCGGGCGCCGTGCTCCTCGATCGCGCTCGAGCGGTCCTCCTCGACCCGCAGCCAGCGGACGAGAGGCGCCAGCGTGAGGCCCTGGAACACGAGCGTTCCGAGGATGACGGCGAACGTGATGAAGATGAGGAGGCTGCGCGCCGGGAACGGGCGCCCGTCCGCGAGGACGAGAGGGAGCGACAGGGCCGCCGCGAGCGACACGACGCCCCGCATGCCCGCCCACCCCACGACGACGACGGCCTGCCAGGACGGATAGGGATGGGTCAACCGGTACTTCGGGAACAGGAACCGCGGGAGGTATGCGCCCGGGAACATCCACAGGAGACGCACGACGACCATCGTCCCGAACGTCGCGAAGATCCCGTCCACGACGACCGGCCACGGCCAGTCGAGAGTCTTCAGGACCATCGGCAGCTGCAGGCCGATGAGGACGAAGACGAGCGCGTTCAGAAGGAAGATCACGGTCTGCCAGACGGTTCTGCTCTCGATCCTCGTCTTCGAGGACAGGATGCGCGGCACGTAGCGCCCCTGGACGACGCCCGCCGTCACGGTGGCGAGGACGCCAGAGACGTGCAGGTG
>JBBQDQ010000292.1:0-3140 GCA_038319835.1 Thermoanaerobaculia bacterium | reverse complement strand
ATCCAGCCCAGCCGTAATGGCGGACGAGCATCTCAGGAGGAAGCTCTCCGTCCGAGTTGGTGGTGTGGGCGTGGAAGGCGCAGCGAAGCCACTCCCCTTCGCTCTCGAACGGGTTCGCCACCGGCCAAACCTATCCCACGTGAACCGGTGGTGAAGATCTTGTAACCCGCTGCTTTCCGGCCTAGGATCGGGCCTTCGTACGTGCGACGCTCGACTCCCCACGGCTAGGAGGCCCAATGCGTAACCGCGACGCAGACGAACGACTCAGGCAAGCACTCGAAGAGTCACAGCTCACGAGGCGCGACCTGCTCAGGCGGGGAATCGTGGTCGGCGCGAGCTTCACGGCGGTTCCTGCCGTGGTTGCGGCCTGCGGTGGGGACGACAACGGAGGCTCGAGCGGAGGAGGCGACACCAGCGCGGCGCCGCAGGTGCCGGCCTCCGGCGCCGACATCTCGATCGGAGATTTGACGGCGGCCGCCAAGGACGAGGGCACGATCAACACGATCGCGCTCCCGCCCGATTGGGCCAACTACGGCGAGATCATGGCCGCCTTCCAGAAGAAGTACGGCCTCACCTTGAAGAACGCCTCGCCGAATGCAAGCTCGGCCGAGGAGAACCAGGCGGTCAAGTCCCTGAAGGGGCAGGATCGCGCCCCGGACGTGCTCGACGTGGCCCCCTCGTTTGCAGCCGAGGGCAAGGACACCGGTCTCTACGTCGCGTACAAGAACTCCCAGTGGGACACGATCCCGGACAACATGAAGGACGCCGACGGCTTCTGGGTCGGCGACTACTGGGGCGCGATCGCATTCGGGGCGAACGAGAAGGTGGCGCCCGCGCCTGCTAGTTGGGCCGACCTGAAGAAGCCGGAGTACAAGGGGAAGGTGGCCCTGAACGGCGACCCGCGCGAGTCAGGGTCGGCCTTCGCCGGCGTGTTTGCCGCGTCGCTTGCCAACGGCGGCTCCCTCGACGACATCCAGCCCGGAATCGACTTCTTCGGCGAGCTCAAGAAAGCGGGCAACTTCATCGCCGTCGACGCGACGCCGGCCACGGTCGCGAACGGGCAGACCCCGGTCACGATCGATTGGGACTACCTCCAGACAGCCTATGGTGACGAGTTCAAGTCGAACATCACCTGGAAGGTCGTCGTGCCCTCCGACGGTGTGTTCGGGAACTACTACTGCCAGGCGATCAACAAGGACGCGCCACACCCCTTCGCGGCACGCCTGTGGCAAGAGTTCCTGTATTCCGACGAGGGCCAGCTCCTGTGGCTCAAGGGCTACTCGCACCCGGCCAGGTTCCAGGACCTCTCGGACCGCGGCGCGGTTCCGGACGACCTTCTGGCCAAGCTGCCCCCGGCGGAGTCCTACGCAGACGTTCAGTTCCCGACGCAGGAGCAGAGCGACACGGCCACCAAGACGCTGGCTACGGAGTGGGGCAAGGCCGTAGGGAGCTAGTGGCAACGAGAGCCGAGACGCTGGGCGCAGTCCGGCCGGAGCAGACGGGCTCCGGCCGGCGGCGTCTCTCGCTCGGATGGCTGGGTGTCGCCCCGTTTTTCCTGTGGGCGGGCGCCTTCCTGATCGCACCCGCGGTCGCACTCGTCTTCGGCGCCTTCCGAACGGAAGAAGGCGGCTTCACCGGACACTTCGTCTCGCAGCTTCTTGAAGAGCCGTACCGGACCGGCTACATCCAGAGCGTCAAGATCAGCGCCATCACGGCCGCCCTAGGTGGCCTCATCGGCGTCTTCACCGCGTACGCAGCGCTCTCGCCGGCCGCGCCGCGGTGGATCCGAAGCGCGCTGACCACCTTTTCCGGCGTCGCAGCGAACTTCGGGGGCGTACCACTCGCCTTCGCCTTCATCGCGACCCTCGGCACGGTCGGCCTCGTCACGCGCTGGCTCGACTCGATCGGGCTGCACCTCTATGACCGGGGTTTCTCGCTCTTCTCGTTCACTGGCCTCTGTGTCGTCTACCTCTACTTCCAGATCCCGCTCATGGTGCTCGTGATCGCGCCGGCGATCGACGGCCTGCGCGCCGAATGGCGAGAAGCGGCCTCGAACCTCGGAGCGAGCTCGTTCGAGTATTGGCGGCGGGTGGGCGGCCCGATCCTCCTCCCCTCGATTCTCGGCGGCATGATCCTGCTCTTCGGGGGCTCCTTCGCCGCCTACGCCACGGCCTACGCCCTGACCTCCGGCCACATCACCTTCGTGCCGCTCCAGATCGGGGAGCTGATCGGTGGCAACGTGCTCTCCGACCCGCACCAGGGGTACGCGCTCGCGCTCGGCATGATCGTGGTCATCGCTGTCGCGATGACGATCTACTTCCTGCTCGACCGGCGCGCTTCGCGCTGGAGGAAGGGCGCATGACGCGGGGGCGACTCGGGGTCTCAGGCTGGTTCTGGCTCGGCGTGGCGACGCTCTACTTCCTCGTGCCGCTTGCGGCCACGGCTGAGTTCAGCCTGAAGGAGGTCGACGGCTACGGCTTTTCCTCCTATCGGTTCATCCTCGACGATCCGCAGTTCCGGGAGACTCTCTGGCAGTCGTTCCAGCTTTCGCTCCTCACGGTCGGAATCAGCCTCGCCATCTTCGTGCCGGCCGTCTACTGGGTGAACCTCCGCTATCCGGGCATCCGGCGCGTCGTCGAGTTCCTGTCGGTGCTGCCGTTCGTGGTGCCACCCATCGTCTTGATCGTCGGGCTCCTCTACATCTACAAGGCGTCCTGGCTGCCGGAGTGGGTGCTCGGCAACCCCCGCTACCTCGTGCCGGGCTACGTCGTCCTCTCGTTCCCTTTCATGTACCGGTCGCTCGACGCGGCGTTCCGGTCGATCGACGTCCACACTCTCACGGAGGCGGCGCAGAGCCTCGGAGCAGGGTGGACGACGACGCTTCGGCGCGTGATCCTCCCCAACATCCGCGCGGGCGCCCTCTCGGGCGCGTTCCTGACCCTTGCGCTCGTCATGGGCGAGTTCACGATGGCCAACATCGCCCTTTTCAACACCTTCCCCGTCTACATCAACTACGTCGGTCAGACGCAGTCGAATCCGGCCGCGGCGCTCACGATCATCAGCTTCGGGATCACGTGGTTCGCGATGATCGGAATCCTCCTCCTCGGCCGGCGCCCGGGCCGTGGAGCTATTCAGGTCGG
>JBBQDQ010000291.1:0-3147 GCA_038319835.1 Thermoanaerobaculia bacterium | reverse complement strand
ATGTCTTGCGCTTGCCGGTCCGCCGCGCGAAGTACGCCGCCACGAAGTAGACGAGCGGCCAGCCGAGGCCGACGAGGAGGCGGATCGAGCCGGTGAAATTCGCGATCGCGAGGTGGACCTTCGCGGGGTCCTTCCCCGCCTCCCACGCGATGACCGCTTCCACCGCGAACTCGGGCAGCGTCTGGAGCCACGCGAGAATCGCGAGCGCGAGCCCTTGCGAGACGAGGAACTGGGCGGCCTCGGCGCCCCAGGCGACGAGGAACGCCGAGAACAGAACGGTGGGGAACGTCCACAGCGCGGTCAGCGGGGTCGCTTTCGCGACGATGGCGGCGCCGGCAGCGGGGATCCCGGATTTCATCGAGCCGGATTTAAGCACGGCGCGGCGCTAGACTCCTCCACGCGTGTCCCGCCTCGAATCCCCCTCCAATCCGCGCATCGCTGCGGCCGTTCGCGCCGTCGAGAGCGGCGAGCAGATGTTGCTGGAGGGAAAAAGGATGGTCGAGGAGGCGCTCGCCGCGGGCGTCGCTCTGGAGGAAGTGTTCGTTCAGTTGGAGCTGTCCGAGGAGAACGAGGATTTTCTTGGAAGGGTAAGAGGGGAAGGCCCTGAGACGCAGGCGCGAGTCTCTAACGTCTCAGCACGCGTTCTCAGAAAGCTGTCCGATCTTCCCTCGACCCGCGGCATCGCGGCGCTCGCTCCTCCCCCCCGCCGCACCCTCTCTTCTCTCTTACCTTCAAAGAAATCTTCATCCTCGTCCCCCTCTTCCTCTCTCTTCCTCCTCCTCGACGATGTGCAGGACCCCGCGAACGTCGGTGCGATCGTCCGCTGCGCCGAGGCGTTCGGGGTCGCGGGCGTCGTCGCGACGCCGGGTTGCGCGTGGCCGTTCTCGCCCCGCGCCCTGCGCGCTTCGGCCGGGAGTGCCCTGCGGGTCCCGATCGCCGCGCGCGTCGCGGTCTCCGACGCGGTCGGCTGGGCCCGCGGCGCCGGCGCCGTCCTCGCCGGCGCCGAGGCGCACGGGGGCGAGCCGCCCGAGAGCGCCGCGAAGGTCCGTCCGCTGGTCCTCGTCGTGGGATCGGAGGGCCACGGGATCTCGGCCGGCGTCGAGGCCGCGCTGGACCGTCGGCTGACGCTGCCGCTCGGGGGGAACGTCGAATCGTTGAACGCCGCCGTCGCCACGGGGCTGCTGCTTTTCGTTCTCACCCGGGCCTGACGGGGTTACCATCCCGGATCGGCCGAACTGCCGGCCGCCCACCACAGAAAGCGAGGACACTCATATGCGGCGATTCCTCATCGCCTCCGGTCTCACCCTGTCCATGGCGCTCTCGGCCGCCGCCCAGGACGCCCAGCCCGCGGCCCCGAAAGCCGCTCCCAAGGCCGCCCCCAAGGCTGTCGCCGGCGCGCCCGCCAGCGAAGCCGACAAGACGCTCTACGCGCTCGGGCTCGTCATCTCGCGCAACCTCGCGGGGTTCAGGCTGTCGGCCGCCGAGCTTGCGGTCGTCGAGCAGGGCCTCGCGGACGGCGTCCTCGGCAAGACCCCCAAGGTCAACATCGAGACGTACGGGCCGAAGCTCAACGACCTCGCCAAGAGCCGCCTCGCGGCCGTCTCGGCCGTCGAGAAGAAGTCCGGCGCCGCCTTCCTCGAGAAGGAAGCCGCCCAGCCCGGCGCCAAGAAGCAGCCCACGGGTTTCGTTTACAAGGAAACGAAGGCCGGCACCGGCGCGATGCCAAAGGCGACGGACAAGGTCAAGGTCCACTACAAGGGCACGCTGATCGACGGGACCGTCTTCGACAGCTCGATCGAGCGCAACGAGCCCGTCACGTTCCCGCTCAACGGCGTCATTCCCTGCTGGACGCAGGGCGTGCAGCTCATGAAGGAAGGCGGCTCGGCCCGTCTCGTCTGCCCGTCCGAGCTCGCATACGGCGACGAGGGCCGCCCGCCGCGCATCAAGGGCGGCGCGACGCTCGTTTTCGAGGTCCAGCTCCTCTCGATCGAGAAGGACGCTCCGAAGCCTCCCGAAGCCAAGAAGTAGCGGCCCCTCGGCCGCGGGAAGGTCAGAACGTCTCGGCCGTGAAGCGGCGGAGGCGGACCGACCCCGCGGCCTTCCAGCTCTCCTCCGGCAGGCCGGCCCGAAGGCAGGCCTGTCCGAGGACGCGCTCGGCGTCCCAGCCCAGCCCCTCGGCGTCCTGCGGAAGGACGACGCCCCACCTCTTCCCCTTCTCCGCGACGACGCCGTGCGCCGACACGGAGATTTCGGAGGGGGAGGCAATGTCTGCGAATGAAGAGAGGACGGAGATCTGCGGCGCGTAGCGCGGAAGCTCCTTCGCGGTCGCAGGGGGGACGCGCGGGTCGTGGAGGAGAGCGGAGACCGAGAGAGTTTCTATGAGGGTGTGGAGGGGCGTCTCGGGGGCCAGATCTCCGCTTCTCCCGCGCGCTCTTCCATCCTTCAGCCACGTGACGAAGGCCGGAGCAGGCCGCGAGAGCGCGCTCTCTTCCGGAATCGCGGGCGCCGGCGAAGTCCGGACGCTCATCGCGCGAGCCACCGCCGCGAAAGCAACCTTTCTAAGAATCTCTTTGTCTTTCTCTTCGAGCATCAGTTCCCCAGCGCCAGGGCGAGCGCGTCGCCTGCCGCCTTCTCGAACTCGTCCAGCTTCCCGGCGAAGAAGTGATCCGCCCCCGGAACGACGACGACGCTCCAGCCGCGCGTCTCCGCGATCGCCCGCGCGGTCTCCGGCCGGCTGAACTCGTCCTCCCCGCCCTGTATCCACACGACCCGCCGCGCCGGAGCGGGGCCTCCCCCGCCCGACCAGCGGTCGGTAGGGACGCCGATGAGGAAGAGGACGTCGGCCGAGAGCGCCGGCGCCGCCCGGAGGGCGCAGAGGGAACCGAAGGAGAAACCCGCGACGACGAGCGGACCGCCCGGCTGCCGGGCGCGGAGCCACCGGCCCGCGGCGACGAGGTCGTCCGTCTCGCCGCGGCCGTCGTCGTACGCTCCCTCGGAGGTCCCGACCCCGCGGAAGTTGAACCGGAGGGCGGCGAGAGAAAACCGGTCCGACAGGAGCCTCGCGGCCCTGTGAACGACCTTGGTGTGCATCGTCCCGCCGTGCCTCGGATGGGGGTGGGCGACGACTGCGGCGCCGACAGGGGCCGC
>JBBQDQ010000290.1:0-3150 GCA_038319835.1 Thermoanaerobaculia bacterium | reverse complement strand
CGTCGGGCGCCCGTCAGCCGGACGTCAGGGTCTCACGGGCGCGCGAATTCGTCAAACGCGCCTTAGCGCGCAGGGGCGGCGGGCTTCGTCTCGACCACGTCGACGAGCGGGCTCGCGAGGAGAAGGCGCGAGGGACCGAGGCGTGTGGCGATCGCCGCGGACGCGCGTGAGCCGCGGGGGAGGACGAAGATGGACGGACGCGCGGGCGACGCGAGGAGGGCATCGGCCTCCCGCAGGAGCGCTTCGTTCGCGATCTCTTCCTCGCGGTACCAGCCGGGATGCGCGGCGACCGCGGACGGGAAGAGGACGACGCGCCCCGGCGTACCCGCGCGCTCGAGCCGGTACGCGAGCTCCGGCCCCCAGTAACCCGCCGCCGCAATCGTCTTCCCGGCGCGCGCGGGGGCCTCGAGGATCCGCGCCAGCGTCTCGCCCGGCGACGGCGCGGCAAGCGCTTGGAGGCGACTCACGAGGAGCGCCAACGCGAGGAGCCCGGCGCCGAGCGGGACCGCGGGCGGGGAGGAAGCGAGGAGAAGCGCGATGAAGGGGAGGAACACGACCGCCGTGCGGCCCGGGAGGACGAGCGCGCCGGTCCCGAGCTGGGCGAGTCCGAGGAGGACGAGGGAGCCGGCGAGGACGGCCGCGACGGGCGAGAGGACGCCGCGCCCTTCGCGCAGGAGGAGCGCGAGGACGAGCGCGCCGCCGAGAATCGAGAGCGGCAGCGCGAGGGCGCCGGGAGGCTCGACGCCGAACGCGAGGTTCGCGGGGAAGTCGCGGAGCGCGCCCGCGAACGCGGGCGCGCGCGCCCACGCCATCGACGCGGCGGGCTGGCCGAGCGCGATGGGGACCCACGGCGCGACGAAAAGGACGGCCCCGACGCCCGAGAGGACGAGCGCGCGGCGCGCGGCAGGCCGCGCGCCGATCGCGAGAAGTGCGAGGGCCGCGACGGGAAACACGGCAAGGTAGTGCGTGAGCGCGGCGCCGGCCGCTGAGATGGCGAGCGCGGCGCCTGTCCCGAAGAGCGGGCGCTCGCAGAGGGCGAGGGCGCGCTCGAAGGCGCAGAGCGCGAGGAGTGACGCAAGCGCGTAGCCGCGTCCCTCTACGCCGTAGTCGACGGCAAGAGGGAAGACCGCGTAGAGCGCGGCGGCCGCGAGGCCGGCCTCGGGCCGCCCGAGGCGGCGGCCGACGAGGACGAGAAGCGGGAAATGGAGGAGCGACGCGGCCAGGGAGAAGAGCCGCACGGCGACGTCGCCGGCGCCCGGCGACGGGAAGGGAAGGAGAAGGATGTGTGCGGCGAGGTAGTGGAGCGGAGGGCCCGAATCGACCCGCAGCGCCGCGAGAACTTCCGGAATGCTCTTTCTCGCCAGCGTCAGCGTGAAGATCTCGTCGGCCCAGAGCGGGCGAAGGAACGCCGCGTAGATCCGCGCCCCCACGCCCGCCGCGAACGCCGCGGCGAGCATGGCGCGCGCACCCCTCACGGCTTTGTCCGAAGGGCCTCGGCGTCGCGCAGGCGCGGCATCATGTCGCCTGAAAGATTAGCACCGGAGGGGCGGTCAGGTGCCCTTGTTCGCGAGGAGAACGGCGAAGTCCGCGAGCCGCGCCGAGTAGCCCCACTCGTTGTCGTACCAGACGAGGATCTTCGCGACGCGGTCCCGGAGGACCATCGTGCTGTCCCGGTCCACGATCGCCGAGTGCGAGTCGCCGAGGATGTCCCGCGAGACAAGCGCCTCGTCCGCCACGCGGAGGATGCCCTTCAGGGCGGGCGTCTCGGCCGCGGCGGCGAGGGCGGCGTTGATCGTGTCCGGCGTGACGTCCTTCTTGAGCGTCGCGACGATGTCCGTGATCGAGCCGTCGGGCACGGGCACCCGGAGCGCCATGCCGTCCATGCGGCCCTTGAGCTCGGGGAGCACGAGAGCCGTCGCCTTCGCGGCGCCCGTGGAGGTCGGGATGATGGAGAGCGCCGCGGCGCGACCTCTCCGGCGCTTCCTCGTCGGGGCGTCCATGAGGGACTGGCTGGAGGTGTACGCGTGAACCGTCGTGATCATCAGGTGCTCGACGCCGAAGGACTCGTGGAGGACCTTCGCGACGGGCGCGAGGGAGTTCGTCGTGCACGACGCCATCGAGACGACGTGGTGCTTCGCCGGGTCGTACGTATCGGCGTTCACGCCGAGAACGAACGTGCCGTCCGGGTCGTCGGCGGGCGCTGAGATGACGACCTTTCGTGCTCCGGCCGCGAGGTGCTTCGCGGCGTCCGCGCGCTTGCGGAAGGCGCCGGAGCATTCGAAGACGACGTCGGCGCCGACGTTTTTCCAGGGAAGGGCCGCGGGATCCTTCGACGAGAAGAACGGAATCGCGACGCCATCGACGACGAGCTCCTTGTCGGTGTGCGATACCTTGCGGTCCCACCATCCGTGCACGGAGTCGTACTTGAGAAGATAGGCAAGGTCGCCGAGATCGGCGAGGTCGTTGATGCCGGCTACCGTCGCGCCGCGCGCGAGGGCGTTTTTGAAGAGGCACCTGCCGATGCGTCCGAAACCGTTGATGCCGATGCGAACGGGATGCGTCATCTGAAACCTCCGTAAGGGTCCAGGGGACACGATACCGCTTCGCCGTGGAACAATGCCCGCGATGCCGGTCATCGCTCCGCTCGCGGACCGGATCCCGCCCCGCGGGACGAACGACGCGGACGAGATCCTGGGTCTCTTCCTCGAGTGGGTCGCTTCCACCGGCCTGACGCTCTATCCGGCCCAGGAAGAGGCGCTCCTCGAGATCATGGCGGGGAAGCACGTCATCCTCGGGACTCCGACGGGGTCCGGGAAGTCTCTCGTCGCCCTCGGTCTCCACTTCAAGGCGGCCTGCGAGGGGAAGGTGTCGTTCTACACAAGCCCGATCAAGGCTCTCGCGAGCGAGAAGTTCTTCTCACTCTGCGGGGAGCTCGGGCCCGAGAACGTCGGGATGCTCACGGGCGACGCGAGCATCAACGCGGACGCCAGCGTCGTCTGCTGCACGGCGGAAGTCCTGTCGAACATGGCGCTTCGCCGAGGGCTCGCGCTCGCGGCTCCCTACGTCGTGATGGACGAGTTTCACTACTATTCAGACAAGGAGCGCGGCGTCGCCTGGCAGGTGCCGCTCCTCGTCCTCAAAGAGACGCAG
>JBBQDQ010000289.1:0-3172 GCA_038319835.1 Thermoanaerobaculia bacterium | reverse complement strand
GTTGCATCCGCGCGCTTTGGTGTCACGGCGCAGTACTTGGCGCGAGCCGAGCAGCTCGAGATCAAGATGGCCCAGGGGTCCAAACCCGGCGAAGGCGGCCAGCTTCCGGGCGCGAAGGTCACGGAACTCATCGCGACCCTCCGGCGCGGCCAACCGGGCATGACGATGATCAGCCCGCCGCCGCACCACGACATCTACTCGATCGAAGACCTCGCCCAGCTGATCGCGGACCTGCGCGCGATCAACCCGAAGGCACGGATCGGGGTCAAGCTCGTCGCGGAGGCCGGCGTCGGGCGGATCGCGGCGGGCGTCGCGAAGGCGTTCGCGGACTACGTCCTGATCGCGGGCCACTCGGGCGGGACGGGCGCCTCACCGCTCTCCTCGATCAAGCACGCCGGCTCTCCGTGGGAGCTCGGCCTCGCGGAGACACAGCTCGCGCTCGTCGAGAACGGCCTGAGGAGGCGGATCGAGGTGCGCGTGGACGGCGGGCTCCGCACGGCGCGCGACGTCGTGATCGCGGCGTGCCTCGGGGCCGAGGCGTACGGCTTCGGCACGGCGCCCCTCGTCGCGGCCGGCTGCGCGATGGCGCGGCAGTGCCACCTGAACACGTGCCCCACGGGCGTCGCGACGCAGCGCGAGGACCTCCGGAAGAAGTACAAGGGGACGCCCGAGCAGGTCATGGCGTACTTCCTCCACGTCGCGGAGGACGTGCGCGAGATCCTCGCGTCGCTCGGCGCCCGCACGGTCGACGAGATCGTGGGCCGCGCCGACCTTCTCTCTCGCGTCGAGCGGCCCGAGACGCCGCGCTCGCGCCTCCTCGACCTCTCGCTCCTCCTCCAGCGGGCGGGCGACGAGGCGTCCCCGCGCCGGCGGATGCAGAGCCGCAACGACCGTCCGCGCACGGGCCCGCAGTTCCCGAGCCTCGACAGCGAGCTCGTCTCCGCCGTCTCGGTGAGCCTCGGAACGGGGCGGGCGTACTCCGGCACCTTCGAGGTGCGCAACCACAATCTCTCGGTCGGCACGCACCTCTCGGGAGAGCTCGTCCGGACCTTCGGCACGCTGCCGCCCGGCGCGGTGCGCCTGAAGTTCCGGGGCGCGGCCGGGCAGAGCTTCGGGGCGTTCGCGATCCGGGGCCTCACGCTCGAGCTCGAAGGCGAGGCGAACGACGGCGTCGGCAAGGGCCTCTCGGGCGCCGAGATCGTGATCCGCCCCTACCCGCGCGCCGGCTACATCGCCCGCTCGCGCGAGCAGGCGCTCCTCGGGAACGCGGCGCTCTACGGCGCGACGGACGGCCGTCTCTTCGCCGCCGGGCGCGCGGGCGACCGCTTCGCGGTCCGCAACTCCGGCGCGGTTGCGGTCGTCGAGGGCGTCGGGGCGCACGGCTGCGAGTACATGACGGGTGGGACGGTCGTCGTCCTCGGGAAGACGGGCGCGAACTTTGGCGCCGGGATGACGAACGGCCTCGCGTTCGTCCTCGACGAGGACGGACTCTTCGCGTCGCGCTGCAACACGGAGCTCGTCTCGCTCGAAGAGGTCACCCCCGCGGACGACGCGACGCTCGTCCCGCTCCTCGTCGCCCACGCCGAGCGCACGCGCAGCACGATCGCCCAGACGATCCTGTCCGGCTGGCCCGGCGCGCGGTCGGCGTTCAGGCGCGTGACGCCGAAGGCAGCGCCGGCGGCCGCGACGCTCACCGAAGCCGCGGCGAAGAATGCTCCCGACGACAAACCGACGCTGGCACGGCCGGCGTAGAGTGGTCATGAGTGTGCGCTTTCGCGGTTCGCCCGTTCTCGCCCTCGCCGTCGTTCTCACGGCCTGCTCGGGGGCTCCGCCCGTGACGCGCCTGTCGCCGTGTCCGGCCAGCCCGAACTGCGTGTCGTCGAAAGCAGTCGACGCGGCGCACCGCATCGAGCCGTTCGCGTACGGCGGTGAGCCCGGAGACGCCCTTGCCCGCGTCAAGGCGGCCGCGCTCTCGTTTCCGCGGGCGGCGGTCGTCGCGGAGGAACCGGGCTATCTGAAGATGACGTTCACGAGCGCACTCTTCCGGTTCGTGGACGACGTCGAGTTCGATGTCGACGAGGCCGCGAAGGTCGTGAACGTGCGCTCCGCCTCGCGCGTGGGGTATTCGGACCTCGGGGCGAACCGCAAGCGCATCGAGGCGATCCGGGCGAAGCTCGGACGCTGACGCGACCGGCGCGGAGCGCTGATTCGGGGGACGAGGGCACCGGCGGTCTCGATCGGCCACGTCATCCTGTTCTGCGAAGAGAACCTGAAGGGGGCGATGTAGGTGGCGCCCTCGTCCAGAGTTGTAGGAAGCGGCTGACTCGCGCCACTCCCTAACGGGGATAGTCGGGCCATGAGAACGGCTTCAAAGCTGACCCCGGGCGGCCGGTGGCGGATGGTGCTGCTCGCTGCCACGCTTACCTCATGGCGCCTGCCTGGCCAGGAACTCATCCGGAACGGTGACTTCAACGCGTGATGCGCTCGGGAACCTATCTTCGGGATCCGTGTCGCTCAACGGAATGGGTCCCTGTGGTTTTGGCGGAGAGCGGTACGAAGTTTTTGGTCAGCTGGTACCGAAGTGCGGGCTGCTCGGGTCAGGCGACGGAAACGTTCACGATGAGCGGGGGTTCGGCGGCATGGGCGCCCCATCGTGCTGCCGCAGTCGCGCCAGCGGGGGCGCGCGCGCCGTAGCTCTCGTCTCAGTAGAGCAGGTACTTCGCCCGAATCGTCTCGAACTCCATCGCACCGGCCGCCCACGCGGCGGTGATCTCGCCGGCTGTCTCGCCGCGCGTGAAGCGGGCGAGAGCGGCGGCGTTCACGAGGAGGCGGTTGAAGCGATCGGCCTTCCATTCCTTCGGATGCAGGTCGCGGAGCGCCGTGGCGGCGTGGAAGCCGAGGGAGACCGCGTTCAGCGCGTCGCGGTTCACGACCGTGATGCGAACGCCGGAGCACGACTCGCCCTTGAAGACGGACGAGGTCGGCGTGAACCGCACCGGCGTGAAGCGCACGCCCGGGATTCCGCGGGCGTTCAGAGTCGCGGCGACGCGCGGTCCGTCCATCCACGGGGCGCCGAGCTGCTCGAACGGCGTGTCCGTGCCGCGGCCGACGGAGACATTCGTCGTCTCGACGAGGCCGATGCCGGGGTAGAGCGCGGCCTCCGTGACCGAGC
>JBBQDQ010000288.1:0-3177 GCA_038319835.1 Thermoanaerobaculia bacterium | reverse complement strand
GCCAAGTTCGCCACGGCGGGCAAGTCCGTCTCGAAGAAGGACCTCGGCCTCATGGCGATGGGTTACGGCTCGGTGTACGTCGCGCGCGTCGCCTTCGGTGCGAAGGACGCCCAGACGGTCAAGGCCTTCCAGGAGGCCGAGTCGTTCCCCGGGACCTCGATCATCATCGCGTACAGCCCGTGCATCGCGCACGGGTACGACATGGCCTTCCAGCTCGACCAGCAGACCAAGGCCGTGCAGTCCGGCTACTGGCCGCTCTACCGCTTCGACCCGCGCCGCACGGCGGCTGGGGAGAGCCCGCTCGTGATCGACACCGGCGCGCTCAAGGGAGACATCGGAGCATTCATGCGCAACGAGGCGCGCTTCCGCGTCGCCGAGGAGCGCGACCCCGAGCTGTACAAGGGAGTCGTCGCGCGCGCGCGAAACGAGGCCGCGCAGAAGGTCCTCCTGTACGAGCAGCTCGCCAAAAAGCACGTTGCCGAGGCCGCGACCCGGCCCGGGAACTGAGGGACGCAGCCATGGACCTGAGAACCACCTACCTGGGCCTTCCGCTCGCCCACCCGCTCATGCCGGGCGCCTCGCCGCTCGTCGACGACCTCGACACGGTCAAGCGTCTCGAGGACGCCGGCGCCTCGGCGATCGTGATGCACTCGCTCTTCGAAGAGCAGATCTCGCACGAGCGCGAGGGCATCGGCCGCGTCCTGGACGCCCAGGCGTATTCCTCTCCCGAGGCGGCGTCGTACTTCCCGGCGCCCGAGGAGTTCCACCTCGGCCCGGACCGGTACCTCGAGCAGATCCGCAAGATCCGCGCGACGGTCTCGGTTCCCGTCATCGCCTCGCTGAACGGGGTGACGGACTCCGGCTGGTTGAGCTACGCGAAGCTCATGCAGGAAGCCGGTGCGCACGCGCTCGAGCTGAACGTCTACCGCATTGCCGCCGACCCGAACGTCCCCGGCACGACGATCGAGCACGAGGTCGAGAACATCCTCCGGTCGATCAAGCGCGGCCTCGGGATCCCCGTGGCCGTGAAGCTGTCGCCGTTTTTCACGTCGTTCGCGAACGTGGCCCGGTCGCTCGACGACCTCGGGGCGGACGGCCTCGTCCTGTTCAACCGCTTCTACCAGCCGGACATCGACGTCGAGCTCCTCGAGCCCGTGCCGGCTCTGCAGCTCTCGGATTCCTCGGACCTCAACCTGAGGCTCCGCTGGCTCGCGATCCTCTCCGGACGCGTGAAGTGCTCTCTGGCGGAGACGGGCGGCGTCCACACACCGATCGACCTCGTGAAGGCGATCATGGCGGGCGCCCACGCCGTCCAGATCGTCTCCTCGATCCTCCGGCACGGCCCGCGCCAGCTCACGGCCCTCAAGCAGGGGCTCGCCGAGTGGATGGAGAAGCACGAGTACGAGTCCGTGGCCCAGATGACGGGTGCGGTGAGCCACCGGACCAGCGCCGATCCGTCGGCCTTCGAGCGCGCGAACTACATGCGCGTCCTGCAAAGCTTCCGGGTCCAGGTCTGACGGGTCCCGAAAGGAAAAAGAGCCCGAGGGCGCCGGTTCCCTCGGGCTCGCTACGCCCCACGGTGGGGGGGCCGGGAGGATTCCTTGTTGGCTTGCGCCATGTGGCGCGTGTCCTCGAAGAGGCGTCGACCGTCGGCCGCTCGCTTCGTCGGACCGGCTCTCGCCTGCCTTCGTCCTCCTTCCGGCCAACCCCGCCTTCACCGGCGCGCAGGGCCAATCAATCTGTAGGGCCGGAATCGTGAAACGTCAAGGGACGCGCGAAAAGCGCTCGTCTCGTAGACTGAGGGCATGAGCGCCGGCTCCGAGAACGGTCAGAGGGTCTACCTTCGTGGGGGACACGAGGGCGATCAAATGTCGTTTTCCGTCCGATGGTTCGTGCCCGCGGGCTTCGACGCGGGCGGCGCGTCCGAGATCCAGTCCGTCGCGCACGGAAAGCAGGAGCTGACCTCCTGCCTCACGCTCCTCGGCGTCTCCGCCCTCGCGGTCATGGTCGGGGACGTGATGGACGGAACGCCCGTCTTCGAGACGCGCCCCTGCACCGCGGTGAGCGCCGCCGATCACATCCTCCACGAGGGCCAGCGCGCCCGCGGGATCATGTACTCGCAGACGCTTTGGGTGGACGCGACCGCCGAGGAGGTCTACCGCCGGATGCGGCTCTGGGAGTCGGCGCGCGAGCGGTGGCCCCAGTGACGGCCCCGAACGGGCCATCGGTCCGGATCACGACGCAAGCGCACTTTTCGGCGGCTCACCGCCTCCACGCGGACGGGCGCGACGAGGAATGGAACCGCCGGGTGTTCGGCAAGTGCAACAACCCGCACGGCCACGGCCACACCTACGAGCTCGAAGTCACGGTCGAAGGGCCGGTCCAGGCCGAGACGGGCTGGGTCATGGACTTTGGAGATCTCAAGAGGGTCGTCGCCGAGCGCGTCGTGAAGCGCTGCGACCGGCGCAACCTGAACGTGGACGTCCCGTTCCTCGCCGGGGTGAACCCGACGGCCGAGAACATCGCCGTGAAGATCTGGGACGAGCTTGCTCCCGCCGTCGCGCCCGCGCGGCTCGTACGGATTGTCGTCCACGAGACCGAACGCAACAAGGTCGTCTACGAGGGGCCGGGCGCGTGAGGGCGCTCATCTCGAACGACGACGGTGTCCACAGTGAAGGCCTCGCAGCCCTCGAGCGCGCGGCCCGGGCGGCTGGTTTCGAGACCTATGTCGTGGCGCCCGACCGGGAGCAGAGCGCGTCCTCTCACGCGCTCACGATGCACCGGCCGCTCCGCGTGCGCCAGAAGGACGACCGGGCGTGGATCGTCGACGGGACGCCGACGGACTGCGTGAACATCGCACTCTGCTCGATCCTGAAGGCGAATCCGCCAGACTTCGTCTTCTCCGGGATCAACGCGGGCCCGAACCTCGGCGACGACGTGACGTACTCCGGGACCGTCGCGTGCGCGTTCGAGGGCACGCTCCTCGGCGTGACTTCCATCGCTTTCTCCCTGGACTACGTGCGCGACGCGGTCGGCGCGGTCGACTGGTCCGGCGCGGAGAGCGCTGCCTGCGCGCTCATCTCCTGGGCGAAGGACCACCCGCCCGCCAAAGAGACGCTCTGGAACGTGAACATTCCCGCCGGCGTCCCGAAGGGATTCCGGCCGACGCGGATGGGG
>JBBQDQ010000287.1:0-3188 GCA_038319835.1 Thermoanaerobaculia bacterium | reverse complement strand
CGTCGAACGCTCCCGTCACGCCGTTCGAGAAGAACCATGTCGCGACGTACTTCCGGTTCCCGCGGTCGTAGGCGAACCAGCCTTCCTCGTCGAGCGTCTCCTCACGTCCGCCCTCGTCGGCCGCGAGAAACGTGCTCCCATGCACCACGAAGAAGGCGCCTCCGAGCTCGGGGCCGAACCGGGCCACGCGCCCGCCGAACCGTGCGCCGAGGCTCGCGCCGCCGGTCCACGAGCCGGCGAGGAAGGCGAGCTCCTGAAACGGCTTCCAGGCCGGAGCAGCCGGGGCGGCGGCCGCCGTCGGGGCGGGCGTCGGCGTCGCGGCCGGACCCGCCGCGGGGGCCGGGACCGGAGTGGCGGCCGGAGGGACGGCCGTCTGCCCGGAGGCGACAGCCGTCCAGAACATCAAGCCCGTCAGCCACTTCGAGCTCACGCCCGCGCGCATCGAACCCTCACTTCTGTCTGGAACCCCTGCGAATTATAGACTCGTCGGGGCCGGAACCTCCCGAAGGCCGTTTTCGTTTCCACTCGAGAGGACCCATGGCAATAGCCCCGCACCCCGACGCCGAGATCGTGGCGCGCTGCCAGCGCGGCGACGACACCGCGTGGGCGGACCTCGTGGTGGCGTACGGCAAGAAGGTCTACGGCATCGCCTGGCACATGACCTACGACCGGGCGGAGGCCGAGGAGCTGACTCAGGAGTGCTTCCTGAAGGTCTGGCAGAACCTCGACAAGTACGAGCCCTCGGAAGCCTCGCTCCTCGCGTGGATCGCGGCGCTTTCGCGCAACCTTTGCATCGACCACTACCGGCGGCGCCGCCGCGAGAAGGGCTTCAAATTCGTGTCGGACGACGCGGTCTCGACGCTCCTGCCCGCGACGGACGACCCGCAGGCCGACGCCGTGCGCCGCGAGAGGGTCCGGCTCCTCCTCGACGCGATCGCCGAGCTTCCCGACGAGCTCGCCGAGGTCGTGATCCTCCGCGACCTCGACGGCCTGGGCTACCGCGAGATCGGCGACCTGCTCAAGCTCGCGGACGGCACGGTGAAGTCCCGCCTGAACCGGGCGCGGATCGAGCTCGCGCGCGTCGTGCGGGCGCGCGTCGGAGCCGGAGACGACGGCCGGTCGCTCTACACGCCCTTCGGCCCCCGCGCCGGCGCGGCCACGGGAGGCGCGCGATGACCGCGGCCGCCTGCCGCGTATTCGAGCGGGCTCTCGCCGCGGCGCTCGACCGCGAGCCGGACGACGCCGCTCCCGCGGCACGAGCCGCGGCCGCCGGCGATGCACACGCCGCAGACTGCGCCGACTGCGCCGCCCTCGCAGCGCTCGTCGCGGGCCAGGCGGAGGCCTTCGCGTTCCTCGTGCGGCCCGCCGCGCCGGAGGACTTCCTCGCGCGCCTCGCCGAAGAGCCCGACGACCTCGCCGGCCGGCAGGCCGCGTCCGCAGTCCTCGGCTTCCTGACGCCGGGCGCGCTCGAGCGGCCGGAGCCCTCTCCGGCGCTTCTCGCGCGCCTCAGAGCCGTCCCGAGTTCCTCCGCCGCGGCGCCGGCCGCCTCCAACGTCCGGCGCGGCGCCTTTCTGCGGGTCCGTCCGATCCTGACGGACTGGCGGTTCGCGGTCACCGCGGCCTACGCGGCCTCGATCCTCGTGTTCGCGCTCCTGCGCGTGGACCCGATGGCCGCCGCGCGCGGAGCCGCGACCGACCTCACGGCCGCTGGCGAGCGAGCGCTCACGGACGCGCGCGTCGCCGCGGTGAGGCGCGTCGAGGACAGCGCGATCGGGCGTTACGCCGCACCGCTCACGAAGCGGCTCGACTACCGCGTCTACCGCGCGTTCGCCGCGGGCCGCGCGCGCGCCACGGCCTACTCCCAGCTCGTGTTCGAGAAGGTCTTCGGCGGCACCGTCGAGACCGTGCAGTCCGCGGCGACGGCCCCGCCGGAACCTTCTCCACGCATTCGACGTTCCTGAAGGCAAGGTGAGAACGATGAGCGACACGAACCAGACCCCCCAGGCCCCCGCGGCGGCGTATCCCGCGTCGGCGCCGCCTCCCCCGCCGCCCGTCGCGTACGGCCCGTCCGCGCCGGCGCGGTCCACGCTCCCGCCGGGCGCGAAGAACCCGGGCGCCGCCGGGATCCTCGGGGTGATCCCGGGCCTCGGCCACCTCTACCTCGGCCTCATGCAGCGTGGCGCCGTGCTGTTCGGGGTCTGGGTGCTCCTGATCAGCCTCGCGAGCAACATGCACTCGCGCGGACCGTTCCCCGGAATCCTGATTCCCTTCTGGATGGTCTATTCGATCATCGACGCTGTCCAGCAGGCGCGAGCGCTCAACGCGACCGGAGCCCCGATGCCCGGGATCCTCGGGGAGGACAGGCCCGTCAAGGTGAGCGGCAGCCTCACGGCAGGCATCCTCCTCGTCCTGATCGGCGGGTTCCTGCTCCTCTCCAACCTCGTGACGATCGACCTGTCGTTCCTCGTCGACTGGTGGCCCGCCCTCCTCGTCCTCTTCGGCCTGTGGCAGATCTTCAGCTACTGGAAGGGCAAGCAGGACGAGGCGAAGACGGACGTCTGACCGGCGCGATCGGACGTGCGCCACGGAGCGGCCGGCCCGGCAACGGGCCGGCCTTTTTCGTCCGGGCGAAGTCCTGTTCCTGACACCCGCGCGCTGACACACCTGACACATCCGGAACAGACCGGGAGCCCTCAAATTCCCCATTCCGCAACGAGTTGGGGGCCCTCTCCGCGTCCTCTGCCCGTGGCCTCGCGATTGCGCTGTCGCTCGCAGGGCCGTGTCAGCAAACCGTTTCATCCGCCTCGCCATCACCGCCGCCTCGCTGCTGCTGGCCGCCGGCGCACCGGCTCCGGCTCGCGCGCAGGCTGAATTCGACGCGGCGCCCCTCCTCCGGGAAGCCCGCGAGGGCGAGGCCTGGATCACCCGGCCGACGATCGCCGCGGCGCTGCCGGCCGTGCCGCAAGCCGCCCGGAGGGCGTTCGCCTCCGATCTCACGCCGCCGAGCACCCCGGGCAACCTCGCCGCCGCGCCCTCAAGCCTCTTCGTGGTCGAGGCGAGCTGGTCGAAAGCGGTCGACGCGGAATCGGGAATCCGCGACTACGTCTTCGCGGTGGGAACGGGGGCGACGCCGGAGACCGAAGCGAACGTGGCGTGCTGGCGCTCGAACGGCCTCGCGACCCGCGCCA
>JBBQDQ010000286.1:0-3195 GCA_038319835.1 Thermoanaerobaculia bacterium | reverse complement strand
CGGCGCCGCCCGTGGAGGGCACGCCGGGCGCGAGCGGCGGGGCGATCTTCCCCGGCGCGATCGGGAGACTGGGTCCAGTGATCTTCATCCGGCTCTCCGGACGCTTGTGAAGAGCGTCACGAGCCGGGATTCTACGTCACGTGCGCAGCCCCGCGAGCGGGCGAGTTCGGCCCCCCGCCGCCCGTCGTCAGGGACCGTCGACCGAGCGAAAGTAGTATCGGAACTCGACGCCGTACGCCGCGAGGTCGAGGTACTTGACTTGCTGCCCAGGGTTCACCTTGTCTCCCTCCGAATACTCGAGCGCGACAGGCTCGCCGAACACGAACTCGCCGGGCCGCGCGTCCACGTCCTTGGAATAGACCTGGCCCCCGTCCATCGAGCACCCCGTGAGCGTCGCGGCGCCCAGCGTATAGCCCGTCTTGCCGAGGAAGCCGATCTCGAGCGTCTTGAAGTCGAACGAGCCGCTCACGAGCTCCGTTTCGAGCCCGGTAAATTTGGTCGCGTCCGACCCGGCAATGGCGGCGCACGCCCCGCAGACGTCCCAGGCGGGCTTACCCAGCTGGAGGATCTGGCCCGTGATCCTCAGGCCGCCCAAGTCCTCGATCGCGAACGAGATCTTGTTCGTCGTGTCCCAGTCCAGTTTGGCGCTCGTCGGGTCGAGGCACTTCTCCCGGATCGAGAAGGAAGACACGATCTCCCAGTTCCGGCGCACGATGGTGATCGAGACCGGAAGGTCCATTCGGAGAATGGCTGCGCTCGGATTGGAGAAGCGAATCGTGACGCTCGACTCGGAGATCGTCCACCCGTCTCCATAGTATTCACCGGGGGCCGTGATCTGCTGTCCCTTTTTGATGCGGTGCGGGGCGGTAAAAAAGACGGCATACCCCGTCGCGGAATCGAACGATCCGAGCGTAGGCTTTGCCCAGCGGACCGTCATGTGGCTCTGGTCGAGCGGCGAGAGCACGGCGACATAGCCTTCGGTGTCGCTCCCCGCCGAAGGCGGGAATTGGGGGGTGACAAACAACAAGGTCCGTCCGTCCGTCAGGACCGTGGAAAGGTCGGGCGCGACGACCAGATTGTTTGCCGGCACGATGACGAATCTCGAATTGTCCAGTCTCGTCCGGTTTGCCGACTTGAGGAGCGCTCCCGAGGGGCTCACCGACGAGACCCGGACGGTGAGGGTCCCCGCGGCCGGATCGATGCGTCCACCCACCGCCACGAACGTGCCGGAGTCCGTCTTCACGGCGAGGCTGACGGCTCCGAGACCGAGCGCAGGGGTCGGGCCGGCGGCGGTGCGGAAGACGAGAAGGGACGGCTTCGCGAGCGCGAGGACCGGCGGCGTCAGCGCGTAGGCGGAGCCGAGCGCGCCGTCGACGCCGGACACGGCCGGCGTCAGTGCGACGGTCACGGAAGCGGCGAGGGCGCCCGCCGGCACCTTGAGCGTGACCCTGCCGTCGTCGGACCGAACGGATCCTCCCTGAGGCCCGATCGTGGCCGAGGACGGGATGTTCACCGGGAGCGGCATGATCGGCGTGACGACCGGGTCGCCCGACGCGTTGTCGATGGAGGAGTCGAAGACGTCGACGCTGCCCGCCGTCACCTTCACCTGCAACGTCGCGTCGTCCGGAATCGTCGTGGTCGGGAAGAGATCCTGGACATTCGGTTGCGCCCAGCCGAAGCGACCGAGCGAGCCCGTTCCGGTCGCGACCGTCGCACCGCTCGCGCTCTTCAAGGTGAGCGCGTAGTCGGCCCCGTCCGCGCCCGCGGCGAATCCGACGTTCGTACGGAACGACGCGTTCTGCCTCAGGCCCGTGACGACCGCGCCGGCATCCGCCGACATCAGGAACGACATCAACGGCGTGGGCTTCTGCTGCGCCCCGTACGTGCCCGGCCTGACGCCGAGGGGATCGACGTTGCTCGTGCGGCAGAGGAGCGCGACCGGCGCGTCGGTCTCGAAGCGCAGGGCGCCGGCCGACCCGACGGGAAGGTGGAGGAGCGAGTCGAGAAGGTCCGTCACGTCGAGGATGCGGCCCGCCCCGACCGTGAACGTGCTCGAGGCCGGCACCGGGTTGGAGGAACCCGAGGCGTGGAAGGAGGCTTTCACGACCGCGTCCTCGTCCGTCGGGTTGAAGAAGCGGCCGTCCGTCCGGAAGAACGTGTCGTTCCGGCCGTTCGCGCGCGCGACGCCGTTCACCACGACGTCCTGGTACCCCGAAGGCAATTCATCGAACGTAAAGAGCGAGCTGTCGCCCGTGACGTTGTCGACGACGACGGAGTAACCGGCCGCTCGGCCGCGTTTCACCCGCATCTTCGCGCGGGCGACCGGAACGGCGCCGGCGAATCCGCCGACGCCGAACTGCTGGAAGCCGGCGTCGTCGAGCGAGAAGTCCTGCGAGCCGAGCGCGTTGCCATCCGCTCCGTAGGTCGTGACGGTCGCCGCGCCGCCGCCGGAATCCGGGAATACGACCGCGACGTTCGTGCGGTAGCCCGCGTTCGGGTCCGCCGACTGGCTGATCCACAGGCTGTCTGCGCCCTTCCCGGCACTGAGGATCCGGTCGTCGGCGAAGACCGGCAGTGCGACCCCGTAGGTGCCGGAGGCCGCGGTGTTGTAGGTACGCGCCCGGATGAGAAGGGGCGAGGCGGAGGTCACCTGGGTCGCCCCGGCACCCTGTGCGCCCCAGAGGCTTTCGAGGACGTTGCGATAGACGACCGTCTGTCCCGCCGTCAGCGTGACGACCTGCACCGTCGTCCCGTTCGCCGGTACGAACGAGATCGTCGCCTGGGCGGGAGTGCTTCCCGGGTTCGTGATCGCAAGGTCCGATACGAAGCGCGTGTTGTTGAGTCCGCCCGCGTTCACCGTGCCGGGGACCGTCCAGGTCCGGGCGAGCGCCGGGGCCGATAGCGTGAGGAATGTCACGGCGGCGACGACGGTGTGGCTGGCTCGGATGGGACCTCCGGGGAGCCTCGGGGCCTCCCTGATGAGGAATGCGAGAATCGATCTCAGATCCCCCTCGATTCTGGTCAGCGTCCCGGGTTCGTCATTTGAAGTACCCGCTCACGTCGAGGATGACGTCGACGGTTCCCGAGGAAACGTTGCCGATTGCGAGCGCGCCGGCGCCGTCGGAGGACAGGGCGATGAGGGCGTTGTTGGCGCGCGTCTGCCCCGGCCCGAAGCTCAGGGCGCTCGTGCCCGGC
>JBBQDQ010000285.1:0-3226 GCA_038319835.1 Thermoanaerobaculia bacterium | reverse complement strand
GTCCGGGTGGGCGGGCGGGGGCGACGCGGTACCATGTCGCCGAAAGTTCGAGACGCCGCCGTGAAGATCCTCCAGCACCGTGACGTGCTCTCCGTCGTCCTCGCGGGCGGCATGGGAGAACGGCTCTTTCCGCTCACGCGGGACCGGGCCAAGCCGGCCGTGCCGTTCGGCGGGCGCTACCGGATCATCGATTTCGTCCTCAACAATTTCGTGAACTCCGGCCTCACGAAGGTCAAGGTCCTCACGCAATTCAAGTCGAACTCCCTCATCGAGCACATCATCCGCACCTGGCGCCTCACGTTCGACATCGGGCAGTTCGTGGACCCCGTCCCCGCGCAGATGCGCCGGGGCCCGCACTGGTTCCGCGGCACGGCGGACGCGGTGTACCAGAACCTCGACCTCATCTTCGACGAGGAACCCTCGCACGTCTGCGTCTTCGGCGGCGACCACATCTACGTGATGGACATCAACCCGATGCTCGCGTTTCACGAGGACGGCGGCCACGACCTCACGATCGCGGCCTTCCCGGTGCCCCTCGGGGAAGCGTCGCGCTTCGGGATTCTCGAGGTCGCCGCCGACGGGCGGATCATCGGCTTCGAGGAAAAGCCCAAGGAGCCGCGCCCGATTCCCGGGCAGCCGGAGTCCGCCCTCGCGTCGATGGGGAACTACGTCTTCCGCGCGAGCGTCCTCATCGAGGCCCTCGAGCACGACGCGCTTCAGGACACGACGCACGACTTCGGCAAGAACCTGATCCCGTCCCTCCTCAAGGGCGGCGCGCGGCTCTACGCGTACGACTTCTCGACGAACCGCGTTCCCGGGAACGAGGACCTCGCCCCTTACTGGCGGGACGTCGGGACCGTGGATTCCTACTGGGACGCGTCCATGGACCTCATCTCCGTCACGCCGCCGCTCAACCTCTACAACCAGAAGTGGGCGATCAAGAGCCACTCGCCTCAACTCCCGCCTGCAAAGTTCGTCTTCGCCGACGCGGTCTCGCAGCGCATCGGGCTCGCCACGGACTCTCTCGTCGCCTCGGGTGGCATCATCTCGGGCGGCACGATCCACCGCTCGATCCTGTTCCCGCGCGTGCGGATCAACTCGTTCTCGAACGTCGAGGAATGCGTCCTGATGGACGGCGTGGACGTGGGCCGCTACGCCCGCCTGAAGCGCGTCATCGCGGACAAGGGCGTGAAGATCCCGCCGCGGATGGAGATCGGGTTCGACCTCGAGGAGGACCGCAAGCGGTTCCACGTGTCGGAAAACGGGGTTGTCGTCCTGCCCAAGGGGGCCGTTCTCTCCGACCCGGACTGACGATCGAGCCGCATCGGCGGTTGCCTCCGGGAGGCTGACCGTATAAAATTCGGGTTCTCGACCCCTAAAGCCGAATTTTATATGGACGACACAGATCGCCGGATCCTCGACATCCTCCAGCGGGACGCCAAGATCTCGCAGGCCCGGATCGCGGAAACCGTGGGCCTCACGACACCCTCCGTAAACGAACGGATCAAGAAGCTCGAGACGAAGGGCTTCATCCTGCGGTTCACGGCGCTCCTCGACCCCCGCCTCGTCGGGATGCCCCTCGTCGCCCATGTGGACGTCGCCCTCGAGCATCCCCGCTTCGAGAGGCCATTTCTCGAGGAAATCGAGAACCTTCTCGACGTGCAGGAGTGCTATGCGATCTCGGGCGATTTCGGCTACCGGCTCAAGATCCGCGCCCGCGACGTCGAACACTTCGAGAGGATCCTGAGAGAGAAGCTCCAGACGCTCCGCGGGGTCGTGCGCACCCGCGTCGAGCTCTCGCTTTCGATCAAGAAGGACTCCACGCTGCTTCCGCTCACCGAAGGCGCCTGAGACCCCTTCTCACCCGCAGGTGCCGATTTCGCACCAAATCGTCCCCTGAAAGACGCATTCCGGCGTGTCGTCCCGGCGTGAGGTTGCGCACAGCGTAAACGTTAATTGCTGCAAGGGCGAAGGTTGGAATCAAAGGCGAGCCCGTCGAAACTGAAGGCATCGCGCTTGCGTATAACGAGGCAGGAGATCGAAACGGGCATTCGATGCAAAGTCAAATGAATACGCCGGTCTTCACATCCTTCCTGACTCCCGCCGGCCGCCCGGCCGACGGGCCCTCCAAATCTCTTCCCTCCACACAGTAACCCTCAGTTAGTCCATCCCACCGCCGCAATCCCCGCCCGACCGCAAGGTCGGGTGGGAGCCCACCTTTTCAGAAGTGGTAAGCGAGCGAGCCGCCGAGCGTGATCGGCTTGTGGTCCGCGTCCGTGCGCAGCAGGTAAGCGGTCGCCTCGAGCCGGATGTCCCAGCGCGCCGCGACGTGGAAAGCCGTGATGAGGCCCGCGTGCCAGCCGATCACGGTCTCCTTGACGTCGGTCGACGTCTGGTCGCCGCTGATGGGCTTGGGGTTCAGCCCGTAGACGCCGAGGCCGGCGACGAACCCCGCGTCCCACCACTGCTCGCGGAACAGGTAGCCCACCGTCATCAGGCCCGCGTTGACCCGGACGTCGGGCGCGGAAGTGGAACCTCCGACGCCGAACGGGGGAACCACGGGAGTGCCCGGAAGCGAGAAGCTCATGTAGCGGAACTGCAGGAGCACGCCCTGCTCGAGGACCATCTCGCCGAAGACGTGATACCCCCCGTTCGAGAAGGCTTTCGTGTCGGAGACGCGGCCGTTGTCCGTGACCCACTCGCCTCCGGCCCCGACGGCGAACGGAAGGCCCATCGTTCGCGGCGGCCCGACCTGGGCGGACGCGGAGGACGCCGCGGCCAGGAGGGCGACGAGGAGCGTGGAGCGGAGGAGCGATCGCATCGGTCGCGAGGATACGTCAACGAGATGAGTCATGTCGCTCATACGGCTGCGGCGGCCCGCTCGTCTAGAATCTCCGCCGTGCCCGGCCCGGAGCCGCTTCGCCCTCTCCCCGGCGCGCCCGCAATCGCCTCCCTCCTTGCGTTGCTCGTGCCCTCCCGGTGCGCGGTGTGCGACGCGCCCCGCCGCGAAATCGGCGGCGGCGGCGTCTGCCCCGCCTGCTGGGCCGCGCTCCCCCGCCTTGCGCCGGAGGCCGCGTGCCCGCTCTGCGCGCTCCCGGGCGACGGCGGGCCGTGTGCGTCCTGCCGCCGCGAGCCGCCGCCCGTCGCGCGCGGCGCCGCCTTCGGCCTTTACGCGGGCGGCCTGAAGACCCTCCTCCACGCGTTCAAGTTCCGCGGCTGGGACCTC
>JBBQDQ010000284.1:0-3237 GCA_038319835.1 Thermoanaerobaculia bacterium | reverse complement strand
ACGAGCGCACCGGAGGGCAACGCCTCGGCGAGGTTCGCGACCCACGCGGCCATCTCGTCCCAGCGCGCGGGCGATGCGAGCGGCGTCCCGTCGGACGGCGCCGCCGCGAGGAACGCCCGGCCGATCGCCGGCGCGTGCTTTCCGGTGGCGAGCGCGCGGAGGACGAGGCCGCCGCGCGAGTGCGCCACGACGTCCACGCGCGCGCCCTCGAGGAGCGGGCGGAGCTCCCGCACGTTGTCCCCGGGGGCGCGGCCTATCGTGAGGTGATTGAAGGCGTAGACGCGGCCGCCATACGGGGCGGCGAGCGCGTCGAAGGCGGCCGGGTCGAGGGCGAGGTCGCCGAATGCGGCGGCCGCGTGCGAGAACGTCCCGTGCAGGAACAGGAGACATCGCTCGGGGCCGGGCGGCAGCGGCCCTTTCGCCCGGGAGGCGACGAGGGAGCTCCCGCGGCGCGCGAGGCTCACGAGGCCGAGCGGCGCGCGGGCCGCGGCGAACCGCCGCGTCTCCCACGCGCGCGCGAGGACGGGCAGGGCCGCCCGGACGGCGGCTCGAGCGACGCGCAGGAAAAAGAGCGCGACTGCGCCGGCCGGCCCGCGGCGCGCGGGCGCGGGGAGCGGCACGTCGAAGACGTGCGAGCCGCCGGAGACCGAGACCGCCCGGTGGAACGAGAGCGCGCCCGAGGGATGCCGGACGACGGCGACGATCCCGGCCGCGGCGGACTCGACGGTTGCCGCGGCCCGGCCGGGGGCCGCGGGCGCCCCCCGGCGGGGACGCACCCGCGCCGACCCGGCGAGGGAGAGGCGCTTCGTCGCGAGGGCGCGCGACACGAAGGGGTCCTCCGCCGCGGCCCGGAGCGCCGCGCGCCGGGGCGCGGCGCGCACGACCTCCCATCCCGGGCTGGTCGTGAGGCGGACCCGCGGCGTCGCCATGCCCGAGTCTAGACGGAGGTCAGCCGAAGTCCACGACGAGCGGGGCGTGGTCGCTCGTCCCGAACTCCGGGTACACGCGCGCCGTCTTCGCGGTCTTCGCGAGGCCCGTGCTCGCGAGGACGAAGTCGATCCGCCAGCCCATGTTGCGTTTTCGCATGTCCCGCCATGGCGCCCAGTACGTGAAGAGCGCGTCGTTGTCCGGGTCGAGCGTCCGCCCGAGGTCGACGAGGCCCTCGGCGAGGAGCGCGGTCATCAGGGCGCGCTCGTCCGGGCGCTGGCCGATCGCGTTCGCCTTGCGCTCCTTCGGGTGCACGTCGCGGTCCGTGAGGGCGACGTTCAGGTCGCCGCAGACGAGGAGGGTCTTCCCGGCGGCCTTCGCCGCCCGCGCCCAGGAGACCATCGCCTCGAGGAACGCGATCTTCGCGGCGTAGTCCTTTCCGCCGTTCGGGACGTAGACGGACGCGGCGGCGAACGTCTTCGTCGCGCCCTCCACGATGCGCGTCTCGTGGTCGAAGTCGGGGTGCGTGAACGCGACCGAGGGGCCGAAGACGTCCGTCTTCAGGAGGAGCCCGACGCCCGAGTAGCCCTTGTGGCCGTGCCAGGTCGTCGTGTAGCCCGCGGGCGCCGCGAGCGAGATCGGCATCTGCTCGGGCGCGGCCTTCAGCTCCTGCAGGCAGACGACGTCCGGCGCGTGCGTGTCGAGGAACTCGAGGACCTGCAGCTCGCGGGCCCTGATGCCGTTCACGTTCCAGGTGGCGACCTTCATCTAGAAGAGCTCCGAGAAGCGCCGGGCGAGGGCCGGGGCGGCGCCCTCCTCCTCGTGCTTGAAGAAGACGTACGCCTCCGTCCAGCCGGCGCTCCGGACCTTTTCCGCCCAGGCGGCGAGATCCCGCTCGGCGTAGTCCTCGCGCCGGAGCCGGACGTATCCCCACGGCGTCGTCGCCTCGAGCGGCGTCGTGCCCTTCTCGTCGTCGGCGATGCAGAGCGCCGCGCCTGCGGACTTCAGGAGAGCGAAGACCTCCGGGTCCAGCCACGTCGGGTTGCGGAACTCGAACGCGGCCTTCACGTCGGACGGCAGGAGCGCGAGGAACGCCGCGAGCCGCGGGACGTCCTTCTTGAGGTTCGGGGGGAGGCCGTAGAGGACGGGCCCCAGCTTGTCGCCGAGCTGGCGCGCGGCGCCGAGGAGGAACTTGACCTCTCCGTCGGCCTCCTTGAGGCGCTTGATGTGCGTGATGCGCTGGGAGGCCTTGAGCGCGAACCGGAAGCCGGCGGGGACCTGCGAGGCCCAGCCGGCGAGGAGCTCCGGCTTCGGCATCCGGTAGAACGTGTTGTTGATCTCCACGGCGGGGAGCCGCGTCGCGTAGTACGCGAGCCGGCCGTCCGCGGGGAGGTCGTCGGGGTAAAACGTCCCGGTCCAGCCGTCGTAGCTGAAGCCGCTCGTGCCGGCGAAGACCTTCACGCCGACTCCCGTCTTGCGCCCGCCGCGAGCTTGCGCACGACCACGACCGAGACGTTGTCGGGCGCGCCCGCGTCGAGCGCGGCCCTCACGAGAGCGGCGGCGGCGTCTTCGGGCCGCCGCGAGGCGAGGATCGTCTCCATCTCGAGCTCCTCGACGACTCCGTGCAGGCCGTCGGTCGCGAGAAGCAGCGTCGAGCCCTCGGGCCACGGACGCCAGAAGAGGTCGACCTCGACGGCGTCCTTCGTGCCGAGGGAGCGCGTGATGAGGTGCCTGAACGGCGAGGCCTCCGCGACTTCGGCGGAGACGAGGCCGCGGCGGATCTCCTCGGCGAGGTACGTGTGATCGCGGCTGACCTGCTCGAGACGGCCGTCGTTCATGAGGTAGGCGCGGCTGTCGCCGATGTTTCCGACGAGGACCCAGTGGCCGAGGACGAGGGCTGCGACGAGAGTCGTCCCCATGCGCGGCAGCGTCCGCGCGTCCTCGCCGTCGCCGATCGTCTCGGGCTTCGCGAGGACGCCGGCGCGCCGGACGGCCGTGTTCGCCGTGAGGATCGCCTTCTTGAACATCTCGACGGGTTCGCCGGGCGAGTTGTAGAAGGTCGAGTAGAGGACCTCGATCGCGAGCTTGCTCGCGATCTCGCCCCGCGCGTGCCCGCCCATGCCGTCGGCTACGGCGAAGAGCGTGCCGCGCGCCGCGAGGCGCGCCGGACCGCCCACGAGCGGCGCGAGCCGCGCGGGGTCCCCGACGAAGTCCTCGTTCGCTTTCCGGACCTTCCCGACGTCCGACGAACTGGCCCACACGATTGCGGGCGGGGCGGCGCCGGTGCTCTCCATGTTCGATGCGGATCCT
>JBBQDQ010000283.1:0-3245 GCA_038319835.1 Thermoanaerobaculia bacterium | reverse complement strand
CCTCGCGCGGGCGGCGCCCTGCCGCGCACAGTCCAGGGCGCCTTGGAAGATTCTCTGAAAGGGGTTCTGGGGGCGGAGATCCGGATCCACGGGTCCGGCCGAACGGACGCCGGCGTTCACGCCGACTTGCAGGTCGCCCACTTCGACGTGCCGGAGGGATCGCCCCTCATACCTTCTCAGAATCTTCTCCGAGCGCTGAATTCGAAGCTTCCATGGGATGTGCGGGTCTTGTCCGTTTCCGAAGCCAGTCCCGATTTCCACGCCCGCCACTCCGCGACCGGAAAGATCTACGTCTACCGCCTCCGCCGCGGCGATCTCCTTCACCCTCACCGAGGCCTCGTCGAGGCGCTCGCGGGAGAGCCCCTCGACGTCGGCGCGATGCGCGCCGCGGCGGCCCGCCTCGTCGGGACGCGCGACTTCGCGCCGTTCTCGATCACGGGGTCCGACCCGGGGACGACCGTCCGCACGCTCGCCCGGCTGGACGTGAAAGAGGACGGATCCCTCCTCGTGATCGCGGCCGCGGGCGACGGCTTCCTGCGCGGCATGGTGCGCAGGCTCGTAGGCACCCTGCGCGATGCGGGGCGGGGCCACATCCGCCCCGAAGAGGTCCGCGAACGGCCGGGCCCGACCGCCGAGGCGCGCGGGCTCACGCTCGAACGCGTCCTCTACCCGCCTGAGGCGCTGCCGGCGCCGGCGCTGCTTCCGCCGCCCGCGGGATAGAATTCAGGATTCGGGCGCTTGCCGCCCGGCTCGATGATCGACAAGGATTCCGTTGCCGCCGCCGGTTCTCCCGACCGCGCCCTGCTCGACGGGCTCGACCTCGGGCGGATGCCGCAGCACGTGGCCGTGATCATGGACGGCAACGGCCGCTGGGCGCGCCAGCGCCGGCTGCCGCGCGTCGAGGGCCACCGCGCGGGGATCGCCTCCGTCCGGGCGACGGTCGAGACGGCCGCGCGCCTCGAGCTGACGGCGCTGACGCTCTATGCGTTCTCGACCGAGAACTGGAAGAGGCCGCACCTCGAGGTCGCGACGCTCATGGCGCTCCTCAAGGAGTACCTGTTGCGCGAGCGGAAGACGCTCCTCGACAACGACATCCGCTTCCGCGTCGTCGGCCGCATGGACGGCCTCGACTCGTCCGTCCAGCGCGAGCTCAAGGAAGCGCTCGACGCGACGGCGCACTGCAAGGGCATGGTCTTCAACATCGCGCTCAACTACTCGGGCCGCGCCGAGCTGGCCGACGCGATGCGGTCGCTCGCGGCCGAGGTGAAGGCCGGGCGCCTCCAGCCCGAGGAGATCGATGAGGCCGCGATCGAGTCGCGCCTCTACACGGCCGGCCTGCCCGACCCCGACCTCCTGATCCGGACGAGCGGCGAGATGCGGATCTCGAACTACCTCCTCTGGCAGATCGCGTACGCCGAGATCTACGTGACGCCGGTCCTGTGGCCCGACTTCAGGGCCCGGCACTTCCTCGAGGCGATCGCGGAGTTCCAGAAGCGCGAGCGCCGGTACGGCGGCGTCCCGGAGAACGAGCCCCTGCGCGAGGACAGCCCGCGCCCGGCGGCGGCCACCCGGTGAAGTTCCAGCGGGAGGTCACGGCCGCCGTCCTGATCCCGGCGGTTCTCGCGGTGTTGGTTTTCGCGCCAGCGTGGTCGTTCACGCTCCTCGTCGCGGCGGCGGCGGCGGTCGCGCTCATCGAGTTCTACGCGCTCCTCGAGACCGCGGGCTGGCGCATCCCGCGCACGGCGGGGCTCGCGCTCTTCTTCGCGCTCATCGCCGCGGCCCACGTCGCCTCTCCTGCCGCTCTCGTCGTGCTCGCGGGTGCGACGCTCCTCGCGCTCCCGACGCTCGTGATGTTCTCGTCGGCGGAGGTCGGCGTCCTTCTCCCGTCGTCGGCCGGCGCCGTCTTCGCGACGCTCTACCTCGCGCTCGGGGCGGGCGCGATGATCGGGCTCCGCGCGCGGGGGTGGGAGCCGGTCGTCTTCCTCCTTGCGGTCGTCTGGGCCGGCGACTCGGCGGCCTACTACGTGGGCCGCCGCTGGGGGAAGAGGAAGCTCGCACCCGTCGTGAGCCCGAAGAAGACGTGGGAGGGGCTCTGGGGCCAGCTCCTCGGCGGGTCTCTCTTCGGAGTCGGCGCCGCGGCTGCGTTCGCCGCGGCCGGCCGCCCGTCGCCCGGAGCCGGGGCCTTCCCGGACGTCCTCGCGGGCGCGATCCTCGGGCTGCTCGTCTCCGTCGTCGCCGTCGTCGGTGACCTCGTCGAGTCCACGTTCAAAAGGAGCGTCGCCGTCAAGGATTCCGGCGGCCTCCTGCCGGGCCACGGCGGCCTCCTCGACCGGCTGGACTCGTTGCTCTACGCTTCGCCGGTGCTGCTCCTCGCCCTCAACGCCCTGACGCTCGTGCCCGGAGCCTCGCGATGACCGCGAAAAAGCGCATCGCGCTCCTCGGAGCGACCGGCTCGATCGGCGATTCGGCCCTTTCGGTCGTCGCCCATTTCCCCGAGCGCTTCGAGATCGTCACGATGTCGGCCGGCTCGAACCTCGAGAAGTTCCTGCCCGCGATCGCGGCCGTCCGGCCGAAGGTCGTCTCCGTGAAGACGCGCGAGGACGCGGCCCGGGTGCGGCAGGAGTTCCCGGGCGTCTCGGTCGGGTTCGGCGAGCAGGGGCTCGTGGACGTCGCGACCCATCCCGAGGCGGACGTCGTCCTCGGCGGCATCGTCGGCTCGGCGGGCCTCGTCCCGGCGTACGAGGCCGTCAAGCTCGGCAAGACGCTCGCCCTCGCGAACAAAGAGACGCTCGTCGTCGCGGGCGAGCCGCTCATGGCCGCGGCGCGCGCGGCCGGCGCCGACGTCCTGCCCGTCGACTCGGAGCACTGCGCTCTTCACCAGGCTCTCCGCGCGGGCGCCGCATCCGAGGTGAGGCGCCTCGTCCTGACCGCCTCGGGCGGGCCCTTCCGCTCGCGCCCCTTCGAGACGTTCTCCGCGATCACGATCGAGGATGCGCTCCGCCACCCCACGTGGAAGATGGGTCCGAAGATCACGATCGACTCGGCGACGATGATGAACCAGGGCCTCGAGGTGATCGAGGCGCGCTGGCTGTTCGACGTCGAGGTCGACCGCATCGGAGTCGTGGTTCACCCGCAGTCGATCGTCCACTCGATGGTCGAATACGTCGACGGCTCGGTCCTCGCTCAGATGTCGCCGAACGACATGCGCTTCCCGATCCTCTACGCGCTCACCTACCCCGAGAGAA
>JBBQDQ010000282.1:0-3365 GCA_038319835.1 Thermoanaerobaculia bacterium | reverse complement strand
AGATCTACGGCTCGCCGAAACTCTTCGTCGCCGAGAAGGGGATGATGCCGGGCGCCCCGAACCGGCTCGTCGCCGTGTACAAGGACCTCGTCCTCGGCCGGACGGGGATCGCGATCTTCACGGCCCCGATGGCGGAGGAGTGAGAGCCTCCATGAGCGCGCCGCTGGCCGCATCCGCGCTCCTGCTGACGGCCGCCGTGTCCGCCCGCGCGAACGCGGACGCCGAGACGGTCCACTTCCCCAGCGAGGACGGCAAGACGAAGCTCGTCGGCTACGTCTTCCGGCCGTCCGGCGGGGGCCGCCACGCGGCGATCGTCCTCCTGCACGGGCGCGCCGGCCCGTATTCGTCCCTTGCCAAGGGGCGCTACGACGCTTCGACGCTCTCGAAGCGGCACAAGGAGTGGGGCGCGTTCTGGGCCGCGCGCGACTACGTCGCGCTGCTCGTCGACAGCTTCGGGCCTCGCGGGCACGCGGAAGGCTTCGGCCGCGGCAGCTATTCCGAGCGCCCCGCCAAGGTCAGCGAACAGACCGTCCGTCCGCTGGACGCCTACGGCGGTCTGCGCTACCTGCGCACGCGCAAGGACGTGGACCCTGTGCGCGTCGGCGTGCAGGGCTGGTCGAACGGCGGCATGACGGTCCTCGTCACGATGAGCGAGAACGCACCGGGCATCCAGAACCCGACACCGGAGACGGGCTTCCGCGCCGGGCTCGCGCTCTATCCGGGCTGCGGGATGGACGCCGTGAAGGGCGAGTACCGCCCGTACGCGCCGCTCACGATTCTCATCGCGGGCTCGGACGAAGAGGTCAACCCGCAGACGTGCGAGAAGTTCGTTAAGAGGGCAAAGGACCACGGCGCCGAGCTCCACGTCCACGTCTATCCGGGCGCGGAGCACAACTTTGACGACCCGGGAAAGAAGAAGCAGTCCGTCGCCGCAAATGCGCAGGCTGCCGGGGACGCGATGCGCCGGGCGGAGAAGTTCTTCGGAGAGCAGCTCGGCGCGAAGTGAACCCGCGGCGCCTCAGCGCGCGGGCAGGCCGAGCGCCGGCTGCGGAACCAGGGCCTCGACGCCGGCCGCGACGGCTTCGAAGGCGGCGACGAGCGCCCTCTCGACGCCGCGGGCATCGAGCATCTGGATCTCGTGACGCTGGAGGAGGAAGGCGAGCTTCCCGTCCTTGAGGATCGCGATCGAGGGTGACGACGGCGACGCGCCGGTGAAGAAGGAGCGGGCGCGCGCGGTCGCGTCGACGTCCTGTCCCGCGAAGACCGTGACGAGGTGGTCGGGCCGGCGGGGGTGCCGGACGGCGAGGGCGAGGCCGGGGCGTGCCTGTCCGGCGGCGCAGCCGCAGACGGAGTTCACGACGAGGAGCGTCGTGCCGCCGTTCGCGACGGCGGCGTCGACCTCGGCGGGGGTGTGAAGCTCGGTGAAGCCGGCCGCGGTGAGCTCGTCGCGGAACGGCTGGATCGCGATGGGGTCGTACATGCGGGGAGGATACGCCATCCTGAGAATTGATCTCAGAATCCCTTCGGCCGCTCGCCCCTGACGCCGAACGCCCGCTCGAGCGCGATGCCCGCGCGGGCGATCGTCCCCTCGTCGAAGAGCCTTCCGACGAGGGTGACCC
Source organism: Thermoanaerobaculia bacterium (assembly GCA_038319835.1). Taxonomy (GTDB): domain Bacteria; phylum Acidobacteriota; class Thermoanaerobaculia; order UBA5066; family UBA5066; genus Fen-183. Next base: position 1,746 of record JBBQDQ010000282.1, on the reverse strand, counting down.
CGTGCGGGACGCGCCGCTTCGGCGCGAACTTCGGGAGCGGGCGGGCCGGATCGGGTGCCCAGTCGCTGCGCGCCTCGCCGATCTCGACGAAGCCCGCGGGCAGCGTGAGAGACGGGTGGCCCGTGAAGTTTCCGATCGTCATCATCTCGTCACGCAGCGAGGGCACGAGGAGGAGGTCGACGGTCTCGAAGATCCGTGCCATCTCCTGGGCGACCTTTCGCCGCAGCCGGTCGGCCTGGACGTAGTCGACCGCCGAAAGGAAACGCGCCTGGCGGAACGTGTTTGGCCACGCATCGGGCACCTGCATCTTCAGCTGGTCGAGCCCGCCCGACAGCGTGAGGTCCTCGAACGCGGCCGCGGCCTCGGCGAAGAGGATCGTGTTCAGCGATCCGTACGGCCAGTCCGGGAGGCTCACCTCGACCGGCGTCATCCCGAGGAGCTTCGCGGTGCCGAGCGCGGCGCGGTCGACGTCGGTGGCCTCCGCCATCCAGCCCGGGAAGTACCCGACCTTAAGTCCGGCGACGGGCCCGTCGGCCTCGAAGTCGAGGCGCGCCGGGACGCTGGAGACGTCGCCGGGGTCCGGTCCGGAGATGGCGTGGAGGATCAGTACGGCGTCCTCGACGCCGCGCGCCATCGGCCCGAGCTTGTCCATCGACCACGAGAGCACCATCGCGCCCGTGCGTGCGACGCGCCCGAACGTGGGCCTGAGGCCCGTGATCCCGCAGCGCATCGACGGGTCGATGATCGAGCCCTCCGTCTCGCTGCCGATCGCAAAAGCCACGAGGCCCGCAGCCGTCGCCGCGCCGGGGCCGGCGCTCGAGCCCCCCGATCCCTCCTCGAGGACCCACGGGTTCTTCGTCTCGCCGCCGAACCAGACGTCGTTCAGCGCGAGCGCGCCGAGGCTGAGCTTCGCGACGAGGACGGCGCCGGCCTCGCGGAGGCGCCGCACGACGAAGGCGTCCGCCTCCGGGATGCGATTCACGAACGGCTCGGCTCCCCACGTCGTTCGGACGCCCTTCGTGTCGAGGAGGTCCTTCACGCCGAACGGGATGCCGTGGAGCGGGCCGCGGTACCGTCCCGCGGCGATCTCGGCGTCCGCGCTCCGCGCCTGCTCGAGGGCGAGCTCGGGCGTCAGCGTGATCACGCACTTGAGCTGCGGGTCGTAGCGGCGCAGGCGGTCGAGGTAGATCCGTGTGAGTCGCTCGGAGGAGAGCGCCTTCGACTCGATCCAGCGCGAGAGCGCGGTCACGGGCGCGAACGCGAGGTCCTCGTCCCGCTTCGGGAGCGGGCCCGGGGAGGACGTGCTGCGCACGAAGGCGCCGCGCGCGGGGCCGGCGGACCGGCCGGGCAGCACCGGGTTCCACTGCGAGGCGGGCGCGAGCGAAGGCTCGAGCGCCACCTTCCTCGGTCCGGTGCGCCGTTCCATCGTCCCGGCCATCGCGGCGGGCCAGTTGCCCGCGGCCTGGGCGCGGTCCTTCGGCGAGAGCGCGACGCGAACGAGCTTCTCCGCCTCGGCGATCGTCGTCGGCGTGATCTCGGGGCCCACCGGTGGCGCCGTCCCGAACGCAGGCGGCGTACCCGCGGCGGGCGTCGTGGTGGGGGTCGTCTGGGCGTCGGCGTGCGGCCCGACGGCGAGGCCGACGGCGCCCGCGGCGGTGGCGGTCAGGAAGTCGCGGCGTGTTTTCGGCATGTCCCTACTTTACGCGGGGCGGGCCTCTTTTCGCGATCGCGAAGACCGTGTTTCCG
>JBBQDQ010000281.1:0-3399 GCA_038319835.1 Thermoanaerobaculia bacterium | reverse complement strand
CCCGAGTTTGTGCGAAAGTAGGGCGATGTCAAAGGGGCGGAGCCTGCGGGTCTTCGTCGATCTCGCCCCCCTTTCGCCGGACGGCGGAAACGGCGGGGCGCGCCTCTTCGTCCTCGACCTCCTCCGCTCCCTTCTCGAACGGCCGGACGCCCATGAAATCCACCTTCTCGTGAAGCCGCAGGCCGAGGGCGTCGTCGCACCCCTGCTCGCGAAAGCCGCCGTCCTGCACCGTCTTGGGCCCGGCCTCGACGTCGAAGAGCCGCGCAAGATCCTCCGCACGCGGCGACGCCTCCACGGGTTCTTCCAGCCGCTCCTCGACCTCGCCGCGCCCGACCACACGTCCCTCCGGCGGCTCGGAGCCGACGTGCTCTTCAGCCCGCTCGGGACGACCGCCTTCCACGAGCCGGGACTCCCCCACGTCGTCGTCGCGTACGACTTCCAGGACCTCGTCTACCCCCAGTTCTTCACGCTCGACGAGCGCCGGCGGCGCATCGAGTTTCGAGGCGACCTCCGGCGGGCGGACCGGGTCGTCGCGATCTCCGAGGCCACGAGGCTCATGGCCGTCGAGCGCGTGCATGTGAAGGCCGAAAACGTCTGGGTCCTCCCACCCGTCGCCGGCCCAATGCGCCGGGCCCTCGACCCGCGCGACGCTCTCGCGCGCCTCGACGCCCTCGGCCTCTTCCGCGCCGATTACGCGCTCTATCCCGCGAACTTCTGGCCGCACAAGAACCACGAGCGCCTTCTTGCGGCGGCCGCACATGTCCTGCGCGAGCAGCCTGACTTCGTCCTCGTCCTGTGCGGCGCCCTCGACGAGGAACGCGAGGCGCTGCATGCGAAGGTCGAGGCCATGGGCCTCGGGGCGAGCGTACGCGTCCTGCCCTACCTCGACGACACGGATACGACGGCCCTCATCGAAGGAGCCGCATTCCTCGTCTTCCCATCGCTTTTCGAAGGCTTCGGGATCCCTGTTCTCGAAGCGATGGGCCTCGGGACGCCCGTCGCGTGCTCCGACCTCCCCGCGCTGCTCGAGCTGGCGGGCGACGCGGCGCTCTTCTTCGACCCCGCCGACGAGGCGGGCATCGCACAGACGATCGTGCGGCTCTGGACGGAGGACGAAACCCGCGAGCGGCTCGTCCAGAAGGGCAGTGCGCGGGCCGCTGCCTACGCCGCGATCGACGTCGCGGGCGGGTATCACAAGATCCTTCGGAGTGCCGTCGTCCCCGACGAAGTGACTTAGTCGATCACGACTTGAAGCCGCGCCGGGTTGCGGGCACAAGAGCGAAGCCCAGCGACTTCGCATTCCGCCGTACGCGCTCGTCTAGGCTGAGCATGACGAGGCCCGACGCCGACGACCGCGCCGAGAGCGCACTTGCGAGGTGCAGGGCATCCAGCGTCCGCAAAGGTTCATCCGGGAATGTCCGCTTGGCCCTCTCCAGGATCTGAGCGTCGAGCGCGATCACGCTCCACTTCGAAACGGCACTTCGAAGCCACGCCCGCCGGTCCGCTGCCTCGGCCTCGCCGATCTCCTTCAGTGCCGAAGCCCTTTCGAGGACGCGTTCGCACTCGACGAGCGTCAGCTCCGACGTGACGACCACCTCAGCCGCGGCAAGTGGGCTCTGGACGTCGGCGGCCCGGCTCTCGCCCATCCACCATGCGACGACCGCACTCGTCTCCGCGTAGAGGTTCAGCGGTCGCCCCTGTCCTCGTTGAGGAGATCCAAGGCTGAGCGGCCCTTGAGAGCCCGAGAGAGCTTAGGGTAGGCAGCCGGATCGTTGAGGCCAGCCTGGACGAGTAGACCCCGCCTATGGAGGTCGGCGACAACCTCGTTTGCATACGCCGCGGGCTGAATCTTGTCCGCGCCCCGCAGCTCGGCCACTACTTCGCCCCGCTCGGTCAGGAGGATCTCCTCCCCCCGCCGAACCATCCGAACGTATTCGCTCAGCCGATCCTTGAACTCACGGATTCCGACGACTCTCATGGGCGGTATTGTAGCCTCACGAGGCTATCTTGGGGGACACGCCCAAGGAGTGAAGAAAGAAGCGGCCCAGGCTGGGCACTCAGCGGCTCTTGACGCCCACCCTGCGTGGACCTATCCTTTACGTAAAGAGTAAAGAGTGAAGCCTAAGACGAGTCGACTCTCCAGCAAAGGTCAGGTCACGATCCCGCATGAGGTCCGCACCGCCCTTCACCTCGAGCCGGGCGACTTGGTTGCCTACGAAGTGAAAGACGACAAGGCGATTCTGCGGCGGGCCGAGCCTTTCGACGCCGCGTATCACTCCGCCGTTTCCGAAACGCTCGAAGAGTGGGGTTCTGTCGACGACGACAAGGCATTCCGTGATCTGTGAGCCGTGGGACGTCGTCGTCGTCCCGTTTCCATTCAGTGAGCGGCCGGGCACGAAGAAGCGCCCGGCCCTCGTCCTCAGCCGGCAGCTGTTCAACAAGGCGGGCCACACGATGCTCGCCATGATCACGACACGGGCACATCGCGCCTGGCCCGGAGACGTCGAGATTGCGGGCTTGGACGCCGCTGGGCTTCCGCTCCCGTGCATCGTCCGGTTGAAGGTCTTCACGCTCGACAACCGCCTGTTCATCCGAAGAATCGGCTCGCTGGCTCCGGGTGACCGTCGTCAGGTCTCCAGCGCGTTGAAGTCCTTCCTCGTGTAGCGTTCCCGAAGTGCTCCGCCGCTTCCTGGTCCGCTCGCTGGCACTGGCCGCCATCCTCGCGGCGTGCTTCGCCCACCTGATCTGGAACGGCTGGCGCGCGCAGAAGACGGTCGCCGAAAACCTCCCGCATCCCGTCCTCTCGTCGGGCAAGCGCGACATCGACCTCTGGCACCCGACCGCGAGCTTCGGCCACGTCTACGACTTCTCTTGGCGGTGGCCCGATGAGAGGCCGTGGATCGTGCCTCCCGGATCCCGGCTCGAAGTCCAGCTTGCTTCCAGCGGAAGAACCCGCCTTCTGGTCGTCCGCCCCGGGCTTCCAAATACCAGCGTGAGCTGGTGGGACGTCCTGCTGAGGCGCGAGCGGCTCCAGATCGTCGGGGATCGCGAGTGGATCGACCTCGGCACGTTCCCTTCGGACACGACGAAGCTCGATGTGCAGGTCTTCGGCCTCCTGCCCGGCCCGTTCGGTTTCGCCGAGCAGAACGCACCCGGCACCGAGCACTTCTCGGCCTTCCGGCTCCGGCGGCCCGATTCGCCCCTAGCACGGCCCTCGCGTTCGATCGTGAGGTATCGCTTCCGTGTCGCGGATCCAGTTTCCACAGGCGAGACGCTGGCCCGGTTCTTCTTCTTCATCTCGTGCAGCAGGGTCTTGCAGGTCGCAGCCACGCTCGGGATCGTGCTGCTCTTCGCGGGCTGGGGGTGGCTTTGGGAGAAGCGCGCGGCGCGCGCTGTCGC
>JBBQDQ010000280.1:0-3401 GCA_038319835.1 Thermoanaerobaculia bacterium | reverse complement strand
CCACGGCGCCTTCGCCCTGCTGGACGGCGCCCTTCGCCTGCTCGTACTGCATCCGGGACATGTCGAGCTCGAGCGCCGAGGCGGAGTTCGAGGCCGCGAGGGCCTTGTAGCGCTCGTAGTTGCGCTCGGCGAGGGAGAGGGCTGCGCGCGCCTGCGCGGCTGCGCCCTTCGCCTGGGCCTCCTGACCCTTGGCCGTCTGAGCGTCGATTTCGACGAGGACGTCGCCGGCCTTGACCGACTGGCCGACGCGGGCGGGGACGGCGACGACGTTCGCCATGACGCGCGACGAGACGGCGGCGGAGCGGTCGGCGGTGACGGTGCCGTAGAGGGTCAGACGCTCGGGCAGGGACGCGCGCTCGACAAGCGTCGTGGCAGCGGTCACCGGGAGAAGAGAAGGCGAATTCTGCTTAGAAGGTGAATGCGAGCCGCCGCAGCCCACGAGCGCTGCCGCGGCAGCCGCGAGCAGCCCTCCCACGACCTTCGAAGAAATTCCGAAACCGAATCCGAATCCAATCGTTCTCAATTCGTTCCTCCGTCTAAGGCTGTCTCGGGACGTCGGCCTGCTTTGACGGCGAGGCTCAGGGCCGCGGCGTGGGCTTCGGCGCGGGCGACGAGCTCGCGCGTCTCGGCCTCCCGGCGGGACGTCGTGGCGTCCAGGAGATCGAGCGTCTTGACGACGCCCGACCGGAACCGCTCGTTCGTGATCCGTTCGCCCTCGCGCGCGGCCGCGAGCGCCTTCTGCGCGGTCGCGTGCCGCGCCTCGGCCGTCTTCGCTTCCTCGAAGGCCTTCCGGACCTCGAGTCGGACGCCCTCTGCGAACCGGGCGACGTCCTCGCGGCCCGCGCGGGCGTCTTCGCGCGCCGCGACGACTGCGGCGCGGTCGGCGCCGCCCTGGAAGAGGTTCCACGTCGCGACGGCCGTGATGGAGCCGGACGTCCCGGTCGAGCCAAACGGCTTGTCGCCGTAGAGCTCGCCCTTCCCGACGAGCGCGAGCTTCGGCCAGAAGGGCGCCTTCTTCACCTTTTCCTCGAGCTCGCCCGCTGCGAGAAGCTTCCGGGCCGACGCGAGATCGGTGCGGCCCGCAGCGGTCGCGAGCCAGCCCTCGATGGGCGTCGCGACGGGGCGCGGGTCTGGCAGGGGGGCGAGCGTCCACGCGGCGCCGCCGTCGGCCCCGAGCCGGAAGGCGAGGTTTGCGTTCGCGACACGGACGCGGCCTTCGGCTTCGGCGAGGAGGTCGTCGGTCTTCGCGAGCTCGACCTCGGCCCTCAGGAGCTCCGACTTCACGATCATGCCCTGCCCGACGTAGTCGCCCGCGAGCTTGACGTGGGCGGCGACCGTCTCGCGCGCCTTGTGGAGGAGGGCCGCGTACGCCTCGGCCTGCGCGACCATGACGTAGGCCTCGGCGGCGGCGAGGGCCGCGTTGTCGGCCGCCCACGACGAGGTGTCGGCGGCCGACTCGGCAGCGAGCTTCGCCTGGCCGATCTTTCCCGAGAGCTCGCCGCCCGTGAAGAGGGGGAGGACGATCTCGGCCCGCGTGATCCCCGTGTTCAGGGGCGAGGCGTCGTTCGGGTTCGACGAGACGAACTCCGGGAACGAGAACGTGCCCTGGTTGAGCTTCATGGCGAAGACCTCGGCCGGGTTGTTCGTCCGCATCCAGAGAGCCGTCAGGTTGAGGGTCGGGAGCCGGAACGCCTTCGCCTGCGAAGCCCGCGCCTCGGCAGCCTCCTGCCGGGCTCTTGCGGCTGTGACCTCCCGGGCGTTCTCCCGCGCCTTCTGCATGGCGCCCGCGAGGGTGAGGGAGTCCGGGGTGGGCTCGGGCCCGCCCGCCCGGGCGGTTCCGGCCAGCGCCGCCGTCAGAACGAGTAGGAAAAGGGGGTTGCGTTTTTCGTTCACGAGCATTAACATATAGCTATATGGTTATAAAAGTCAAGAGCCGGAACCCCGGCTCCACAGAGGAGAAAGCATGACCGTCAACGACGCGCTCCGCTCCATCGCCGGGTTCTTCGTCCTGGCTTCCGTCGCCCTCGGATACTGGGTGCACCCCGGGTTCTTCCTCTTCACGGCCTTCGTGGGGCTCAACCTCTTCCAGAGCGGGCTTTCGCGGTGGTGCCCGATGATGGCGATCCTCAGGAAGGTAGGGCTGAAGGAGACGGCCGGCCAGCCCAAAGCGGCCTGCTGCGCCGGGGATCCCGCGTGAAATACGACGTGTCCTTCCCGGGCGGCGCCGCCGTCGACGCCTCCGTGAAGGGCTATACGGTAAAGACGGACCAGCCGGCGCCGCTCGGCGCCGGCGCCGCCCCCGCTCCGTTCGACCTCTTCATCGCGTCCATCGCGACGTGCATGGGCTTCTACGCCCTGTACTTCTGCCAGGAGCGGGGGATCGCGACGGAGGGGCTCGGCCTCTCGCTCGAGACGCTCCGGGACGCGGAGAAAAAGCGCGTTTCGTCGATCGACGTCGCGCTGACCCTTCCGGCGGGCTTCCCGGAGAAGTACAAGGGGGCGATCGCCCGCGCCGTCGACCAGTGCGCGGTCAAGAAGCACATGCTCGAGCCGCCCGCATTCACGCTCAAGGTCTCGGACGCGGGTCAGTCCGGCTCGGCAAGGATCGTGGAGAGCGTCTCGACGACCCGGGCGCCGGACTCCTTGTCGTAGGGCGCCGCGTAGAACGCCTCGAGGTCCATCGGGGGATGGACCGCCAGGTGGCACTTCCGGAGGACCTTGCCGGGAATCTGCTTGTAGAGGAGCAGCCGGCGGAAGCCGTCCACGCGCACGGGCACCGCGGTCGCCTTCGTCCGGTGGAGGAGCTGCGCGACGCCGGGGCGCAGGGGAGCGCCCTTCTGCGTCGTCCCGGCGGGGAAGTGCAGGAGCCAGCCGTTCGCGATCGCCTCCTCGACCTTCGCGACGCCCTCGAAGTCGACGGAGCGCTTCACCTCTTTGCCGCCCTCACGAAAGCTCCGGCGGAACGTGACGCCGCCCGCCTTCGTGAAAAGCTGCGTCACGAGGTTCTTCTGCATCGTCTCCGTCGCGGCCGAGAAGCGCACGAACGGGTACTCGAGCGGCAGCGCGTGCTTGACGTAGACGAGGTCGAAGAACGCGATCGCCTCCATGAAGTACGTCTGGTGGTTGGACAGGAAAACGACGTTCCGGCGCGGGAGCGTGTCGAGGAGCGCGTCGCCCGTCGCGTGGATCCGGTTCAGGAGGCGGAAGTAGGGCAGCGTGAACCCGAACGCGAAGCTCGAGATGAGGCCGCGGCGGATCCAGCGGTCGAAAAACGACTGCTCGGGCGAGGGCATGTTTACGCGATTGTAAGGGGAGGCCACATTCAGAGGCCGGAGGCGACTTCGATGCCCCAGACGACCATGTCCGTGGCCTTCGGCGCGTGCCCGAGGCGGCGCAGCATC
>JBBQDQ010000279.1:0-3467 GCA_038319835.1 Thermoanaerobaculia bacterium | reverse complement strand
GGCGCTCGGCCTCGAGGGCCGCCTCGACGGACAGCTCGCCGTCCAGCCACGCGTGGACCCGCTCGCGCGGTGCGGCGCAGGTCACGACCTCACCTCGGCCGGCCGGACGAGCGCCGCCTGCAGCCGGCGCCGCGCCCGCGAGAGGCGCGACATCACGGTCCCGACCGGGATTCCGGCCACGTCGGCGATCTCGCGGTAGGACAGCTCCTCGAGCTCGCGCAGGACGACGACCTCGCGGAACTCCTCGGGCAGCCCTTCGAGGGCGCTTCTCAGGAGCGCACCGTCGGCACGGCGAAGCAGGTCCTCCTCGGCCGACGCCGCTGTCTCCACCGGCTCGTCGGCGCCCTCCGGGTCCGCGGCGAGCTCGTGGGAGCGGTTTGCGCGCAGCCACGTCCAGCACGCGTTCCGGACGATCGCGAGGAGCCACGGGCGCGGGTCCGTTCCCCGGAAGGAGGGATAGAAACGGTACGCCCGCAAGAAAGCCTCCTGGACGACGTCGTCCGCGTCGTGGTCGTTGCGCGTGAGCCAGCGCGCCAGGTTGTAGGCGGAGGGAAGGAGCGGGAGAACGAGCCTCTCGAACTCCCCTTCCGGACGCGGTTCGCGCAGGACACGCCTCCTCCCCGGAAGACCGCGGGGAGCGCGATCTTATTCCCCCGCACCGCGGGAATACCCGCCGCCGCGCCCGAGTCTCCCCGGCACGGGAGGTCCCATGAGGTTCGACACCGACCGCCGCGAGTTCCTCAAGCTGGCCGGCCTCGGAGGAGGCGTCGTCTTCGGCTCGACGCTCTGGGGAGGCGCGCTCCGGGGCTCGGAAGAGGAGTTCCACTTCGTCCAGCTCTCCGACACCCACTGGGGCTTCGAGGGGCCGCCGAACCCGGACGCGAAAGGCACGCTGCCGAAGGCGATCGACGCGGTGAACGCCCTCTCCCGCCAGCCCGATTTCGTCGTCTTCACCGGCGACCTCACGCACACGACCGACGATTCCGGCAAACGCCGCGACCGGATGAAGGAGTTCCGCGACGTCGCCGGCCGGCTCAGGGCGAAGACGGTCCGCTTCCTCCCCGGCGAGCACGACGCCGCGCTCGATCGCGGCGAGGCCTTCCAGGAGCACTTCGGGAAGACCCACTATTCGTTCGACCACAAGGGCGTCCACTTCGTCGTCCTCGACAACGTCTCGGACCCGGGGTCGATCGTGGGCGAGGCGCAGCTCAAGTGGCTCGCGAACGACCTCGCACCGCGCAAGAAGGACGCCCCGATCGCCGTCCTCACGCACCGGCCGCTCTTCGACCTCTACCCCGAGTGGGACTGGGCGACGAAAGACGGGGCCGCCGCCCTCGCGCTCCTCGATCCCTTCGAGCACGTGACGGTCTTCTACGGGCACATCCACCAGGAGCACCACCACCGGACCGGCCGCATCGAGCATCACTCCGCGGCGTCGCTCATCTTCCCGCTTCCGGCGCCCGGCTCGGTGCCGAAGAAGGCGCCCGTCGCGTGGGACGCGGCGCATCCGTACCGCGGCCTGGGATGGCGGGACGTGGAGGCGTCGCCGGCGACGGGCGCGTACCGGCTCGCGGAGAAGCCCGTCACGGCCGCATCCGATCCCCGCACCGTGCGCATCCGCGCGAGGCGATTCGAATTCATGCCCTCGGAGGTCACGCTGAAAAAGGGCGAGCCCATCATCCTCGAGCTCGTCTCCGAGGACCGCGTCCACGGCTTCAAGCTCCCGGCGTTCGGAATCCGCACGGACGTGCGCCCGAGCGAAGTCGCGCGCGTGGCGTTCACGCCGGACAAGGCCGGGACGTTCACCTTCGCGTGCGACGTCTTCTGCGGCGACGGGCACGACGACATGACGGGCCGCGTCGTCGTGACGGAGTAGGGGCTACGGTTTCGCGGGAGCGAGATCGCGCAGCTCGATCGACGTGATGTCGTCGAGCGCCCGGGGAGCGGGCGCGACGAGGCGGGGAGCCGCGCCGGAGAGGTCGAGAGAGGGACCGGACGAGGAAGAGACTTCTGCGAATGAGAATACGGACGTCGAGCCGGTCCGCGAGGTCACGACCACGATCGAGGCGGCGGGCGTGTTGGGTTCAGGGATGAGCCTGGCAAGGAGGATCGATCCCTCGCCGGCGACGGCGCGAAGCTCCGCGCGGTCGAATTTCTTAGAAGGTGAAGAGGGGCTGAACACCGTTAGCACGGCCGGAGCACCGCCGGGGACAGGCGCAGCGAGGGCCGCGGCCGCCACCAGGTCTTCCCGCTCCCGCCCGTAGATCGTGATCTCGCCCGCGGGTCCGCGCACAGTCTTGCCTGCCGCGTCCTTGCCCTCCTCGCGCCACTCGAGCGTCTGCGGGGACACCGACATCGTGACCGCGAGCGGCGCGCCCGCGCTCGCCGACGCGCACGTCGCGGCGGCCGTGCCGCCCGTCCAGTGTCCGGCCGGAGCCTTCGCGAGCATCACGCGGCAGTCGGGCCTCTCGCGCACGTCGCGCGCGGTGAAGAGCGAGAGCGCCTCCGGCTCGCGCCACTTGCCGCGCACGCCCGCGAGGTCGCGCGCCTCGTACACGCGGACCGCGACGCGAGCTCCGTCGGCCTCGAGCTTCAGGAACCGCTGGAGGAAGGGCGCGTCTGGCCGCGCGGCCTTCACGGCCTCGAGATAGAACACCGGCGCGTCGCCGGCGATCCGGCTCTTCGGGACGGCGGCGACCGAGAACCGGACGCTCGCGCCCGCGTCGCGCGACACGAAGCGGCCGGAGAGGAGGCCCGCGACCTCGGCGACCGCGGGCGGAGGCTCGGCGGCCGGGAGGACGGCCGCCGGGAGGAGCAGCGCGGCGACGAGCGCCGCGCGGAGGCTCATCCCTCGTCCTCCTCTTCCACCTTGCCCGCGCGCTTCTCGGAGACGAGCCGCATCGTGTGGTCGAGGATCCTCTTGCGCAGGCGGATCGACTTCGGCGTCAGCTCGACGAGCTCGTCGTCCTCGATCCACTCGATCGCGAGCTCGAGCGGCATGAGGCGGGGCGGCGTGAGGCGGATCGCGAAGTCGGAGCCCGACGAGCGCATGTTCGTGAGGTGCTTCTTGACGCACGGGTTCACGACGAGGTCGTTCGGTCGGGCACTCTCGCCGCAGATCATCCCGCCATAGACCTCGATGCCGGGCGGAAGGAAGAGCGTCGAGCGCTCCTCGAGCCGCTCGAGTGAGTGCGCCGTCGTCTCGCCGGCTTCCTTGCACACCATGGCGCCGCGGCCCCGCCCCGTCACCTCGCCCTTGAACGGCTCGTAGCCGTGGAAGTTGTGGTACAGGAGGCCCTCGCCCTTGGTGTCCGTCAGGAACTCGTTGCGGTAACCGAAAAGGCCGCGCGTCGGGATGTGAAAGTCGATGCGCACACGGCCGGAGCCGTGGTTCGTCATGTTCGTCATCTCGGCCTTGCGCTGGCCGAGCTTCTCGATGACGGTCCCCATCGACGTCTCCGGGACGT
>JBBQDQ010000278.1:0-3495 GCA_038319835.1 Thermoanaerobaculia bacterium | reverse complement strand
GCCGCCCACACTTCTCGACTACTTCCCGTCGGACTACGTCACGATCGTCGACGAGAGCCACCAGACGATCCCTCAGCTTCGCGCGATGTACCACGGCGACCAGTCCCGCAAGGGCACGCTCGTGAACTACGGCTTCCGCCTCCCGTCCGCGCTCGACAACCGGCCGTTGAAATTCGAGGAGTGGCTGGAGCGGACCGGGCAGCGCCTCTTCGTCTCGGCGACGCCCGCAGCGTACGAGCTTGCGGAGACGGGTGGCGAGGTCGTCGAGCAGCTTCTCCGGCCGACGGGCCTCCTCGACCCGCCGATCGAGGTGCGGCCCGTCAAGGGGCAGGTGGACGACCTCTTGTCGCGTGTGAGAGAGCGGACGGCGAAGGGCGAACGGACGCTCGTGACGACGCTGACGAAGCGCATGGCCGAGGACCTGACGAACTACTACCTCGAGCTCGGCGTCCGTGTGCGCTACCTGCACAGCGACATCGAGACCCTGGAGCGCATCCAGATCATCTCGGACTTCCGAAGGGGCGTTTTCGACGTTCTCGTGGGCGTGAACCTCCTGCGCGAGGGGCTGGACCTGCCGGAGGTGTCTCTCGTCGCGGTGCTGGACGCCGACAAGGAGGGATTCCTCCGGTCGGAGACCTCGCTCATCCAGACGGCCGGGCGCGCGGCCCGGAACGTGAATGGGATCGCGGTCTTCTACGCGGATCGCATCACGGACTCGATGCGCCGGGCGATGAGCGAGACGGAGCGTCGGCGCGTGCTTCAAGGGGCCTACAACGAGGAGCACGGCATCGTGCCGGAGACGATCGTGAAGTCGCTCGACTCGCCGCTTCTTGCCATGTCGAACCTCGACTACTTCGAGCCGCAAGGCCTCGACACGCGGCGGAAGCCGAAGGACGCGTCGTCTCTCGACCGCGAGATCTCGGACCTCGAGAAGGAGATGAAGACGGCCGCGAAGGAGCTGGAATTCGAACGCGCCGCCCAGCTCCGCGACCGCATCCGCGAGCTCCGGGCGATGAAGCTGTTCTGACCGCGCGCCGGGTTAGACTTGCGACGAGATCTCACATGAAGGCTTCGTGGAAGCTGGCTGTCGCGGTATTCGTGGCATTCGCGGGAGCGCCGTCTCTTTTCGCGGCTGAAGGCGGCACGGGCGCTACGGTTGCCCTCGGCAAGGCGGCGCTCGGCGACGCCGTCAGACGTTTCTGTTGATCGGCGTCGACAGCGCACACGACGGCGAGGCGAAGGAATTTTCGATGATCGCGCAGGCTCTTTCAAAGAGCGGCAAGGTCGTGGACCCTCTCGAGGAGACGCGGTTGACGGGGTTTGTCTTGTTCGCCTTCTCCCCGAAGACGAAGACCGCGACGCTCAAGGTGCCGCAGCCGCCGGAGACGGTGTGCTTCCTGTTCTCGGTGCCGTCGACGATCAGGGCGGGGCAAATCAACGGCCTCGGCGCGAAGCCTCTCCCGCTGCCCGCCCTCGCGGCGAGCCCGTAGGCGGAACGATGCGCTACGGCGGCGCCTTCCTCCTGACCGCGCTTCTCCTGGCCGGCGGGAGCCCGCTGGTGGCGGCGGAAAAGCCCCGCCACGAATATCGCGTCGTGTATTCCCCCCTGAAGGATCTCGCGGGACGGCTGGAAGCGGCCGGACGCGAGGGGTACGCATGCGCGTGATCGTCGGCGGGTGGGCGAGCGGTGACCTTCAGAAAAGGCTCGAGCAGGGCGGCGCCGAAGGATTCCGTCTCTGCGGCGTCGCGCTCGTCGAGGAACCGTCCGGCGCGGGTCTCGTGACCGTGATGAGATGGGGCGCCTCTGCAGAGTCGGTGCACTACGGCGTCGAGGTGCTGAAGATCTACAAGGAGAGTCTCGTCCGTCTCGCGGCGGCCGGCCGGGAGGGCTTCATTCCGGTCGCGGCTGCGCCCGTGAACGACAAGCGCGCGCCGGACATGAGTTCCTGGCTGGTCGTCACGGAGCGCGTGGCCGCGGCCCCGGTGCCGCAGGAGATCGCCGTGCGGTCGAGCAGCCTTCCGGGCAGATTCCAGGAAGCTCTCAATGAGTCGGGCGGGCAGGGCTATCGCGTCAATCTCGTCTGGAAGGAGGGCAACGACTTTGTCGCGATGATGTCGCGCCCCATCGGCTCGAAGAGGAGCTTCACCTTCGTCGCCGAGGCGATGGACACGTCGAAGGTGCACTGGGTCAAGGGACTCCCGCTCGCCGATCTCCCGCACAAGGGCGATGAGCGTGTCGTCGTGAGCGACCCCGGGGCTCCCGGGTCGAACGACCTCGAGGAGGATCCGCTGCCGCCGGTCTCGCGCTCGGGCGCCGTCGACGCCGAGGCACTCGAGGTGCTCGGCAACCACCTCACGCGCCACCGTGGCTCCGAGCCGGCATTCGCCCGCATCCGCAAGCTGCCGAACGGCTCATTCGTCCTCGCGACTGTCGTCACCCAGCGCAGCCCCTGAGGCGGTGTGGAACATGGTGCTCTCGCGTAGTCGGCCGCGCGGCGTCACCGCGCTCGCGTATTTCTTCCTCTTCGGCACGCTCGCGAGCGGTCTCTCGTTTGTATCGCTCCTCAATCCGGGCGGGCCGCTGGAGCCCATGTGGCGACTGAACCCGCGCGCTCACGAAGGCTTTTCGCGCATGGACCTCTGGGCGCCGCTTCTCATGGGCACCGTCTGTCTGGCATGCGCGGCCTCTGCCTTCGGCTTTTTCGCGGGCAAGCGGTGGGGCTATCGGCTCGGCGTCGCTCTCCTGCTGTTCAACCTCGCCGGAGACCTCGTCAACGTGGCACTGGGTATCGAGCCTCGTGCCGCGGTCGGGCTGCCCATCGTCGCCCTTCTCCTGTGGTACCTCTCGTCCCTCAAGGTCAGGGCTTTCTTCTCGCCGCTCGCCTGAGTCGAGCGGCGTACCGCCTCACGTACACTGACCGTCCCATGCAGGCATCCGACAGCGCCGCTCGTGCCTGGGCGATTCTCTTCGCCCGGCTGACCCTCGGCCTCATCTTCTTCATGGCGGGTGTCTACAAGGTGTTCACCCTGACGCCGCTCGGCCATGCTCGACGCTTTTTCCTGCCCTATCAGGACACGTTTCTTTCCGAGTGGTCTCTCTGGGCGGTGGGCTTCGCCATCCCCTTCGTGGAGCTCGTTGCGGGCGCCCTTCTTCTAGTCGGTCTCTGGGTCCGTCCGGCCCTGCTGTCTCTGGGATCGGTCCTGGTCATCGTCACGTTCGGGCATCTTCTGAAGGACCCGCTCTATCCCTTTCACGAACACGTCATTCCCCGGCTTGTTCTCCTGCTGTTCGTCCTCGTCATGCCATCACTTGAAGACCGGTTTTCGGTCGACCACGTTCGGCGCATGAGGGCGGGCTCGCCAGGTCGCTAGCCACCCGCCGCTGCCTGGCGCTGTGCCGCAACGGCTTCGGTCAACATGGTGGGCCCGACAGGGATCGAACCTGCGACAAGCGGTTTAGGAAACCGCTGCTCTATCCAACTGAGCTACGGGCCC
>JBBQDQ010000277.1:0-3498 GCA_038319835.1 Thermoanaerobaculia bacterium | reverse complement strand
GAACGTCCCGCGCGTCGGCGGGACCAAGAACCCCGATTTCGCCGAGATCCGCGCCACGCAGCCGGATCTCGTGTTCTGTAACGCGGAAGAGAACCGCCCGGAGGACGTCGAGGCTTTGCGGCGCGAGTTCGCGGTGGACCTGTCCCATCCCCGCCGGGTCGCGGACGTCCCGGAGCTGCTCCGCCATTTCGGCAAGATCACGGGCCGGGAGGCGAAGGCCGAGACCTGGGCGAAGCGGCTCGAGGAGGAGATGCGGGGGCTCGAGGGCCGCTCGCGTCCTTCGTTCCGGTTCGTCTACCTGATCTGGCGCGACCCGTGGATGACCGTGAGCGGGGACACGTACGTCTCGGACCTCTTCCGAAGCGTCGGCGGCCGGAACGCGTTCCAGAAGAAGGGCTCCGGAACGCACGACTACCCGGCCGTGACGGAGGCGGAGGTTCTCGCCGAGAGTCCTGACCTCCTCGTCCTGCCGGACGAGCCGTACCGCTTCGGCGAGAAGGACGCCGCCTTCTGGCGTGCCCGTCTGAAACCCTCCACGCGGGTGATCCTCGTCAAGGGCGACGACTTCTGCTGGCACGGCATCCGCACACTCCGGGGAATCGTCGCGGCGGGGCAGCTCACGCGGCAGCTCACCGGGAATCCGGCGTGATCGCGCTCGCCCTCGCCTTCGGCCTTGCCGGAGCGCCGACGCCCGCTCCGGGCTGGGTCGTCGTCCAGCGCGACGGCAGCGTCGTCCAGCTGACCCGGGAGCCCCGGCGCAAGGGCGGTGTCCTCGTGGGGAACCTGTTCCCCGGGGGAGGCCTCGTGTCGATCCGCCTCGAGAACGTCGACGAGGCGAAGACGGCCGCCGCGAGCCGCCAGAAGAAGGACGGGCTGGAGTCGACGCCCGCCCGGCCGCTCGCCGGGGGGCGGTCCGCCCCCGCCGGAGTGGACGGCAGGCCTTCAGGAGCGCGCGAACGCCGTCGAGAAGACCCGCCTCCGTGTCGACCGGGCGCGCAAGCGGGTGGACGCTCTCACGGCCCGCGAGCGCCAAAAACGGGGTCTCAGCCCCGGCGATTCAGGAGGTCGAGGAACTCCTCGCGGACGGCCTTCTGGGCGAAGATGCCCCGGAGGGCGGACGTCACGGTCAGCGCCCCGGGCTTCTTCACGCCGCGCATCTCGACGCAGAGGTGGCGCGCCTCGACGACGACCATGACACCCTGCGGCCTGAGCTCCTCTTCGAGGGTCATCGCGACCTGCTCCGTGAGGCGCTCCTGGAGCTGGGGCCGCCGCGCGTAGAACTCGAGGAGGCGGGGCAGCTTCGAGAGCCCCACGATGCGCTCGTTCGGGATGTAGGCGATGTGTCCGTGCCCGTAGAAAGGCACGAAGTGGTGCGCGCACATCGAGTAGAAGGGGATGTCCTTCTCGATGACCATCGCGCTGTACTTCTCGTCGTTCGGGAAGGTCGTGAGCTTCGGTCGGTTCTCCGCGTCGAGGCCCGAGAAGATCTCCAGGTACATCTTCGCGACGCGCTGGTCGGTATCGACGAGGTTCGGATCCTTGTCCGGGTCGAGTCCGAGGATCCGGATCATCTCCCGGACGTGTGCGGCGAGCTTTTCGACGCGGGGGTCGGCGGCGGCGGGGGGCTCGAAGATCGCGGAGGGGGCCATCGGAGCATCATACGGCCCGGCAGGGAGGACGGATGTCTCGAACGACGGGGGATGGAGCGACGAAGATCGTCGCGACGATCGCGGACAACGCGGAGAAGCCGGGGGCGCTCGACGCGCTCCTCGCCGCGGGGGTGGACGTCATCCGCCTGAACGGCGCGCACGCGAAGCCCGGCGACATCGCCCGGCGTACGGCGCTCGTGCGGCGGGTCTCGGCCCGGCACGGGAGGCCCGTCGGAGTGCTCCTCGACCTCGGAGGCCCGAAGATCCGCCTCGGCGCGCTGCCGGGCGGGTCGGTGTCGCTTCGGAACGGCCGCACGGTCGAGATCAGCGCGGGCGCGGCCTCCGAGGGCGGTGGGAAGGCCGGCCTCGTGCGGCTCGCCGTGACGTACCCGGCTCTCCTGAAGGACGTCCGCCCCGGAGCCGAGATCCGGATCGACGACGGGCGCGTCCGGCTCCAGGTGACGCGGAAGCTCCACGGGGCGCTGCGCGCCGTCGTGCGGACGGGGGGGCGGGTCAAGAGCGAGGCGGGCGTCAACTTCCCGGACTCGACCCTGACCGCGCCCGCCCTCACCGCGAAGGACCGGCGCGACCTCGACGAGGCAATGGCCGCCGGAGTGGATTTCGTCGGCCTCTCGTTCGTGCGCAGCACGGCGCACGTCGCTCAGGTGCGGCGCCTCCTCGAGCGCGTCGCTCCGGACCGCCGCCCGTGGATCGTGGCGAAGATCGAGCGGCCGGAAGCCTTGCGCGACCTCGACCGGATCGCCGCCGCGTCCGACGCGCTCATGGTCGCCCGCGGCGACCTCGGCGTGGAGATCGGCCTCGCGCGCGTCCCCGCGGCCCAGAGGGAGATCCTCGCGGCGGGACGCCGGCACGCGGTGCCGGTCATCGTGGCGACGCAGATGCTCGAGTCGATGATGGTCTGTCCCGTCCCCACGCGCGCGGAGGTCTCCGACGTCGCGCTCGCCGTGCACGACGGCGCGGATGCCGTGATGCTCTCGGGCGAGACGGCGATCGGCGCCTTTCCGGTCGAGGCCGTGACGGCGATGGGGGAGATCGCGTTCGCGGCCGAGGCGCCCGACGCGGGTCAGATCCCGGTGGCGCCCCCGGACCCGCCCCCGGGCGACTTCACGGCCGTGATGGCGCGCGCGGCCGCGGAGGCCGCGCGCCTCGGCGGAGCCTCCGCGCTCGTCGTCCACACCGAGTCGGGCCGCACGGCGCGCCTTGCGTCCAAGAACGCGCTGTCGCTGCCGATCGTGGCGTTCACGCCCCGCGAGTCGGTGCGCCGGAAGCTGACGCTCCTCCGGGACGTCGTCTCGTTCCGCGTGCCGAAGTGCCGGACCGTCGAGGAGCGCATCCGCGCGGCGGACGCTCTTCTCGCGAAGGTCCCGCGGCTCGCCGGGGCGACGATCGTCGAGGTGTCCGGCGCCTCGCCTACGGCGGGCGCTACGAACGTCGTGCGCCTGCGCCGGCTGCCCTGAGCCTCACTCCGGGGAGGGCGCGAGGGGCCGCATCGGCCGCACTCCGGCGGGAGCGATCTCGAGGTCGTCGCCGTCCATCTCCTCGAGGTCGAACGGGACGCCGAGGTACGAGAGGAGCGTCGGCGCGAGGTCGACCGTCCGCGCCGCGTGCCGGTGCCCCGGCGGAACGCCCGGTCCCGCGAAGAGGAGCGGCACGACCGTCTCGCTGCGCGAGAGCGAGCCGTGGCCTGCGGCCTTGCCGGACGTGAACCCGTAGCCTTCGGCGGGGGACAGGAACACGTCGGGCGCGCGCGGCGAGTCGAAGAACTCGGGCAGCTGCACGACGAGATCGGGGTAGGGGCCCGAAGCCGTCGCGTCGAGCCAGTCGTCCG
>JBBQDQ010000276.1:0-3543 GCA_038319835.1 Thermoanaerobaculia bacterium | reverse complement strand
CGTCGTGAACCTCATGGGCTACGAGGCGCTCACGCGGGACGAGACCGAGCGCGCGCTCGCATTCTTCCGCCTCAACGCCGAGACCTACCCGGGCTCGGCGAACGTGTGGGACAGCCTCGGGGACGCTCTCGACCGCGCCGGGAAGAAGGCCGAAGCCCTGGCGAGCTACGAGAAAGCCGCGGAGATCGCCCGAGCCGAAGGCGATCCGCTCCTGCCCGCGTTCAGGAAGAATGTCGACCGGCTCCGGAGCGCGAAGGAGACTTCGCCTTAGGCGATTCGGGAGGCGCGTCCTCCGGGCCGAGGATCTCCACACCGAGCGCGTAGCGCCCGGAGGCGTCCTTACCTGCCCGCCGCACGACCCGACACGTGAACCACTCGTCGGACTGGAGGTTCGTGACGTGGAGCTCCGTCCCGACCGCGACGTTCTCCGTACTAAGGATGAGCGCGCCCGTCGGGCTCGCGTCGAGCGTGCAGCCGGCCGTCAGCTTCCGGCGTCCGACGCGGACGCCGATCGGAAGGACCGCCTTCGCGCGCACGCCGACCCGCCGTTCTTCCTTCTTCATCCGAGCTCCACCAGGGCTCCCGGACTCCCTGCCTCCCGGAGTCTATCGCCGCCGGGGCGGAAAATGGTGGGCCCGACAGGGATCGAACCTGCGACAAGCGGTTTAGGAAACCGCTGCTCTATCCAACTGAGCTACGGGCCCGGCCACCTCGGATTCTAGCGGCAGCCGGGCCCGCACGATTCGGCGTCAGCGCGGAGCTGCGATCGTGGGCGTCGGGGCGACGATCAAACCCGGGAGCTTGACCGTGCCGACGACCGGCGCCTTCGGCTTGCACGTGGCGTCGAGCGTGAACTTCACGCTGAACACGTTGTTCCGCTCGTTCGACTCGAGCACCTCGTGGGCCAGCGCGGCGCCACCGTCGTCGAGGCGCAGGGTCAGGACGTGCGCGCCCGGTGTCAGGTACGCCTGCGTGTTCACCTGCTTCGTCTCGCCCGCGTTGAGGCTCAGCCCCGACATCTCGGAAACGACGACCGCGTCCTCGAGGAGGTGATTTCGGAAGGCCGGGCTCGTCGCGGCCGTGCCGACGTTCGTCATGTCGTAGCTGACGTTGAACGCGCACTTCCCGTTGCCGACCGGGAGGTGCGTGTCGGCCGGGGACAGGTTCAGCCGGCCGTCCCACGCGCTGAACTTGCCGCCGGCGCCGCCGACATCACCGCCGACCGTGATGCCCTTCTTGCTCGTGATGTCAGGGCGCGCGACCGGGCACGTGTACGTGAACTTGACCGCGCGCGCGTCCTTGGCAAGCTCGGGGCCGATGGGACCGCTGAAGTGGCCGGACTTGCTGAGGACGACGCGGACCTCGTTGACGGACCCCGACGGAAGCGTCGTGTCCTGGCAGTGGCCGTTGATCGAGATACTCGCGTGGCCCGAGCCGCCCGCGCTGGCCGTCAGCCACACGGGCGAGAACGACCCGGCGAAGCCCGTCTGGCCGGGGCCCAGCGGGTCCGGCGAATTGACGAATGCGGAGACCTGGGCGTCCGCGGTCCCGCCGAGGTTGTAGTCGAAGGTGATCGCGACGCCGGGGGGATTCATCGGGAAGAGCCCCGAGGCCGGCGTGACCGACGTGATCCTGATCGACTGGGCGCCGGCCGTCCCGGCGACGAGGACGGCGCCGGCAAGAGCGAGGACGAGAGCGAGGGGACGTTTCATTCGGTATCTCCTTGATGCTGCATTCCGGGGACGCTGGCAATCTACGGGGGAATGCCGGGCGCGTCGACCGGCACGCATGGTCCGCGGACGACAATGGCTGGCCCCGCTGCGTCCGAGGGGGCGAAACGGCCCCGGAGGCCTCACGGACCGCGCTCGGAGACCACCGTGGAGCGGATGAGTGCGCCCTTCGCCCCCTGGCGGATCCGCGCGAACACCGGCTCGGAGCCGCGGTGGCGCGGAGACGGACGAGACTCTCCTTGTAGATCCTCAGCACCTCGACGCCGCAGCGCGCCCGCTCGTCGCGTCGAGACATGTTCTCAGGAATTGCCTGATAATCACGGCACCAGGGAACGGGACCCCGTCCCGAGAGGGGGGATCGACATGGGTGATCACAACGGGAAGTTCTCGATCGCAGCCGATGCGGAGGCCCCGCTGCTGATGGTGTTCGGCGGCATCGACGTCGGAGGAGTGCACAGCGGCGCCTACATGTGGAACTACATGAACCGGCTCAAGGACCGGTTTCACATCTTCGTGGCGCGCAGCAACACGGTGAACGGCGCCCACGCCTACCGCGCGGTCACGACCGCGCTCGACGACAACGGCCTCGAACCGTCCACTCAGATCCTCTATCTCTTCTCGGGCGGCTACAGGCCCGGGATGGACCTGCTGCCCGGCGGCGGCGCCGCGCTGTTCTCGTCGATCTACCTCGTCGACATCTGGATGGGAGTGACCCAGAAGTCGGGCTCCGTAGTTCCGGACTTCTACAAGAAGCTCGTGGATGCCAACGCATCGAAAATCACGTACGTCTACACGGCGTTCGGGGCCAACAACGACAAGGCGCGGGATTACATCGCAAAGAAGGCGAGAGGGATTCTCGTCAAGGGTTCGGGCATGCCGGCCCACATGAGCACGAACAGCGTGGCCGTCGGGACTCTCCCATAGGGCCGACGGCCGTCGGCTGCGCCTTACTTCACCGCGATCCGCGTCGTCGAGCCCTCGATCACGACGAACGGGACGGGCGCCGAGCCGGGGCACGCGAGCGTGCCGGCCACGGGAAGCGCCCGCGGTCAACCGGGGCATCAGAAGAGCTTCATCTGCCGGAGCTCGCGGATCCGGTCTCGGAGCTGGCCGGCCTTCTCGAACTCGAGCTCTTTCGCCGCGACCTTCATCTCCTTCTCGAGGTCGGAGATTTCGCGGTCGAGGGAGGGCGCGTCCTTCGCCTTCGGGCGCCGGTCGAGGCGGCTGGGCTCGAAGTAGTCGAGCTCGGCCATCTGGAGGAGCGGCGAGTCGAAGGACTTCACGATCGACTCCGGCACGATCCCGTGCTCGACGTTCCAGTCGCCCTGGATCTTCCGCCGGCGCTCGGTCTCCGAGATCGCACGCTTCATCGAGTCCGTGATCCGGTCGGCATAGAAAACGGCGATCCCGTTCACGTTGCGCGCCGCGCGACCGGCCGTCTGGATGAGCGACGTCTCCGAGCGCAGGAATCCCTCCTTGTCGGCGTCGAGGACCGCGACGAGCGAGACCTCCGGGAGGTCCAGCCCCTCGCGCAGGAGGTTGACGCCGATGAGGACGTCGAAGACGCCACGACGGAAGTCCCCGACGATCTGGACGCGCTCGAGCGTCTCGACGTCGCTGTGGAGGTACCGCACGCGGACACCCAGCTCGAGGAAGTAGTTCGTGAGGTCCTCGGCCATCCTCTTCGTGAGCGTCGTGACGAGCGTCCGCTCGTTCTTCGCGGTGCGCTCCCTCACGCTCGAGAGGAGGTCGTCGACCTGACCCTTCACGGGCCGGACGATGATCGGCGGGTCGAGGAGGCCCGTCGGGCGGA
>JBBQDQ010000275.1:0-3562 GCA_038319835.1 Thermoanaerobaculia bacterium | reverse complement strand
CTTCTGGACGGGCTCGCCGTAGCCGGTGGACGGCGGGACGTCGTTCAGGCGCAGGACGTAGGCCGCCCCGTGGTTCGAGAAGAGGACTCCAAGCTCCTTCGTCGAGCCCTGCAGGACGGCGAGGACCTCGTCGCCCTCGCGCAGGCGCGTGGCCTTCGGGTCCTTCAGCTGGCCGAGGCGCTTCAACCACCCGTCGGTGGTGACGACCGCATATGTGTCCTCGTGCTGGATGAAGGCCTCGGCGTCGTACTCCGGCTCCTCGACGCTCGCGAGCACCTTCGTCCGGCGCTTCTCTCCCGCCAGCATCTCGCGGACCTCGCCGAGCTCGCCCCTCACCTCGTTCCAGAGCTTCTTCGGCGACTTGAGGATCGCCTCGATGATCGCGGCCTCCGCGAGCTTCTCCTTGAGCTCGGCGCGGATCGCGTCGATCTCGAGCCGCGCGAGCTTGTAGAGCTTCGTCTCGAGGATCGCCTCGACCTGCTCCTCGTCGAGGCCGAAGCGCTTCATGAGCTTGCCGGCTGCGTCGGCCTTGCCGTCCGACTTGCGGATGATCCGGATCGCCTCGTCGAGGGCGTCGTAGATGATCACGAAGCCCTCGAGGAGGTGGATGCGCCGACGCAGCTCCTCGAGGTCGAACGTGAACCGCCGCCTCACGGTCTCGAAGCGGAAGTCGAGGAAGTGCCGGAGCATCGCCTTGAGCGACAGGCGCGCCGGCTCGCCGACGTCCGGGTTCGAGCTCGGGACGAGGCACGTGAGGTTGATCGGCACCGTCGTCTCGAGGGGCGTGTGCTTGTAGAGGTACGTCATGACGAGCGCGGGGTCCGTCTCGCGCTTGATCTCGAGGACGATCCTGACGTCGTCCGTCGACTCGTCGCGGACGTCCACGAGGACCGGGAGCCGCCGCTCGATGATGACGTCCGCGATCTTCGAGACGAGCGAGGCCTTCTCCTGCGCGTACGGGATCGACGTGACGACGATCGTCTGCGCGCCGCGCGAGCCCTCCTCGACCTCCCACTCGGCCCGGAGCTTGAGCGTTCCCTGCCCGGTCTCGTAGATCGCACGCATCTCGCGCTTGCCGCCGAGGAGGAGGCCGCCCGTCGGGAAGTCGGGGCCCTTGATGTGCTTGAGCGGGTCCGCGTCCGCGTCGTCCACGGCGGCGATCGCGGCGTCGAGGACCTCCACCGGGTTGTGCGGCGGAATGGACGTCGCCATGCCGACCGCGATCCCGGTCGCGCCGTTCACGAGGAGGTTCGGGAACCGCGCCGGGAGGACGACGGGCTCGAAGTGGACGCCGTCGAAGTTCGGGCGCCAGTCGACGGTCTTCTTCTTGATCTCCGAGAGGAGCTCGATGGCGAGGGGACGGAGGCGCGCTTCCGTGTAACGGTACGCGGCCGCCGAGTCCCCGTCGAGCGAGCCGAAGTTGCCGTGGCCGTCCACGAGCGGCGCGCGCAGCGAGAAGGGCTGCGCCATCCGGACCATCGCGTCGTAGATCGCGACGTCGCCGTGCGGGTGGTACTTGCCGATCACGTCGCCGACGACCGACGCGGACTTCTTGAACTTCGCGTCGGGCATCAGGTGAAGGTTCTGGAACATCGCGAAGAGGATCCGGCGCTGGACCGGTTTCAGGCCGTCGCGGACGTCCGGCAGCGCGCGCGACGTGATGACGGAGAGGGCGTAGTTCAGGTACCGCCGCCGGGCCTCGTCCGGAAGGGCGATCTCCGCGTCGAACGGCAGGGGCGGCTGGCCGCCGGTGGCTGCGAGTTTCTTGCGTGTCATGGGTGCTCCGGGCGCGCGAGGCACGCCGCAGGAGGCAAGGTAACGGGCCGGGGCGGGTGCGTCAAATGGGGGTTCCTCTCGCCCCGATGCTTGACAGCCTGCAGCCTCCCGTTCAGGCTGCCCGCAGCGTGGACGCGGCGGCCGACGACCTCTTCGCGCGCATCGTCGCGGGTGACCGCGAGGCCTTTGCCGCGTTCTACGATCTCCACGCACCAGTCCTTTTCGGCTTCTGCGTCCGTATCCTGAAGGACGCGAGGGATGCCGAGGACGTGCTGCAGGAGACTTTTGTCCAGGCCTGGCGCGACGCGCGCCGGTTCGACGGCGCCCGGGCGTCCGTCCGGGGTTGGCTTTTCACGATTGCGCGCAGCCGGGCCCTCGACCGCTGGAGGAGCCGCCGGTCGCTCGAGAAGCGGGTGTCCGCGACGGACGCCGCGCTCCTCGAGGGCGCCGTGGACGGACGCGACGCGGCCGCGGCCGCCGACGTGAAGGACTTCGTGGGGCGCGCCCTCGCCCAGCTGAACGAGAACGAGCAGGCGGTCCTCCGGCTCGCCTACTTCGAAGGGATGACGCAGGAAGAGATCGCCGCGCGCCTGAACGAGCCGCTCGGGACAATCAAGAGCCGGACGCGCTCGGGCCTCGCGAAGCTTCGGACGATCGCGGCGGCCGCGCAGAAGGAGGCGAGCCGTGGCTGACGGCCGCGCCCTCCGCGCCGCGGAAGAGGTCGGCTTCTGGGCCGAGTGCCTCGAGGCCGAGATGGACGCGCTCGAGACGGGAGCGAAGATCTCCCCGCCCGACGAGGTCCGGGACCGCGTCCTGTGGGAAATCCGCGGACCCGGCGCCGAGGCCGCCGCGCGCGCGATCGCGGGCGCCGGACCGGACCGCGGCCTGGCGACAATGTTCTGGGCCCTCGGCGTCGCCGCGTCGTTCATGCTCGCGGCCGCATTCGGGGCCCTCTGGTACGCAACGCGCGCCGACCTCGGCGCGACGCGCGAGAACATCGCGCGCCTCGAGGCGATGGTCAAGGAACGCGACACGCAGATTGCGCGCACGTCCCAGGAAGTCTCCTGGCTGAAGGACGCGCGCGTCCAGGTCGCGCTCCTCAAGGGGCTCGAGGGGAATCCCACGGCGCGCGCCAAGCTCCTTTGGAACCCCGGGACGAAGCAGGGAATCCTCTGGGTCTCCGGCCTCCCGCCGCTGCCCCTCGAGAAGAGCTACGAGCTGTGGGCCTTCGTCGGCGACCAGCCGGTCCCCGCCGGGACGTTCGACGCGAAGAGCGATGCGGTCAGCGTGATCCCGATTTCGCGGCAGGAGTCGTTCGACGACACGCCCGTGAAGTTCGCCGTCTCGGTCGAGCCGAGGGGCGGCGTCCCGGCGCCCACGGGCGCGATCGTCCTCGTCGGCGAGAGGTTCTGACGAGTAAGCAGCCTCGGCCCCTGGCACGCGGGCGATAGACCTGATCCACGGCCTCACGGCACTGCCCGCCAGGCCCGGGAACTGCTAGCTTGTGCACAGTTTCACTTGGAGTGTGCGCATAGTCTCCGAGCCCCCTAATTCACATGCATCATGGTCGTGCCGTCCGCGCGAAGCGGAGAGTGCGACAAAGTCACTCATCCGTATTGGCAGCCGCGGGTGGTGCGCGTGCGAAGTCTTTCTTTCTAGCGGCAATCCCCTGCTGAAGGGCGGAATCCATGCTGCGCGACGCTCGCCGTCGAGAGCCGGGTCGGGAATCCTCCGCTGCGACGGACTCCCCCGAGCGCTGGGCGCACGTCGAGGCCCTCTTCTGCGA
>JBBQDQ010000274.1:0-3573 GCA_038319835.1 Thermoanaerobaculia bacterium | reverse complement strand
AGACGTGGCTCGGCGCGTTCGCGTGGGCCGCGGGGAGCCAGAAGTGCAGCGGCACGATGCCGGCCTTCACCCCGAACCCGGCGACCCCGAGCAGGAAGACGACCGACGCCACGGGCGACAGCGCGATCTTCTGGATCTCGTAGGAGCCCGTCTGCGCGCGGAGGAGAGCGAACGCCGCGAACAGGCAGGCCGTGCCGGCGTGCGTCGCGACGAGATACACCCACGCTGCACGCCGGACCTCCGCCTCGGCGTCGTCCGTCGCGACGAGGAAGAAGGCGGAGACGGCCATGAGCTCCCACGCGAGAAGGAAGAGGAGTCCGTGGGCCGCGAGGGCGACGAGTGCGAGGCCGGCCGTCATGAGAGCGTAGAAGAACCTGAGGCGGGCGGCCGTCCGCGGCTGTTCCGCCGCGGGCCAGTATCCGAGTCCGTAGACGGCGCCGAGGCCGGACACGAGGAAGACCACGAGGAGAAACACCGCCGCGAGGGCGTCGAGGCGGAGGAGCACCTCGCCGCCGGGCACGTGCCACGGTGCGACGAGGAGCCACGGCCGCGGCGAGAGGAGGGCGCCCACGGCCCCGGCGAGCCCCGCGATCGAGCCGGCTGCCGACAGGCCCGCCGCCGCGCGCTCGGCATTCCGGCCGCGAACGGCGAGCGGCAGCACGCCGCCCGCGAGGTGGAGGACGAGCGCCGCGAGAACCGCGTCAACGGGGGCCATGCGCCCCCTTCGAGCCGGCCGCGAACGACGTCACGCCGCGGCTCCCTCGACGGCCTGCGCGAGCCCGACGAGACGGGCGGCCGGCGCGCGGTCCCGGATCGCCCCCCGGAACTCCGGGTTCCGGAGGAGGTACGCGATCTTCGCGAGCATCTGCAGGTGGACCCGCGTCGTCGGGCTGACGAGGAAGAACAGCGCGAAGACCGGCTGACCGTCGGCGGCCGCGAAGTCGACGGGCTGACGCAGGAAGAACAGCGCGACGGACGGCTCGCCCGTGGACAGGGCGATCGGGTCCCTCACGTGAGGGATCGCGATCCCGTCGCCGACCGGCACGACCGCCCCGGCGCCGCGGGCGAGGAGGAGCTGGAGAAGGGTCCCGCGGTCCCCCTCGTCCTCCAGCGTCAGCAGCGCGACGATCGACCGGAGGGCCTCTTCGCGGGTCGCTCCCGCGACGTCGTGGAACACGCCGCCCCTCTCGAGGCTCTCGGCGACCGACGGGATGCGCTCGTCCTCTTCGTCTTCGTGAAACAGCGCCGGCGTGACCGGGATGTTCCGCCGGGTCGCCCACTCGAGCAGCTCGCTCCGGTTGATCCGGTACTGGTCGTTCATCCGGTACGCCGGGAGGTCGCCGGACTCGATCCAGTCGTACACCTTCGGCTCGGGTGCGTTCAGAAGGGCCGCGGCCTCGCGGATCGTCACCCTCACGGCTCGGCCCTCATCGAGGTGCGGGCGCCCGGAGGCGCTCCTCGGCTTCGCGGATCGCCGCGATCACCTCGTCGGCGTCGGCGCTGCGCAGGATGCGCGCGATCAGGGCGGGGTTCCCGAAGAGCTTCACGGCGCGGGAGATCGTGAGCAGGTATCCCTGGACTGTCCGCGCGAGGATGACGACGATCACCCGCGGCCGATGGCCGTGAGGGTCGTTGAAGCTCACGGGCTCGCGCGAGATGGCGAGCAGAACCTTCTTCCGCGCGAAACGGAAGTCCGACGGCGAGTTCGGGTGCGGGAACGCCGCGTCCTTGACGAGCGCCGTCGAGCAGAGCTCCTCGCGAGCCCGGATCGACTCGGTGAGCGCGTTGCGGTCGACGCCGGGTTCCAGCGTCGCGTTCGTGATGATCCAGGCCAGCATCTCGTCGCGCGGCAGCTGAGGCACATCCCGCCATACGTTCTTCTTCGAGAGGAGCGGGTGAATCGCGATTTCCGCGTGCTCGAGCTCTTCGAGGATCGCCTGCTGGCCCTCGACGTCCACCTTCCGGACCTGCTCGTCCAGCCACGCGTCGACGTCCTTCTTCCGAAACCGCCACTGCGCACCCACCCGCACCGCGGGAAGGAGGCTCTTGTCGAGCATCCGGTAGATCGTCTTCTCCGAGACCATGAGGTATTCGGAGAGCTGCCGGATCGTGAGGATGTCCCCCGTGTGACCCGCGGAACTTCCCGGCTTCCTCTCATCACCGATGGACAACACTGGACAGAAATATACAACATTACCCATTTTCTGGACAGGGCACAGCCTCCCGAAAGATCGTCCCGCGAACTTATGCGGCGCGCCTCCGTATAGGAGAGACGAGGTTCCGCATGTCCAAGAAGCTCAAATGGATCCTGACCGCCGCCGGAGTCGTCGTCCTCGCCGGCGGGGGCGTCGTCTTCGCGTCCCGGGGCAAGGACAAGGGCAAGGGACCGGACCAGCCCCCGTTCCGCCTCGGCAAGGTCCAGTCCGAGGACCTGCAGGTGAGCGTCCGGGAGGTCGGCGTCGTCGACCCCGAGACGAAAGTCGACGTCAAGTCGGTCGTGTCCGGCCGCGTCGTCTCCCTCAAGGTCCGCGACGGCGCGGTCGTGAAGTCCGGCGACGTCCTCGCCGAGGTCGAGCCGGACGTCACCCAGGCCCAGTCGCTCTCCGACGTGCGGGCGGGCGTGACCCAGGCGGAAGTCGCCCTCAAGGACGCCGAGCGCCAGCTGTCCTCCCAGGAGCGTCTCTTCAAGGAAGGCCTCATCGGGAGCGAGACCCTCAAGGACTTCGTCACGAAGAGGGATCTCGCGAGCGAGAACGTCAAGGCCGCGCGCCAGCGGTACCAGATCGTCGAAGGGCACGGGATCCCGATCTCGGGCGACGCCGTGACCCAGCGCGCGCGCGTGACGGCGCCGATGTCCGGCGTCGTCATCACGAAAGGCGTCGAGCTCGGCGAGACCGTCACGTCCGGCGTGTCGTCCTTCAACGCGGGGACGGTTCTCTTCACCGTCGCGGACCTCAAGACGCTCCTGATCAAGGTGAACCTCAACGAGGTCGACATCGCGAAGGTCAAGGTCGGCCAGCCCGTGCGCATCACGCTGGACGCTTACCCCCAGAAGAACTTCACGGGAAAGGTCCGCTTCGTCGCCCCGGCCGCGAAGCTCCTCGACAAGATCAAGGTCTTCCCCGTCGAGATCGCTCTCGACGAGCTCGGCGACGC
Source organism: Thermoanaerobaculia bacterium (assembly GCA_038319835.1). Classification (GTDB taxonomy): domain Bacteria; phylum Acidobacteriota; class Thermoanaerobaculia; order UBA5066; family UBA5066; genus Fen-183. Next base: position 417 of record JBBQDQ010000274.1, on the reverse strand, counting down.
CTACCGCACGGGGATGAGCGCGAACGTCGAGATCCTCGGGGAGAAGAAGGAGAAGGCCGTCTCGATCCCGCTCGAAGCGCTCCAGCGCCGCGACGGGAAGGCCGTCGTCTATCGCCTGAAGGACAACCTCACCCCGAAGCTGATCGCCTCCGCGAAGGACGGCCTCGGGGGACGCGGCAAGTACATCTGGCTCTCGGACCACTGGAAGGACTACTACGACGTCGTTCCGGTCGACGCCGGGATCGCGACCCTCGAGCGCGTCGAGATCCGCTCCGGGCTCAAGGGCACCGAGCAGGTCGCCCTCGAGGACCCGACGAAAAAGAAGGTCGAGAAGGACGATGACAACTGACCGGGCGATCATCGAGACGGCCGGCCTCACGAAGGTCTTCGGCGCGAACGGGAACGCCGTCCACGCGC
>JBBQDQ010000273.1:0-3642 GCA_038319835.1 Thermoanaerobaculia bacterium | reverse complement strand
GATCCCGGCCGCGTAGAGCAGGATGTAGAGCGGGTGCCCCATCGAGAGCGACGTGGCCGCGCGCTTCATCCAGTCCGCACCCGAGATCTGGGCGAGGTAACTCGGCAGCGAGAGGATCGAGATGGCGAAGATGATCGGGATGACGCCGCCCGTATTCACGCGCAGCGGGAGGTACGTGTTCTGCCCGCCGAAGACCTTGCGGCCGACGACGCGCTTGGCGTACTGGACCGGGATGCGCCGCTGCGCGCGCTCGACGAAGACGATGGCCGCGACGACCACCCCCATGAAGAGGAGGAGGAAGAGCGCCGTGAAGAGGCTCATCGAGCCGCGGCGGATCTGGTCGATGGAGTTCAGGACGGCCGTCGGCAGGTTCGCGACGATGCCCGCGAAGATGATGAGCGAGATGCCGTTGCCGACGCCGCGCTCCGTGATCTGCTCGCCGAGCCACATGACGAACGCCGTACCCGTCGTGAGGGTCAGGATCGCCATCAGGATGAAGCCGAGCTTGCCGGCCTCCGACCCCGGATCGCGCACCGCGAGGTAGCGGCCGCTGGGCGTCGTCTGGCTCCAGAGCCAGAGCGAGATACCCGCACCCTGGACGACCGAGAGGACGACCGTGCCGTAGCGGGTGTACTGCGTGATCTTGCGGCGGCCCATCTCCCCTTCCTTCGAGAGCTTCTCGAGGTAGGGCCAGACGACCGTCAGGAGCTGCAGGATGATCGACGCCGTGATGTACGGCGCGATGCCCATCGCGAACACGGAGAGCCGGCGCAGGGCGCCGCCCGAGAACACGTCGAGGAACCCGAGGATGCCCCCCGAGCTCGCCTTGAAGAATTCCTCGAGCGCCGTCGGGTCGAGACCCGGCGTCGGGATGTGCGAACCGATCCGGTAGATCGCGAGGAGGCCGAACGTAAAGAGGACGCGCTTCCTCAGGTCCGGGATCGCGAAGATGTTGCGGAACGACTCGAAGATCTTCATTACGACGCGAGGACCTCGCAGCGTCCGCCGGCTGCCTCGATCTTCTTCTTGGCGCCGTCGGTGAACTTGTGGGCCGTGACGACGAGGCTCTTCTTGATCTCGCCCGTCCCGAGCACCTTGATCTCGCCCCGGCGCTTGACCGCCCCCGACTTGCGGAGCAGCTCGACCGTGACGCTCTCACCGGCCGCGAAGAGGCGCTCGAGCGACTCGACGCTCACAGTCGCCCATTCCTTGCGGAAGATGTTCGTGAAGCCGCGCTTCGGCATGCGGCGGTGGAGAGGCATCTGGCCGCCCTCGTGGCCGCGGAGATGGGAGTAGCCGGAGCGGGAGTTCTGGCCCTTGTGGCCCTTCCCCGACGTCTTGCCGAGGCCGGAGCCCGGGCCGCGGCCCACGCGCTTCTTGCTCGTGGTCGCACCCTTGCGGGGTCCGAGGTTGTGCAGTCCGTGAGACATGGCGTTCCTTTACGCTCCCTCGACGATTTCGACGAGGTGGCGGACCTTGTGAATCTGGCCGCGGACGGCCGGAGTGTCCAGGCGCACGACTTCCTGCCGGATGCGGCGGAGGCCGAGGCCGAACAGCGTCTGCTTCTGGTCGACGGGCGCGCAGATCCCCGACTTCACCTGCCGGATGCGGATCATGGCGCCTTTTTCGCTCTTCTTCGCGGTCATCCGATCTTCTCCGTGACCTCGGGCGCTGCGGCGGTCGCCGGCTCGGCGGGCTTCGCCTCGCCGTTGCCCACGCCGCGGGCCCGCGTGATCGTCTCTTCGAGCTGGAGGTGCAGGAGCGCGTCGAACGTGGCCTTCACGACGTTGTGCGGGTTGGTCGTCCCGAGCGACTTCGTGAGGATGTTCTGGACGCCGGCGGATTCGAGCACCGCGCGGACGGCTCCGCCCGCAATGACGCCCGTGCCCTCGGAGGCAGGCTTGAGCATGACGCGGCCCGCGCCATAGTGCCCCACGATCGGGTGCGGGATCGTCTTGCCCTTGAGCGGGACCTTGATCATCTTCTTCTTGGCCATCTCGATCCCCTTCTTGATGGCCATGGGGACTTCCTTCGCCTTGCCGGCGCCGTAGCCGACACGGCCGTGGCCGTCGCCGACGACGACGAGCGCGGAGAAGGAGAAGTTCTTGCCGCCCTTGACGACCTTCGTCACGCGGTTGATGTGCACGACGTGGTCGATGAGGTCGGCGCCCGCGCGGCCCTCACCGAGAGCGCCGGCCGGACGGGGCGGAGGGCCGCCGGGGCCGGAGCGGCCGCCGGGGCGGTTTCCACGCGGGGGACGGTTGATCGGCGCGTTGCTGCTCAAAACTTCAACCCCTTCTCGCGAGCGGCTTCCGCGAGCGCTTTCACGTTGCCGTGGTAGAGATGGCCGCCCCGGTCGAAGACGACCGCGGAAATGCCCTTCGCCCGGGCACGCTCGGCAATGAGCGTACCCACCTTGACGGCGGCGTTCTTGTTGGCGGCGCTCTTGGCCTTGCCGCGCACGCCCTCCTCGCGGGAGGTGGCGTGCGCCAGCGTCTTGCCGGCGGCGTCGTCGATGATCTGGACGGAGATCCAGCGGAGGGTCTTGCTGACGGCGAGGCGGGGCCTTTCGGCCGTCCCCTTCACCTTCGTGCGGATGCGCGCGTGGATGCGCGTCCGCGCCTCGACCCGGGCCTGTGCCTTCTGCATGGTCAGTTCCTCACTTGCCGGTGGCCTTGCCGGCCTTCTTCTTGAGGACCTCGCCCACGAAGCGGAAGCCCTTGAGCTTGTACGGGTCCGGCGGACGGATCCCGCGGATCTCGGTCGCCGTCTGGCCGACCTTCTGCTTGTCGACGCCGGTCACGATGATGTGGGTGACGTCCTTCGCCTTCGCGTCCGGAGCGACGTTCACCGTGACGCCCTCGGGCATCGGGAACGTCACCTGGTGCGAGAAGCCGACGCTGAACACGACGTTCTTCCCCTTGACCTCGGCCTTGAAGCCGATGCCGACGAGGTCGATCTCGCGCTTGAAGCCCTCGGTCACGCCGAGGACCGCGTTCTGGAGCAGCGCCCGGTTGAGGCCGTGGAGGGCCTTGTCCTTCTTCTCTTCTCCGGCGCGCACGAGGTGCACGACACCGTCCTTCTTCTCGACGGTGATGCCCGCGAGAATGGGTGCCGTCACGGAACCCTTCGGGCCCTTGACGGTCACGGCCGAGGGGCCGACCTGGACGTCGACGCCCTTGGGAACGGTGACCGGCTTTTTTCCGACTCGAGACATGGCTTCCTCACCACACCGTGCAGACGACCTCGCCGCCGACGCCGCGCTTTTTCGCGTCGTTGCCGGAGAGGAGGCCCTGCGAAGTGGAAACGATGGCGACGCCGAGACCGCCGAGGACCTCGGGGAGCTCGTCCTTGCCCTTGTAGAGACGGCGGCCCGGCTTGCTGGACCGCGAGAGTCCGTGAATGACCGGGTTGCCCGTGTCGTCGTACTTGAGGTACAGACGCAGGAGGCTTCCGCCGCGGTCGTCCATGACCTTGTAGTTCTTGATGTAACCCTCGTCCTTGAGGATGCGGGCCAGCTCCACCTTGAAGCGCGACGACGGGACGTCGGCCTTCTCGTGGCGCGCCGAGAGCGCGTTCCTCAGGCGGGTCAGGAGGTCGGAGACGGGATCCGTGACGTTCATCTCGCCTTCCTCCCTACCA
>JBBQDQ010000272.1:0-3648 GCA_038319835.1 Thermoanaerobaculia bacterium | reverse complement strand
CATCGTCCTCGACAACGAGGGCCTCGGGATGGTCCGGCAGTGGCAGGACCTCTTCTACGAGCGCCGCTTCTTCGCGGTCGAGCTGAAGAACCCCGACTTCGCGAAGCTCGCCGAAGCCTTCGGCGCGGCGGCGTTCCGCGTGAACCGCCCCGAGGAGCTCGTCCCGGCCTACGAGGCCGCGCTCGCCGTGGACGACCGCCCCGCGCTCGTCCACGTGCGGACGGATGGCAAGGAGAACTGCTACCCCATGTGGCCCGCGGGCCAGTCGATCGACACGATGGTCGTGTCGGATCCCCGGAAGAAGAAGAGCTGAGGAGGCACACGATGCGTCAGACATTCGAGATCAGGGCGAAGGATGCTCCGGGGCTCCTGGCGCGGGTTGAGTCGCTCTTCCGCCGGCAGCGCGCGCCGATCCGCAGCTTCTTCTTCGAAGGGGGAAACGGGCCGGTGGCCGTCCTGACGATCGAGGCCGAAGCCTCCGACGACCTCGCGGACCTCCTCAGAAAGCAGCTCATGCGCCTCCTCGACGTAAACGAGGTGCGGGACGCGGCCACGGCCGCGCCCTTCGCTCAGCCTGAATTCACCTTCGAAGAAAAGACCGCCTAAAGGACCCACAGCATGGCCACGATCTGGTACGACAAGGACGCCGACCTCTCCCGCCTGAAGGGGCGGACGGTCGCCATCATCGGGTATGGCAGCCAGGGGCACGCGCACGCCCTGAACCTCCGCGACAGCGGGGTGAGCGTCGTCGTGGGGCTCCACGCGACGTCGAAATCCGCCGCGAGGGCGCGGGCCGAGGGGCTCACGGTCCTCCCGGTCGACGAGGCCGTGAAGCGTGCGGAGATCGTCATGATCCTCACGCCGGACACGGGCCAGAAGCAGCTCTGGGACGAGGCGATCGCGCCGCACATGAAGGCGGGGAAGACCGTCATGTTCGGGCACGGCTTCAACATCCGCTTCGGGCAGATCGTCCCGCCCGACGACGTGGACGTCTCGATGGTCGCGCCGAAGTCTCCCGGCCACCGCGTCCGGGAGCTGTACAAGGAGGGCGCGGGCACGCCCGCGCTCCTCGCGGTCGAGCAGAACGCGAGCGGCCACGCCCGCGAGGACGCGCTCGCCTACGCGAAGGCGCTCGGAACGACGCGGGCCGGCGTCCTCGAGACGACGTTCGCCGAGGAGACGGAGACGGACCTCTTCGGCGAGCAGGCGGTTCTGTGCGGCGGCACATCCGCCCTCGTGAAGGCGGCGTTCCAGACGCTCGTGGACGCGGGCTATCAGCCCGAGGTCGCGTACTTCGAGTGTCTCCACGAGCTGAAGCTCATCGTCGACCTCATGTACCGCGGCGGCCTGAACTACATGCGCTACTCGATCAGCGACACCGCCGAGCACGGCGACTACACGGCGGGGCCGCGAATCGTGACGGACGCGACGCGCAAGGAGATGAAGAAGATCCTCGAGGAGATCCAGGAGGGCGTCTACGCCGAGAGCTGGATCGCCGAGAACCGGGCGGGCCGCCCGAACTTCGAGGCGACGCGGGAGAAGGAGCGCACGCAGCTCCTCGAGACGGTGGGCGAGGAACTCCGCGCGAAGATGCCGTTCCTCCAGCCCGTCGTCGTCGGCAAGGTGGCGTGACCATGAACGCGGAGGGCGACGTTCGGCCCCGCATCACGATCTTCGACACGACGCTCCGGGACGGCGAGCAGGCCCCCGGCTTCTCGATGCGCGAGGCGGAGAAGGTGCGCCTCGCCGTGAAGCTCGACGAGCTCGGCGTCGACGTCCTCGAGGCTGGCTTCCCGATCGCGTCCGAGGACGACTTCTCGGGCGTCCGCGCCGTCGCGAAAGCTGTCCGCCGCCCGACGGTGGCCGCGCTCGCGCGGGCCGTGGACGCGGACGTCGACCGCGCGCTCGAGGCGCTGGACGGCTGCGCGCGGCCGCGCCTCCATACGTTCATCGCGACGTCGGACCTCCACCTCCAGCACAAGCTCCACATGTCGCGCGGGCAGGCGCTCGAGGCCGCGGCCCGGGCGGTCGCGCGCGCGCGCCGGCACGTCGACGACGTGGAGTTCTCGGCCGAGGATGCGACGCGCAGCGACGTCGACTACCTCTGCGCCGTCGTCGCCGCAGTCGTCCAGGCCGGCGCGACGACCGTGAACCTCCCGGACACGGTCGGGTATTCGACGCCGGACGAGATCTACAGGTTCTTCTCGACGATCCGGGCGCGCACGTCCGGAGCCGACCGCGTCGTCTTCTCCGCTCACTGCCACAACGACCTCGGTCTCGCCGTCGCAAACAGCCTCGCGGCGATCGAGGCAGGGTGCCGGCAGATCGAGTGCACGGTGAACGGGATCGGCGAGCGCGCGGGCAACGCCTCCCTCGAGGAGATCGTCATGACGCTCCGCGTGCGGCCCGACAAGCTGCCGTTCACGACCGGGATCGTCCCGGGCGAGATCTACGCGGCGAGCCAGCTCCTGACGGAGATCACGGGCGAGTCCGTCCAGGCCAACAAGGCCATCGTCGGCCGCAACGCGTTCGCGCACGAGGCCGGCATCCACCAGGACGGCATCCTCAAGGACCGCCGGACGTACGAGATCATGCGGCCCGAGGACGTGGGCGTGCCCCGCACGACGATGGTCCTCGGCAAGCACTCCGGACGCCACGCGCTCAAGGCGCGTTGCGAAGCCCTCGGGATCGCTCCGGCCCGCCACGAGCTCGACGACCTCTACAGGCGCATGATCACGCTGGCGGATCGGCAGAAAGTGGTTCACGACCGGGATCTCGTCTCGCTCTGGTCCGCGCTGAAGCGCGTCGTCGCGCTGCGTCCGGCGCACCACGGCGGCAACGGCCACGGCGCGCGGCCCGCGTCGACGGACCTCCGCGTCGACGAGGCGCCGGTCGCCGAGGAAGCCGGCTACGGCTACGGGGTCTGAATGGGAAAGCGTTCGCGCATCGCAGTCCTGCCCGGCGACGGCATCGGCCCGGAGGTGACGGCGGGAGCCGTCGCCGTACTCAAGGCGGTCGAGGCGCGATTTGGACACACGTTCGTCTTTTCCGAGTGGCTCCTTGGCGCGCGCGCCTTGCGCGAGAAGGGGACGCCCCTGCCGGAGGACACTCTCGTCGCGTGCCGCGACGCGGACGCCGTTCTCATGGGCGCGGTGGGCGACCCCACGTACGAGCTCGCCCCATACGACCAGCGGCCCGAGTACGGCCTTCTGCAGCTTCGCAAGTCCCTCGGGGTCTACGCGAACATCCGCCCCGCGCGCCTTTACAAGGCGCTCGCGGACGCCGGCCCGCTCAAGCCCGAGGTCGCGCGCGGCCTCGACCTCGTCGTTGTGCGGGAGCTGACCGGCGGCCTCTACTTCGGAACGCCCCGCGCGATCGACCTCGAGGCGGGGACGGCCGTGAACACGCTGCCATACACGCGCCCCGAGATCGACCGGATCGTGGAGAAGGCATTCCGCCTCGCGAAGACGCGGCGAAACAAGGTGACGTCCGTCGACAAGTCGAACGTCCTCGAGACGTCGCGCCTCTGGCGCGCGGTGGCCACGGAAGTCGGAAAGCGCCATCCCGACGTCACGCTCGAGCACCAGCTCGTGGACTCCTGCGCGATGAACCTCGTCCTCTTCCCGTCGGCGTTCGACGTCGTCGTGA
>JBBQDQ010000271.1:0-3655 GCA_038319835.1 Thermoanaerobaculia bacterium | reverse complement strand
GGCCCTGCGGAACCGCCGGCTCCGGCGGCGCCGGCTTTCGATCCTGCGGAATCTCGAGGAGCCAGAGCGTCTTTCCGTCGTTCGAGAAGCGAGCCTCGAACCCCGCGACGTCGTTCACCTTCACGCCCGGGGCGACGGCCGCCCGGCCCGTCTTCGTCTCGCCGAGCCAGAGCTCCGTCCGGTCGTCCGCATCGCGCGTGAAGACGAAGACGCTGCCGTCGGGCGAGAAGACGGGCATTCCAAGGCGCGAGCCGGACGGCACGGCGACCCGCGTCGTCCGGCCCTCCGGCAAGGAGAGGACGGAGAGTCCCGAGGCGTACACGAGGTGCTGCTGGGCGCCGCGAGCGGGCACGAGCCGCACTCCCGCGAGCCGGAGGAAGGGCTCGGCCACGATGGAGAGGGGCGGGTTCTGCTCGATCTCGACGAGGAGAGCCGCGTCGCCCGCCGGGCTCAGCCGCGCCTGGGGCGGACCGGGCGCGTCGAGGATCTGGACGACCTCCTTCGGAGGCAGCTTGTATGCCGTCGCCGCCGGAGCGCACGGGGACGAGACGAGAGCCGCCGCGGCGGCTGCCAGGACGAGTCGCTTCATCGATTTCTCCCGCACGATGATGGCACGCCGAACGTAGAATCGTATCCGGCATGACGCTCACGGCCGGGCAGGTTGCCGCGCTCTTCTGCGCGCTCACGGCGGGAGCCTTCGGCCTCGTCGCCTTCACGCTCCTCTTCGCCTCCCGGAACCGCCGGACCCTCGCCCTCTACTCCGGGCTCGCCTTTTCCACGGCGGCCGTCCTCGCCCTCCCGCTTCTTCGTCCCGGCGGGCCACAGGCCGTCGACACGGCCGCCGCGGCGCTCGTGGCAGCGCTCGCCGCGGCCCTCCTCTACGACCTCGGCCAGGGCTCGCGCCGGACACGCGCCTTCCTCTTCGCCGCCGCGAGCGTACTGGCCCTGGCCGGACTCGCCGAGACCGCCCAGCGGCACGCGTTCCTGCTTGCGCGGACGGTCGTCCCGCCGCTCGGCGCAGGCTTCCTCCTCTTCACGGTCCTTCTCCTCCCGACCGTCGCCGACGAGGAGCGCCGGCTCTTCGCCCGCGCGACGACCGACCCCCTCACGGGCCTCCTGAACCGCTCCGCCTTCCGGGACCGCGCACGGGCGGAGATCGCCCGGGCGGAGAGGACCGGGCGCGCCCTGTCCCTCGCGATGCTCGACCTCGATCACTTCAAGGCGTTCAACGACGCGCACGGGCATCCGGCGGGCGACGCCGCGCTCGGGTCCGTCGCGGGTGCCATCACGCGGACCATCCGCGCGATCGACCTCGCGGGGCGCTACGGAGGCGAGGAGTTCATCCTGCTCCTCGTCGAGGCCGACGCCATATCCGCGGTCCGCGCGCTCGAACGTCTCCGCAAGGCAGTCGCGGCCCTCGAGCCGCCGCGCGTCGCGCGGCCCATCACGATTTCGGCGGGCATCGCGGTCCACGTGCCGCCGTTCGAGCACTCGACGCTCGAAGGGCTCGTGGCACGGGCCGATGCGACGCTCTACGCGGCCAAGGAAGCCGGCCGCAACAAAGTCATGGTCGAGGCTCCGAGCCGCCCGGCTGCGGCCTCCGACGTCGTTTACCGCTGACGCCCGTCACGCGAGGACGCCGCGGAGCCGCTTCAGGGCCTCCGAGAGACGCTCGAGGGACGTCGCAAAGGAGATCCGGATGCACCGGTCCTCGCCGAAGGCCGCGCCCGGCGTCACGGCGACGGCGGCGGCCTCGAGCAGCGCCTTCGCAAAGGAATTCGAATCCGTCACGGCGATCCCGCCGAGCGTCCGCCCGTAATGCGCCGAAACGTCCGGGAACGCGTAGAACGCGCCCCCCGGAGGTGCGCAGGCGACGCCCGGGAGCGCGTTGAGGGCCGGGATTAGGAAGTTCCGCCTGCGGGAGTACTCGCCAAGCATCGCGTCGATGGCGGCGTTCGCGTCGGATTGCTGGTTGAGCGCCGCGAACGCCGCCTTCTGTGTGATCGAGCAGACGTTCGACGTCGCGTGGCTCACGATCCGGCCCATCATCTCGACGAGGGACCTGGGCCCGATCCCGTATCCGATCCGCCAGCCCGTCATCGCATACGTCTTGCTGAGCGTCCCGGCCACGAGCACCGTCTCGGGGAACTCCCTCGCGAAGGCCGCCGCCGAGACGTGCCTGCCCTCGAACACGAAGCGGTCGTAGCACTCGTCGAAGATCACGACCCAGCCGTGCGCCGCGGCAAGCCGGACGACCCCCTCGATCTCGGCGGGGTCCATGACGGCGCCCGTCGGATTGTTCGGCGTGTTCACGATGACCCCGCGCGTGGCGGAGGTCGCGGCCGCCTCGACGTCTTCTGCCGTGAGCTTGAAGCCGCTCGCGGCGGAGGTCGGGACGAACACGGGCCGCGCCCCTGAGAGCTTCACCATCTCCGGGAACGACACCCAGTACGGCGCCGGGATCAGGACGTCGTCGCCCTCCTCGAAGAGCGCGAGGATGGCCGTGTGGAGCGCCTGCTTGCCGCCGGCGGTCACGACGACCTCGGACGCGGTCCACGGGGCGTCCCACTCGCGGGAGTAGCGCCCGGCGATCGCGCCGCGGAGCTCGGAAGTGCCCGACGCGTCCGTGTAGCGGGTGAAGTCGCTCCCGATCGCGGCCACCGCGGCCGCCTTGATGAAGTCCGGCGTCGGGAAGTCGGGCTCTCCGGGGCCGAGGTCGACGACGTCGATCCCCCGGGCGCGCAGCGCGGCGGCGGCCTTCATGACCTCGAGAGTCGCCGAGCCGGCGACGCGGGACGCGCGTGTCGCGAATCTCATCCTCTCCTCAGCACCCTCCACGCGGCGGCGATCGCGCGCGGCCTCCTGCGCCCGATCGCGATCATGAGGATCTCGACCCCGCACCACGCGGCGTAGACGCCGACCATCGCGCCGCGCGTCGACGGCACCGCAAACTGTACCAGCCAGAACACGAACAGGATGCCCGCCTCGAGCGCCCGGAGGTCGAGGTTCACGAGGAGGAGCCAGCCGAGAAAGCTCTGCAGGATCGTGAGCAGGATCTCTACGCGCTGGTGCTCGTCGAAGACGATCGCCGAAGGCGTCCCCCGCGAGAACGAGTAGATGACCGGGATCAGGGCCGACAGGATCGACCACTGGTTGATCGTGGACGAGACGAGGTTCATGACCGCCATCGGCGCCTTCGTGATCTGGCGGGCCCAGTTGAAGGCCGAGAGCTTTTCGGGGAACTCCGACAGGAACGGCGCGACCCACTGGACGAAGACGAAGGGCGCGACGCCGGCCGTGATCGCGAGTGCGAGCATCGACTCGACGAACGCGTGCGCCGACACGACGAGCAGGAGGCCGCCCACGACGAAGATCCCCGCGATCGCCCAGCCGCGCCGGCCCGGGCCCTGACGGAGCGCCCACTTCGAGACCGCGGGCAGGTCCTCGATCTCCTCGACGTCGCCCTGGCGGGGCGGGACCCTGAGCAGCGCGAAAAGATAGGCGAAGTAGCAGATGGAGAGGATCAGGGCGTCCCAGAGTCCGAGCGAGCCTTTCCACCAGATCACGGTGAACCACGCGAGCGGCGGCAGGAGGCCCATGACCTCGAGCGCGTGCTCGTCGTCGAACTCGATCGCGATCCATGTCTTGCGCTTGC
>JBBQDQ010000270.1:0-3717 GCA_038319835.1 Thermoanaerobaculia bacterium | reverse complement strand
CGACGTCGTCCGCCGCGCGCAGGACGAGTCCCTTGCCGACGGCGCCGAGAGCTTCACGGCCTTCATCCCGTGGACCTTCCAGGAAGAGAACACCGCCCTCGACGGCAAGGTCGAGACCGCCGGAGGCGTCGACTACCTGCGGACGCTCGCGATCGCGCGGCTCTACCTCGACAACGTTCCGCACGTGCAGGGATCGTGGCTCACGCAGGGCGCCAAGATCGGGAGCGTCGCGACGGCGTTCGGCGCGGACGACCTCGGCTCGATCATGATCGAGGAGAACGTGGTCGCCGCCGCCGGCTCGCACAACCGGATGGAAGGCGAGGAGGCGATGCGCGCGCTCATCCGCGACTCGGGCTTCACGCCCGTCAAGCGCGGCTCGGTCTACGAGCGCTGCCGCGAGGCGTGCTGCCGGGACCTGCCCGCGCTCTAGGTCACGCCAGGTCGAAGACGAGGAATTCGGCCTCGCCTTCGGGCACCCGGAACGTGAAGGCCGCCTCGTCGGATGCCGCGAGGCCGTCGCCCGCCGACAGAGCGTGTCCGTTCACGTCGACCGTGCCGCGGAGCGACTGGACCCACAGGTGACGGCCCTTCGGGAGCGCGAGCGTCGTCGACGTCCCCTCCGCCAGCACGGAGGCGTAGAGCCTCGCATCCTGCCGGATCGCGAGCGAGCCGTCCGCGCCGTCCGGCGAGGCGACGAGGCGGAGGCGGCCCGTCTTTTCCGCCTTCTCGACGCGGATCTGCCCGTGGCGCGGGGCGTATTGGGCCTTGTCCGGGAGAATCCAGATCTGGACGAAGTGGACGGGCTCCGTCTGGCTCCCGTTGAACTCGCTGTGCATCACGCCGGTGCCGGCGCTCATGTACTGGACGTCGCCGGGCGCGATCGTCGCGACCGTCCCCATGCTGTCTTTGTGTGCGAGCACGCCGTCGAGCACGTACGACACGATCTCCATATCGCGATGGGAGTGCGTCCCGAAACCTTCGCCGGGACGGACGGTGTCGTCGTTCAGGACGCGCAGCGAGCGGAAGCCCATGTGGGCCTCGTCGTGGTAGTCGGCGAACGAGAAGGAGTGCCAGGTGTCGAGCCAGCCGTGGTTGGCGTGGCCGCGCTCTTTGGCGGGGCGAAGGGCGATCATCGGGGACTCCGACCAGGAGCGGGACCGGGAACACCGGCCCCTCCGGCGACTGTTTGGTTCGGACCGGACAACGCCGGAGGGGCTGGATCTATTCCCGTCTAGAGGAGCCGCTCCGAGATCGACTTCGCCTGCAGGAAGAGGCCGAGGTAATCCCGCCCTCCGGCCTTGCTGTCCGTGCCGGACATGTCGAAGCCGCCGAAGGGATGCACGCCGACGAGCGCGCCGGTGCACTTCCTGTTGATGTAGAGGTTGCCGCAGTGGAGGCGCTTCTTGGCCTCGAGGATGCGCCGGCGGTCGCGGCCGAAGTACGAGCCCGTGAGGCCGTACTCGCTCGCGTTCGCGTACGCGATCCCCGTCTCGAAGTCCTTCGCCTCCGTGATCCCGAGGACGGGCCCGAAGATCTCCTCCTGGAAGATGCGCGCCGTCGGCTTCACGTCGTAGAAGACGGTCGGAGCGACGAAGTTGCCGACTCGCCCGTTCCACGTCCCGCCAGTTCCGAGCTTCGACTCGCGACGGCCGATCTTGATGTAGTCCGTGACCGTCTTGAGCTGGCGCTCGGAGGCGACCGGACCCATGAAGTTCCGGTGGTCGCGCGTCGGGCCCTGGGCGAGTTTCGCGGTCTTCGCTGCGACCGCGTCGACGAACCGCTTGTAGAGGCGTTTGTGGACGATCGCGCGCGAGCACGCCGAGCACTTCTGGCCCTGGAACCCGAACGCCGAGGCGACGACCTGCGAAACCGCGAAGTCGAAGTCCGCGTCCTCGTCCACGAAGATGAAGTCCTTGCCGCCCATCTCGAGGACGACGCGTTTGATCCAGCGCTGGCCCTTCGCGACCGCGGCCGCCTTCTGGTTGATCGTGAGGCCGACCTGCTTGGAGCCCGTGAACGAGATGAAGCGTGTCTGGGCGTGCTCGACGAGGAGGTCGCCGACTTCGCTGCCGGGTCCCGGGAGGTAGTTGAGCGCGCCGGCGGGGACGCCCGCGTCTTCGAGGAGCGTGAAGACGCGCCACCCGATGAGCGGCGTGTCGGACGCGGGCTTCAGGACGACGGCGTTTCCCGTGACGAGCGCGGCGGTCGCCATGCCCGTGAGGATCGCGTTCGGGAAGTTCCACGGCGGAATGACGGCGCCGGCGCCGAGCGGGACGTAGAGCGTCTCCGGGAGCTCGCCCGGGTAGGGCGTGACGGGGATCTCGCCGCCCCAGCGCAGCATCTCGCGCGCGTAGAACTCGAGGAAATCGATTGCCTCGGCGGTCTCGACGTCGGCCTCGGGCCAGGATTTGCCGATTTCGAGGACCATCGTGGCCGAGAATTCGTGCTTCTTCGTGCGCATGCGCGCGGCGGCGCGGAGAAGGACCGACGCGCGCTCACGCGCCGGGAGCTCCGCCCACTCGCGCTGCGCCTTGACCGCCGCTTCGACCGCTTTGAGGGCGATCTTCCGGTCGGCGAGGTGGTGGCGGGAAATCACCTCCGAGCGGTCGGAGGGGTTCGTGTTCTCGAGGAGACGGCCGGTCCGGATCCGCCGTCCACCCACGACGACGGGGATCTCCGCGCCCTTCTGGCGGTCCACTCGGGTGAGGGCCGCTTCGAACGCGGAGCGCTCCTCGGCGCGGCTGAAGTCGGTGAAGGGTTCGTTGCGAAAGTCTTCGAGCATGAGAGGCCGATTGTATCGTTACACTGGGGTCCGGAGGCCCGGCATGACGGTCGAGGAGCTGAAGGCGGAGCTGGACGCAGGTGCGACGCCGTGCGTTCTCGACGTGCGCGAGGCGCGGGAGCTCGCGATCGCCCCCTATCCTTTTCCGGTTCTGCATATTCCGATGGGACAGATTCCCGCGCGGCTGGACGAGATCCCGAAGGACCGGACGGTCGTCTGTGCGTGCCGGAGCGGCGCGCGCAGCGCGCAGGTCGCCGCGTTCCTGAAGGGCCAGGGCCGCGAAGCCGTCAACCTCGACGGGGGCGTCCTCGCGTGGTCCGCGCGCCTCGATCCGTCAATCCCGCGTTATTGACCGATCGTTCGGGCCTCGGACCTCCACATTTGATTTGTGTCCATCTTCGTGACAATGTTGCTGATCGGGGAGGCTTGACTCATGGAAAAGAACGTCGCGAAAATTCGCGGCTTCGTGACTGACTTGCTCAAGAAGAACAAGACGTTAACGGAGCGTGAAGTGAAGGCCGCAATCGGCCGCGCCTTCAAGTTGAATCCGAAGACCATCAGCGCTGGCGTCATCCGCGACGTGCGGAAGAAGCTCGGGATCGACCGGCCGGGCGCGATCGCCTTTGCGAAGGCCCTGCTGGACAAGAATCCCGTCCTCGAGGCGAAGAAGGTCATCGAGGAAGTCGGCACGCGTTTCGGCATCCGCCTCGGCGCGCCCGACGTCTCGCGCCTGCGCCCGGCCGGCTCGCGCCGGCGCCGCGGCGGCCCGCGGCCGGACCGCGTGTCGATGCGCCGGACGGCCTCCAGCCGCAAGGCGGGGGCGATCTCGGTCACGTATCAGGGGAGCGGCCACCCGGAGGACCTCGCGGCGTTCTTCCGGTCGCTCGCGGGGGACTAGGAAGGCGTTTCTAAAGTGGCTGGGGGGCAGGGATTCG
>JBBQDQ010000269.1:0-3754 GCA_038319835.1 Thermoanaerobaculia bacterium | reverse complement strand
GTCACCCAGGGCTCACGTCCGTGAACGCCATCGTCCCCCAAGAACATCACGACGTCTCCGACAGAAAGAAACGCCTGGCCGGCAAAGATGCCGTCCTGAGCGCCCGGGTTCACGTCAAATAGGAGACGCGTTCCCGCTGCGGTGCCATCGCTCGTCCAAGGTTCGCACCCGTGCGTGGAGTCGCATCCCGTGAAGACAAGGGTGTCGCGCGCGACAGAAATGCTGTTCCAGTTGTCGCCCGGAATTATCGCCACCGCCGAGGTCCCCGCGACCGTCGCGTCCGTCCTGAAGAGCGCATACACGCCCTGGTAAGAGCCCACAAACCAGGAAGCGCCGCGCCATTCGACGGCTGGGCTCCAGCTTCTCACGCCGCCGAGAGAAAACGTGCCTGCGTCCGTGCCGTCGGAACGCCAGAGAAACGGCACTCCGTTGTCGTCCGTGGACGCATTGAAGAGGACGACGTCGCCGCGAGTTCCGAAGATCTGCGGGACGGAGGATGCCGTTCCCGGCGCGATGTCCTTGACGAGGAACGTCCCGGCCTCCGTGCCGTCGCTCCGCCAGAGCTCGAGTCCCGCGGCCGCCGTGTACGCCGTGAAGAACCCGCCGCCCCCGGCGAGCACGAGTCTCGAAGGGTTGGAGCCGTCCGGGCCGGGATTGACGTCTCTCACGAGCCGTGCGCCGCCGGGGGTGCCGTCAGTCGCCCAGAGCTCGAATCCGTGAACGCCGTCATCCGCTCCGAAAAAGAGAGTCCCGTTCACGTCCGCGAGGCGGCCCGGCAAGGCGGTGTTCGAAGCGGCGACGACCGGGCCGAGCGGCCTCGTTCCGGCCGCGCTCCCGTCCGAGCGGTAGGCACCGGGCCCGAGAGCGTCTCCGAGCCCGAAGACGACGACGTCCCCGAGAGCCGTCAACCCGAAGCCGAACACGATGCCCGCCGCGGGCGGCAGCGGAACGTCGAAAATGTGTTGTGTGCCGACGGCGCTCCCGTCCGACACCCAGAGGTGCGCGTCCGTCAGGAGAAAGTACTTACCGCCCGCAACGGCCCTCGACATGACCTGCCCCGAAATTGCGGCGAGCGGGATCGTCCCCGCATCCGTTCCGTCGCTCCGCCAGAGAACGAGCGAGGACGGATCCGGCGCGGCCAGGAACATCAGGTCGTTTCCGAACGCCGTGAAGAACCGGACGTCGCCCGCCGGCCCGGGCGTCGCGTCCTTGACGATCGCCGTGCCCGGCCCGCTTCCGTCGCTTTTCCAGAGCTCGCAGCCGCTCGTCGGGTCGCACGCGCGAAAGAAGAGCGCTCCGCCCGCGGCAGTCAGCTCGGCCACGTTGACGGCGTCCGCGAACTTGGCCGTCCCGGCCGCCGTCCCGTCGCTCTTCCAGAGGTTCTGCCCGTTCTCGGTGAAGTAGAGCGTCGTCCCGATCGTCGCCAAGGACGACACGACGAGGTTCACGATCGGCAGCGTGCCCGCCGCAGTTCCGTCGCTCTTCCACAGAGCGCACACCGGCGTACAAGTCGTGAAGAACACACCGTTGCCCGCGCCGATGATCTTGCTGAATGTATCCAGGGTACTGGCCGGACCGGGCGTCGCGTCGGCGACGATCGCTGTTCCGGCCTCCGTACCGTCGCTCGCCCAGAGTTCCGACCCGTGAGTTCCGTCGTCTAGCGAGAAGAAGACCTTTCCGCCGGCGGCCGTCAGGAGACGGGCCTGAGCGGGAATGCTCGGATTGCCCCCTCCGAGCCGTTTGACGAGGGACGTGCCAGCCGTTGTTCCGTCGGTTTTCCAGAGGGCACCGCGGGCCTGATCCGACGCCGCGAAGATGAGCGACCCGTTCAGCTCGGCTCCCTGGCCCGACATGCACAGGCCGTCCACGAGCAGACGGAGCGGACCGTTTCCGTCCGTCACCCAGATCCCGCCGCAGCCGAGCCCGTGGAGCGAGAACCCGCCGGCGACATACGCGTTGCCCCCGGCCGCTCCTGCCGACGTGGGGTCTCGCGGGTCGTACCTCGACCCGGTCGCTCCCGGCCAGATGTCCTTCACGAGGACCGGGGACTGCGCATGACCCAGCGCGGACATGAAAAGCGCGAACCAGAGCACCGCGCGCATCAACGTTGAATACATTGCTCGCCTTGATCCACTTTCATATTGGCGAATCGACAAAGCAATAGTAGAGCGTGGAGAGCGAACCCGTCGATGATGGGCTTGCTAGTTCGCGGGTTCGAGCCGCACGCTGTCGGCGAGGAGCGTCGTGCCGGCCCACGCGGACGCGATCAGAACCGCTGGGGCGTTGATTTTCTCGACAGGCCGGAGCGTGACCGCGTCGACGACGTCGAGCGCCTCGATCGTGAGGCCCGGCTCCATCTCGAGGGCGAGGCTCATCGCCTTGAGGAGTTTTTGCGACTTCGTCTCGCCCAGGCCGAAGAGGAGCTGGGCCGCGAGGATCGCGCGGAACACCGCCGGCGCCGCCCCGCGCTCTTCGGGCGTGAGTCCGGCGTTCTTCGGCGAGACGCGCAGGCCGTCGCGCTCGCGCGGCGCGCTCTCACCGAGGATCTCGGGGCCCGCGCCCAGCTCGCGCAGCCGTTCGACGGCGCCCACGCCTACTTCTTCGAGCCGCGCGGCACGTAGATCTGCGTCCCGCGGAACGGGCGCGTGATCTGCGCGATGAGGTCGTCGAGGTCGCCCTTCCTCTCGACGAAGTCGATGTCGTTCGTCTCGACGACGAGAAGCGGGCCGTCGCGGTAATGGTAGAAGAAGTAGTTGTAGGCCTCGACGAGCGATTTGAGGTACTCGGCCGAGATCGACTTCTCGAACGCGCGCCCGCGCTTCTTGATGCGCGCGAGGCACGTGTCGACGGACGCCGTGAGGTGGACGACGAGGTCCGGGCGCGGGACGTTCGCGGCGAGCGTGGCGTAGATCTTGTCGTAGAGCGCGATCTCGGCGTCGTTCAGCGTGAGGTACGCGAAGATCTTGTCCTTCGCGAACGTGTAGTCCGCCACGACGAGGTTTCGGAAGAGGTCGATCTGCGCGATCTCCTGCTGCTGCTGATAGCGCGACAGCAGGAAGTACATCTGCGTCTGGAACGCGGCGCCCTTCTTGCCCGCATAGAAGTCCGCGAGGAAGGGGTTCGTCACGTCCTCGAGGATCTGCGTCCCGCTGAAGCGCTTGGCGAGGAGGCCGACGAGCGAGGTTTTCCCGACGCCGATCGGGCCCTCGATCGCGATGTGGCGGAGCGGGAATTCCTTGGGTGTGGGCGCGGGCACGGGAGGCGAGTTTACCGGTCCGGGGGCCTACCGGCGGAGGAAGACGTCGGCCGCCCCGCAGGCGAAAACGGCCACCGAAAGCCAGCCGTTGGCCGTGAAGAACGCCCCGTCCACCCGGGAGAGGTCCCCCGGCTTGACGAGGACGTGCTGGCGGACGAGGAAGACCCCCGCGAGGACGACGCCCAGCCCGAAGAGGAGGCCGCCGCCCGTGAGGGCGAAGACCGCGTAGAGGAGAGCGAGCGAGAGGGCATGGAAGACGGTCGAGACGTCGAGGGCCCGGCGGGCGCCGAGACGCGCCGGGATCGAGAAGAGGCCGTGCTCGCGGTCGAAGGCCTCGTCCTGCAGACTGTAGATGACGTCGAAGCCCGCCACCCAGAAGAGGACCGAGAGGCAGAGGACGACGTGCGGGAGATCGAAGGCGCACGTGACGGCTATCCAGGCGCCGACCGTGGCGATCGCGAGGCCGAGGCCGAGAACGACGTGCGCGATCTCCGTGAC
>JBBQDQ010000268.1:0-3828 GCA_038319835.1 Thermoanaerobaculia bacterium | reverse complement strand
CTTAAGCGGCTCAGGCGCAACGGCTAGAGCCTTGCCCACCGGACGTGCGACGCGGTAAGGCCGTAGTCCTCAAAGTCAAAGAACAAAGCCATGGCCTTCACCCCGCGCGTCTTTTCCGGCACCCAGCCCTCGGGCGACCTGCACCTCGGCAACTATCTCGGCGCCATCAAGCGCTATGTCGAAATGCAGAAGACGCATGAGTGCATCTACTGCGTCGTCGACATGCACGCGATCACCGTCTGGCAGGACCCCGATAATCTGCGCCGGGCGACCCGCGAGGTGGCGGCGGCCTACGTGGCGGCGGGGGTCGATCCCAAGAAGAACATCGTCTTCAACCAGTCGCGCGTGCACCAGCATGCCGAGCTCGCCTGGGTGTTCAACTGCGTCGCCCGCATGGGCTGGATGAACCGCATGACGCAGTGGAAGGACAAGACCGCCGGCAAGAACGCCGAAGCCGAATCGCTCGGGCTGTTCGCCTATCCGTCGCTGATGGCGGCGGACATCCTCCTCTACAAGGCGACGCACGTGCCGGTAGGCGACGACCAGAAGCAGCATCTGGAGTTGACGCGCGACATCGCGGCCAAGTTCAACAACGACTACGCCCCCTCGCTCAAGGAGCAGGGGCTCGACGCCGACTTCTTCCCGATCACCGAGCCGGTGATCGCCGGGCCGGCGACGCGCGTCATGTCGCTCAAGGACGCCAGCAAGAAGATGAGCAAGTCCGACCCGGCCGACGGCGCGCGCATCCTCCTGATGGACGACGCCGACGCCATCGCCAAGAAGATCAAGCGCGCGACCACCGACCCCGAACCGCTCCCGTCCGAGGAAAAAGGCCTCGAGGGCCGGCTCGAAGCGAACAATCTCGTCGGCATCTATGCGGCGCTCAGCGAAACCTCGAAGGCCGCGGTACTGACGCAGTTCGGCGGCCAGGGCTGGGGCGCGTTCAAGACGGCGCTGGCCGATCTCGCCGTCGCCAAGCTCGCGCCGATCGCCGCCGAAACGCGCCGGCTCGTCGCCGATCCGGGCTCGATCGACGCCTTCATGGCCGACGGCGCCGCCCGCGCCTCCGAGATCGCCGAGCAGACGATGTCGGAGGTCCGGCGCATCGTCGGCTTCCTCGGCTAGGCTCGCCGACAAACCCCGACTTGTTGAATCGAGTTTGCGGTGAAACAATGCCTGCCCATCACCAGGCGCGGGGCGGCAAATGGCTGAGCTCAATTATTCTCGCAAATTCCTCGTCCTCATCGACGAATCGCCCGAATGCGACCGCGCGGTGAGTTTTGCCGCGCACCGGGTCAAGCGCACCGGCGGCACGGTGGTCCTGATGTCGGTGATCGACACCGAGGATTTCGCGCAGTTCATCGGCGTGGCCGACACCATGCGGGCCGAGGCCCGCGACGAGGCCGAGCGCAATCTAGACGCGCGGATCGCCCGGATCGCCGAGATCGGCCAGGTCCGCACCGAAACCGTGATCCGCGAGGGGCGGCCCGACGAGGCGATCGAGGCGGTGCTGGCGGGGGACCCGGGAATCGGCATCCTGGTGATCGCCGCGGGCGTCGGCGACAAGGGCCCGGGACCGCTGGTGACGCATTTTGCCGCCCATAACCGACTGCACGTGCTGGTGACGATCGTTCCGGGGGCCATGACCGAAGACGAAATCATCGCCGCGGCGTGAGCCTTTCGCATGGCTCGCGAGTCGGTTTGGGCTTGCAACGGGCGGTCCGAAAAACTATTTTAGAACCATTCCAAAAGCGATTGGCGACCCAAATGTTCATCCAGACTGAAGCGACCCCCAACCCGGCAACCCTCAAATTCCTGCCCGGCCGCGACGTTCTGGTGGGTGAACCGCGCGATTTCCGCAGTGCCGACGCCGCCGCGGTGTCGCCGCTCGCCTCCGGGCTGTTTTCGGTGCCGGGCGTGACGGGCGTATTCCTCGGCTCCGATTTCGTGTCGGTGAGCAAGGATTCGACCGACTGGAATCACATCAAGCCGGCGATCCTCGGCGTGATCATGGAGCATTTCCTTTCGGGCAAGCCGGTGATCGACGAGGGCAACACGGCCACCGCCGGCGAGGAATTCTATGAAGCAGCCGACAGCGAGACGGTCGAAGTGATCAAGGAACTGATCTCGACCCGCGTCCGCCCGGCGGTCGCCATGGACGGCGGCGACATCACCTTCAAGGGTTTCCGCGACGGCACGGTGTACCTGCATATGCAGGGCGCCTGCTCGGGCTGCCCGTCCTCGACCGCGACGCTCAAATCCGGCATCGAGAATCTGCTGCGGCACTTCGTGCCCGGCGTCGAGGCCGTGGCGCAGGTCTGACGCAGACCCCTCTGGACTGGCGGTTCCGGCGCCCTCCCCTTTTGGGAGAGGGGAGAACTTGGCTGCCAGCGCCGCGCCAAGGGCTAGCCTCGGACGGTCCGGCAGACTATCTCTCCTGAATGGGCATCCTCCTCGCCATCGATACGGCCGCGCCGCGGTTGCAGCTTGCGCTGCTGTTTGACACCGACCGCGTCGAGACGCTGGTCGAAGACATGGCGACCGGACAGGCCGAGCGGCTGTTTCCGGCGCTCGCCGAACTGCTCGGCCGCGGCGGCATCGCCTACCAGGATCTGACCCGAATCGCGGTGACCACCGGGCCGGGCTCGTTCACCGGGCTCAGGATCGGGCTCAGCGCGGCGCGCGGCCTCGGACTGGCGCTCGGCATTCCGGTGGTCGGCGTCCCGTCGCTGCTGGCGTTGTCGCTGGTCGCGCAGTGCGACGCGATCGCGGTGTTGCTCGATGCCCGCCGGGACGAGGCGTATTTCCAGAGTTTTTCCGGCCCCGGCATTCCGATCGGTGAACCGGCGCTGCTGGCGATGGACGAGGCGCGACGGCTGGTGCCGCGCGGCGCGGATGTCTTCACCTCGCCCTTCGTCGACGTCGCCGCCCTCGCCCGCTTCGCCGTCTCGCTCGATCCGCAGGACTATCCGCCCGAGGCGGCCTATATCCGCGACGCCGACGCAAAGCCGCAGGACAAGTTCCGCGTCGCCAGAGTGCCGGAGACCGCGCCATGATGCTGCGCAGCTGGATGGCCCCGATGGGGCTCCACATCGAGCCGGCGCAGCCGCGCGATTCGGACGCAGCGGCCAAACTCCACGCGGCCAGCTTTTATCGCGGCTGGCCAAAGGAAGACATCGCCGCCTACATCATGGACACCGACACGCCAACGCTCGTCGTGTGCGACCAGAAGCGCAAGGTCGCGGGCTTTGCGATGCTGCGGCTGCTGGGCGACGACGTCGAGCTGATGACCATCGCGGTCGATCCCAAATATCGCGGCAAGGGCGTCGGCGCCGCGCTGATGCGGGCGTGCTTTGAGGATTTGCTGATGACGCCGTCCAAGCGCATGATCCTCGAAGTGGCGGCCGACAATCCAGCAGCGATCCGGCTCTACGAGAAGCTCGGCTTTACCAAGATCTCCGAGCGGAAGGGGTATTATGCACGGGCGGACGGCCAGCCGGCCACTGCCCTCGTCATGGCGCGGAGCCTCGATTAGAGCATGCTGAAACCGTCGCATCCAGAGACGCTGGAAGAGCAGTGTGCCAATAAGGGCATGCGCATGACCGACCAGCGACGCGTCATCGCCCAGGTGATGGAGGGCGCCGACGACCACCCCGACGCGATCGCCCTGGATGCTGTGGTCGAGCTGCGCGAGGGACCGGGCGGTCATCTGCCCGTCGCCGTTCGTTTGCAAGGCGGATCGCGCGTACGCGTGCTCGACGAACGATCTGGCTGGGTTCGCGTGCGGCTCCCCGATGGCCTCGAAGGATGGGCGCCGCGTGAGTCGGT
>JBBQDQ010000267.1:0-3865 GCA_038319835.1 Thermoanaerobaculia bacterium | reverse complement strand
CAGCGGGATGGCGGCCCCCAGCTGCCAGGTGGTCGTCACGATCGCCGGGTGAACGCCGTCGTACGTGGCGGTGTGCGGTCCGGTCGTGTCGGTCGCGCCGTCGCTACGCAGCCACTCGTACCTGAAGGTGCCCTTGCCGTTGAGCGTGACCTTGCCGGTGAACGTGAACTTCACCGGGCACGGGCCGTGGCTGGTGGCGGGCGAGACCGCGAGGCTGACGGACGTCACCGACAGCGCCGCGGCCGGAAGGGCCGCGAAGCCGAGGGCGGCGGGCAGGAGGAAGGCAGCGAGTGTCTTCATTTTCATGGCGCGCTCCTTTTCCCCACCAAGATGCGCCGCAGATCGAGCCAGGGCAAGGGCGCCGCATGGCCGGGGCGCGCCGAAGTCCGGTCCGGGCGCGCCAGAGGCCTGATTCGGGACCGGGGTGTTGACGGCGGTCACGGGTTCCTCCTCCCGGAGGGCCCCGTGAGGGAGAATCAGCTCATGAAGGATCCGGTTCAGAAATACCTGAAAGGCGACCTCACGGTCACGTTCGACCCTCGCGTCTGCACGCATTCCGGGGTGTGCGTGAGGGGCCTCTTCGACGTCTTCGACGTCAGCAAACGTCCCTGGGTGAACCTCGACGGCGCCCCGGCCGACCGCGTGGTCGAGCAGGTCGAGCGCTGCCCATCGGGCGCGCTCCAATTCAGCCGCGGGACTTCGAAGAGCTGACGCCGAGGCCCCGCCGGAGCGCGGCGAGTGCGCCGAGGAGGATCTTCACCTCCCGGTCCGTCGGCTTTCCCCGCTTGACGAAGGACTCGATTTCCGCGACGACTTCCTTCGAATGGCCGCGGCCCGGATAGCCGGCCGAAGAGAGAGTGTCTTTGAGTGAAGAGAGGAGGCGGCGGACGTCCTTCGCGGCGGCAGGCGCCTCCTCGGGGTTCGGCGATTCGAGCCTTCGGCGCGGTGCTTCGAAAGGGGAGAGAAGCGCCAGAGCGATTCCGACCGATTGCGCGAGATTCAGGGTCGGGAACTCCTCCGACGTCTCGATGCGGAGTCGCGCGTCGCAGCCCTGCAGCTCCTCCGTCGTCAACCCGCCCCGCTCAGGCCCGAACACGAGTGCGACGCGCTTTCGGCGGCGGAGGGAAGATCGGATTTCCTTGAATGTGGTGGGAGGCGGCAGTCCTCGCGAGACGCGGCCGCGCAGCGACGAGAGGGCCACCAGCGAGTCGGCTCGGCCGAGCAGCTCACCCATGTCCGAGAGGACACACACCCCTCTCAGAAGATCTTCGGCGCCCGACGCGAAGGAGATCGCATCCGGGTGGGCCGGGTCGGTGCGCGGTCCGAGCAAAGCGATTTCCGCCCCGAAATTCTTCGCCGCCCGGGCCGCGGCGCCGAGGTTCCCGGGGTTGTGGGTCCGGACGAGAACGGCGAGGACGGGCATCGGGCCGATCTTGGTTCAGAATCCCGGGGATGTCGAAGAGCCGGACCGAGGACGAGCAGAAGGCCGTCGAGACGATCCTGTGGGCGCTGGGCCACAAGCTCCAGCGCCTGAGAGACGAGTACCTCATGATGGCCCGGAGGGGCGAGGAGCCCGCGGGCATCGAAAAGGGCCTCGACCTCGCGCTGCGCGAGGTGAACGACCTCCTCCCCCGGCGCAAGCGGTTGAAAGGGTAACCATGCTGAAACCAGTCGAGCTCGAGATCGAGCTCTTTTGCCTCGGAATGCGCATCGACGAATCCTGCGAGGTGGACGAGGACGGGCGGCGCATCTCGCGCACGCGCGCCGGCCTCGGGTCCGGGCTCGAGATCGTCCTCCCGTCCCCGCGAAAGAAGATCTGGATGAACGTCCCGGTCGTCGAGCCGTTCGCGGCGGCGTCGCCGTTTCTCCTCGTGAAGAACGGCGGCGGCTACGCGGTCGCCGACTCGCGCACGGGCGACCACTATCCCGTCGAGATCCCGGTCGAGCCGGAGTGGTACTCGTGGAAGACGAAGTCGGGCGCCGAGATGAGCCGCATCGGCGTCCTGCAGGGGACGTATCTCGGGATCTACGTCTCGAACTCGTGCCTCTACTGGAACCTCCCGTCCTCGCCGGCGTGCGCGTTCTGCACGACAGGACGCAACGTGGGCGAGGCCGAGGAGTCGCGGAAGAAGGTCGGCGACGTCGTCGAGGTCGCGAAGGCCGCGCGCGACCACTCCGGCTCGATCTTCACGCACCTGAACACGGGCTATCACTTCGAGGACATCGACAAGCACGAGTCGCTCCACGGCCTCAGGCAGTGCGAGCCGTTCGTGAAGGCGATCCGCGCCGAGGTCGGCGGCTTCATCGGCGTGCAGGCCGTGCCGGTTCCGCGCCGCAAGTTCAACGAGTACGACGACCTCGTCGCCGCGGGGACCGACCACTTCTCGTTCTGCTACGAGTTCGAGGACCCCGAGGTCTTCGCGAACCTCTGCCCCGGCAAGGCGCAGACCGTCGGCCAGAAGGCCTTCTTCGAGGCGATGGAGTACACGGCGAAGAAGCTCGGCCCGGGAAAGGTCTCGGGCGAGATCATCGCGGGCCCCGAGCCGATCGACGCGACGAAGCGTGCAATCGACCGGATCGTGAACGCGGGCGCGTTCCCGACCGTCTGCATCTTCCGCCCGACGCTCGGCAGCGCGATGGAGCACGTGGCGCCTCCGAAGCCGGACGAGATGAAGGACGTCTTCGCGTACCTCTGGCGCGCGGTGACGCGCGTCGGCCTGCCCGTCGGGATTCTGCCGGGCATCCAGGTCTCGCTCGTCGTCCAGCCCGAGGAGGCGGCGGACCTCGTGCCGCCGACGATCGGGTCGCGCCTTTACGAGACGAAGCTCGCCGCCCTGCGCACCCTCGCGAAGCCCTACGTCGCGTGGAAGCGCCGGCCCAGGGGCGGCGTCGCCGCCGGGGCCTGAGGAGGAGCGCCGTGGCCCACCCGTTCGACCTCGCGCCCGCCGCCGACGAGTACGCCGAGTACTACGGCCGCTACGTCTCCCGCGTGCCGCGCGGCGACTTCTTCGCCCTGCTGCGGAAGCAGGCGGACGAGATCGCGGGGCTCTTCGGTCCCTTGACCCCCGCGCAGGCGGACTTCGCCTACGCGCCGGGGAAGTGGAGCGTGAAGGAGGTCCTCGGGCACCTGACGGACACGGAGCGCGTGTTCGTCTACCGCGCGCTCAGCATCGGCCGGGGCGACCCGGCGCCCCTCCCGGGCTTCGAGCAGGACGACTGGATGCCGACGGCCGGCTTCGGGCGGCGCGCGATCGGCGATCTCCTCGCCGAGTGGCGCACGGTGCGGGCCGCGACGATTGCTCTCGCGGAGGCATTCCCGCCCGACGCGGCGCTCCGCCGCGGCGTCGCTTCCGGGAACCCGTTCAGCGTGCGGGCGGCCCTGCACACCGCGCCGGGGCACGCCGCGTATCACATCGAGATCCTGCGCGAGCGGTACTTCGGGGCCCCGGCTTTTCCGAAGTAAGGACGAGGCGGCGGCGGCCGGCGCCGGGGCGAAGGACCACCAGTCCCTCTTGAGCCGCTCCGGCAAGGAACACGGCGAGCGCGACCTCGACGCGCGTGCGCTCCTGGACGACGCCGGGAGGCCGCGCAGCGCTCTCTCTCCACCCGGCCTTTTCGTCGGCGGATCGTCTCCGTCCCGGAGAACGTGCGCCGCGGCCGAACGTGCGCCGGGTCCGCCCGGTCAGATCCCGAGCGCGAGTACGGCGAGTCCGGTCGCGGCGATGACGCCGCCCGCCACCGCGTCGCCCCAGTGGTCGAGCCACGGGAAGCGGAGCCTCTGGAAGCCGGCCCGCGCGGGGAGAACGAGCGCAATCATCGTGCCGATGGTGGCTGCCTCGTAGAGAAGGACGATCCCGACCGTCGG
>JBBQDQ010000266.1:0-3877 GCA_038319835.1 Thermoanaerobaculia bacterium | reverse complement strand
ACTTTGAGCCGGCAGCGCAACGTCGTCGTCTTGAACTGGACGGGGGTGCCCTCGACGAGCAGCTTCTCGAGGAGGAGCTCGGTGAACTCCCCGACCAGGAAGACCGGCGAGGCGTCGTCGCCCTGCGTGTTCGTCGAGCAGCCCGGCACCAGCGCGACGAGCACCGCTGCGAGGGCGAGAGCGGGGAGAGTCGTCTTCTTCATCGCACGCGCTCCTGTCAGCGGATGATCCGCGGGGTGATGAAGATCATGAGCTCGTCGGTGCTTTCGTTCTGCGTGCGGCTCCGGAAGAGATTTCCGATGATCGGGATCTTCCAGAGGCCGGGGATCATCGACTGGCCGTCGTTGCTCGTGATCTTGAAGATGCCGCCGATGACCGCCGTCCCGCCGTCACGGACCATGAGACGCGTCTTGGCGTCGCGGGTCGTGAGCGGGATGTTCTGGCCGCCGGCGATGTTGATGCCGACCGCGGGCTCTCGCTTCTGCACGGTCACGTCCATGATGACCGTGCCCTCGTTCGTGATCTGAGGCGTCACGTCGAGACGGAGCGTCGCGTTGATGTAGAGGACCGAAGTCGTGTTGTTGACGGTGGTCTGGACCGGGATCTGGAAGCCCGACTGGATGCTCGCGGCCTCCCCCGTCTGCGTCTGGACCTTCGGCGTCGAGACGACCTTCACGAGACCGCGCGACTCGGCCGCGTGGATCGCGGCGTCGAGCTTGAACGTGTTCAGGACGTTCGCCAGAGAGAGGCTCAGAACCTGCGGCGCGCCGCTCGGGAGCGAGACGTTGCCGAGAACGTTCCCCGAGTTCGGGAAGACGAGGCCCGTCGTGTTGCCGTGCGCGGCGTCGGCAGCTCCCTGGAAGCCCCAGATGACGCCGATCTCGTTCGAGAACGTGCGGTTCGCCTCGATGATGCGGGCCTCGATCATGACCTGCGGACTCGCGATGTCGAGGTTCTTGATGAGGTCGAGGACCGTCGGGAGGTAATCCGGCAGCTCCTTGATGACGAGCGTGTTGGAGCGCGCGTCGATGAAGATGTCGCCCCGAGAGGACATGACCTTGCGGGCCGTGGCGGCCATCTCGCTGACGTTCGCGTAGGAGATCTTCTGGAGGACCGTGCGGAGCGGTCGGTTCTTGTCCTGCGCTGCCGTGAACGCGAGCCGCGCCTGCTCCTCCTGGAGGAGCTTGTTCGACGAGGCGATGCGCATGACGTTGCCTTCGAGCACATACCCGAGCTGGTTGATCTTGAGGATCAGCTCGAGGGCCTGGTCCCAGGGGATTTCCTGGAGGCTCACCGTGACCGTGCCGCGGACGTCGGGGTCGAGGACGATGTTGAGCTGCGTGAGCTCGCTGAACCTCTGGAGCGTGTCCTTGACGTCCGCGTCCTTGAGGTTGAGCGTGATCGGCTCGCCCGTGTACTGCTTCTCGCCGGCGCCGAGCGTACGCGCCTCGTAGGGGTTCGCGATCTCGCGCGGCTTCCCGGCCGCGTCCTGCTGGTTCAGGAGAGTTTCGGCTGCTTCGATGAGCGCCTTGTCCTCGGCGGTCTTCTTGCGCCTCGGCGCGAGATCCGCCGGATGGGAGACCTGGCGGGATGCCGCGCTCACGACAGGCGCGGGCTTCGATTCCGGAATCATCCGGATTTCCGGCGTTGCGGTCACGAGGCGCGGCGCGTCCGAAGCGGGGACCGGCGCCACTGACACCGTGGGCGCCGCGGCGACCGTGACGGCCGGAGCGGGCGCGGGAGCAGCGGGAACGGCTTCGGCCGCCTTCACGACGGGCTCGCGCAGCTCCTCGACCTCGTGCTTCTCGTAGGAGCCGGCCACGGGGGTCGCCGGTTCGGAAGCGGAGGCGTTCGTGACGGCGACGGGCGCCGGAGCGGGAGGCGCGGCGATCGCGGCCGGCCTGGCCGGCCTCTCCACGGTCGCGCCGAACGCGAACGCGAGGCCCGCCGAAGCGCTCTTCGCGGCCGGCTCGGCCGGACCCGCGAGGTCGAACACGACGCGGGTGACGGGCTCGGCGCCGCCCTTGAACTGCGAGGCCCGAACGCGGGTGACCGCAGGATGCCGGACGTCCTGCGACTTCTTCGGCGTCGCGAGGAGCACGCCCGGCAGGTCGACGACGTAGCGCGGCGGGTTTACGAGAGCGAACGTCTCGTAGGCGAAGGAGCCGTTGCCGGAGAGCGTCACGATGAGGCGGTCCCCGCTCTTGGCGACGGCGACTCCCGAGAGCCGCGTGGCCGGAGAGCCGGTTGCCGCGTGGCGGACGGGGACGGGCGCCGCGTCGGAGACGGCAAGGACCGTCGTCGACGTCGTTGCTGCAGCCGGGGCGTCCTCAGCCTTGACTGCCGGCTCGGGCTCGACCCGAACGACCGGCGGCTCGGCTGCAGCCGGGGCCGAAGCGGCCGCATCCGCCGGGGCCGCGGACGCCACCATCGCGGGCGAGGCGGCGGGCGCCGCCTTCGCGAGGCTGACCGCCATCGCGGGCGACCCCGACTCGGAGGCGAGCGCGGGGGCCAGCGGCACGCGGGCCGTGAGCTCGAACTGGATGTGGGGCTTGCCCATCTCCACGAAGGACTTCATCTCGAGACGCGAGAGGAGCGTCCCGTCGGCGCGCGGGGGCTCGAGCCCCGGCGCGGCCACGGCGTTCGCGACGTCCACGACCACCTTGGTCGAGCCTTCGCGGTTGTAGAGAGTGGGGGCGAGCGGACCGTTCCCGGTCAGGAGAAGACGGGGAGCATCCCCGTCCGCCAGCAACGTCGCCCCGGTCAGGACGACCGGCGCCGGCGCCGCGATTCCGGAGTCCGCCGCGGCGACCTTGTCGCTCGAGGAGGCGCAGCCGGAGAGCACGGGGACGAGCAGCGCGAGCGCCGCGACACGTGCGGCGAGGACACACGGATTCCGCATGCTTCCTCCACCGGATCCCACCTGATCGGAAGAGCCCCTTCTTTTTCCGGACCCATTGAGCATCGTCGTCATGGACGTCCCTTCGCTCACGGCTTCTTCTGGAGTGCGAGCGCCTTGACCACTTCACGGAACGGCTTCGGGTTCGTCGGGTCGTTCACGTTCTGGCGGAACGTGACTTCCGTCGCGGACACGTCGGTGACCTCGCCGTCGAAGAGGGTCGTGCCTTTGCGGATGAGATGCGACTTGTTGTCCGGGCCGCGCATCATCGCGACCCAGTTCTGCTTGACCTTGATGGTGCCCTGGAGCTCGAGTTCGTCGACCATTACTCCGGCGAGTCCGGGCGGACGCACGCGCTCCTTCTCCGAGGGGTTGCGCACGAGGAGCGATCGGAACGGGTCCCGGCGGCCGCCGACCTCGTAGGTGTAGACGGACGGCGTGAAGTCCTGGTCCGTGATCTTCGGCGCCTCCGCGGCGGGCGGGGCGTCGGGAGCTTTGGCCGGCTGCGCCACGGCGGGCGGGGCTGCCGCTGCGAACGCGAGTGCGAAAAGCATGGCGGCGCGGCGGGCGCTCATCATTCCACCGATTCCTTCTTCGCGCCGCCGGCGACCTTGGGCGCGGCCGCCTTCGGGCCAGGAGCCGGCGTCGCCGGCTCGACGTCCCCGAGGTAGATGAACGTCTTCGCGGTGAAGTTGGCGCCCAGCGTGCGGCCGCCGCGCGCGTCCGGGTAGCCGGACATCACGAGGTCCTCGATGTTGATGATCCGCGAGAAACGGGCGATCTTCTCGAAGAAGAGCGCGAGGTTGTGGTACGAGCCGTCGACCTGGAGGTCGATAGGCCACTCCGCGTAGAAGTCGCGGTTGCGCTACTCCTTCGCTTTGCATTTCTTCGTGAAGAGCTCGCCCTGGCTCGCGAGTGCCTGGACCTTCTTGATGAGCTCCTCCGCGTGGCGGGCGGTCGGAAGAATCGCGCGCCCCC
>JBBQDQ010000265.1:0-3893 GCA_038319835.1 Thermoanaerobaculia bacterium | reverse complement strand
TCGGCTACCTTGGCGGCGACCCGGCCGGCTTCCCGAACGGCCGCCGCATGTGCGACGACGTCGTGGACATCGAGCTCCGCGCCGTCGCCGGCATCATCGTCGGCCTCCTTCCGCCCTCCGCCGGCGGCAACCCGATCTACGCGCAGGCGCCGAACAGCCAGCTCGGCGACGGCGTCGACTTCCCGCAGCGCGGCTGCCGCTATTTCTTCCCGTACACGTGGTCCCCGACGAGCGCCTTCACGGCCCTGCACGCCGGCCCGGCCGCGGCCACCCACGCGCCGCAGGTGCGCGGGATCAGGGACTCGAGCGTCAAGGGCTTCCCCGAGGGCATCTCGGACGAGGAGTTCGCCGAGCGCCTCCGCGTCGCGAACCACCACGGAGACCTCTCGCGCGTTCAGACGACCAAGGATGCGCGCTAACCCTCCATTCCGTCTCCGGCCGCTCCCGCTCCTCGCGGGGGCGGCTGCCCTGCTCCTCGCGGCGGGCACGGCCCGCGCGGGGAGCGCGCCTTCGCCCACGGCCGGCGGGCCGCTCGCGCAAGCCGCGCGCCTGTACGCGCGCTACCGCACGACGCTCTCGCACGACGACTTGACCGCCGCCGACGCCGCCGTGCAGGCCGGGCTGGACGCGGCTCCGAACGACTACGAGCTCCGCAAGTTCCGGCTCCGGCTCCTCCTCCCCCACCACGACTTCGAGGGCCTGCGCCGCGAGGCGGAAGAGCTCAAGAGGGAACGGCCCGACGATGCCGACCTCGACGGCGCCCTCGGCGACGCAGACTTCGACCTGGGCCGGTACCCGGAGGCCTTCGCTGCCTACGAGCGCTTCGCGGCCCGAAAGCCCTCGACCGCGTCGCTCAGCCGCATCGCTCTCGCGCGCGAGGTCGCGGGCGATCTCAAGGGCGCCTTGCAGTCGATGGACCTCGCCGGAGCGTCCGCGCTCCCCGCCGATCCCGAAGCGTTCGCCTGGTGCCGGTCGCGCTCGGCACGCATCCTCCTCAAGCTGAACCGCTACGACGAGGCCGAGGGCCGGCTCGTCGAAGCGCTCCGCCGCGTCCCGGACCACGCCCCGTCCCTCGCCGTGGCCGCGGAGATCGCGGCGCGCAAGGGGCTCTGGGAGCCCGCGACGCGCCTCGCGGAGCGCTCCTTCGCTCTCGAGCCCGAGGCCGGCGTCGCGGCGGCGCTCGTCGACTACCGCCGCGCGATGGGCGACGCCGCGGGGGAGGCCCGTGCGAAGAAGGCCGTCGCCGATTTCGACCTCCGCCAGCCCGAGAACCACCGCCTCGTGCACCGCCCGCTCGCTCTCTATTTCGCCGACCACGGCGAGCCCGGCCGGGCGCTCGCGATGGCCGAACGCGAGCTCAAGGGCCGCAAGGACGTCTACGGCTGGGACGCATACGCGTGGGCCCTCTACCGGGCCGGCCGTGCGGCCGACGCCGCCCTGCCCATGCGAAAGGCCCTCGCGCTCGGCACCGTCGATCCGCTCCTCGAGTTTCACGCCGGGGCGATCGCCCGCGCCGCCGGGGACGCGGCAGGCGCACGCCGCCATCTCGAACGCGCCCTGAAGCTCGACCCCCGTTTCCACGTCCTCTACGCGGCGGAAGCGAAGGCGATGCTGGCGGCGCCGGCACTCGCACGCCGCTAGAATTCCGCGAAACGTGCTCCGCCTCGGTCCGCTGCGCACGCGCTCCAGCGCCGCCCGCTACTTCACGCGCCCGATCTCACGCCGCGTCCGGGCTTCCAGAACGGCCGCTGCGGCGCGCGGCGGCGGCGACAGGATCGCGGGGAGACGGGAGAGGGCGGCGACGGGAATCGTCAACGTCGCTCTCGCCTCTCCTCCTGCGCTCCGGATGAGCACGGGCGTCTCGGAGCGCCCAAGGCGGAAAACGAGGCGGTTCTCTTCGCCCGGCGTGGCGCCCTCAGGGCCGTCGAAGACGACGCCCTCGAGCCGCGCCGGATCGATCAGGACCGGGGCCTTCGCATCGAAGAGGAGCAGGATCGCGCCGCCCCGGATGTACGACCGGGCCGCGCCCGCCCCCGACGGATTCGACGCGAGCTCCGCGAGCGCAATCCGGTCGTCCGGAGAAAGGTCCGTGAGCCGCGCCTGGAACGCGGACGCGCCCAGCTCGCGATAGACGGCGATCGCATCGGCGACGCCGTGCGTGAGCCCGCGTCTCTGGACCCAGAGGTGGATGGGCGGCGCAAACGACTGGATCCCGATCAGGACACGGCGGCCGTGCGAGAGCTGTTCGATCCAGCTCCGGTTCGCGACGTCGGCCGTGTAGGGATAGTCCCCGACGACGGCGTCCTCGGGGAGCGCGCGCAGGACGTCGTCGAACGGCGAGGGCGGAGGGAGCTCGATCGCCGGGACCGGTCGGGGCCAGACGTCGATCGCGACGAGAAGGACGGCAGCCGCGAGCGGCACCCGGCTGCCGGAGCGCCGGAAGGCGCGGCCGAGCAGCAGCACGCTCGCCGCGACGATCGCGAAGTCGAACCACTGATCCCACCGGTGCAGTCCGCGGAGCGAGCTGAAAACCGGAAGCGCGGCCACGAGCCGCCACGGGCCGGGCGCGATCGCACGGCCCGCAAAGCGGATCGTCGGTCCGAGCGCGAAGAGGAAAAAGAGGCCGGCGAGGAGGAGCCAGACGCGCGCGTCGCGCTCGGGACGGCGGCGCCCGCCCGCCGCGGGGGCGAACGCTGCGAGGCCCGCGAACGCGAGGCCGAGCGCGAGGACCAGCGTCAGCGTCGGGAAGAGCGCGGAGGCGCCCTCCGGAATTCCCGGCACGAGGCGGTCGAGGAGACTGCGCAGCGGGCCGCTGAAGACGCCGTGATGGAAGAGGCCCAGGAGGTCAGACGCATGCCCTTCCATGACGCGGATCGAGACGCGCGCGTCGAAGTCGTCGGCAACCCGGAGGAGCGGCCGGTACGCCCATGCGAGCGCCAGGGCCGCGATGACTCCGATCGCGACGAGGAGAGGGACCCTCCGCCGCCTCTCCCGCACCGGAAGGACGGTCGCGGCGAAGACGAGGGCCGCGGTGAGGGAGCCCAGGAAGAGGCCGTAGAGCCCTCCAAGGCCGAGCGCGAGCCAGACGAGACCCCAGAGGAAGGCGTCGCGCGCCCTGCCTCGGTCGAAGTACCGGAGGGCGAAGAAGAGACCGAGCGGCACGATGCCGGCCCAGACGGTGTCGAGGACGCCGAAGTTGTTCAGCCGGCCCGGACACCACGTGAAGAGAACGGCGCCGAGCAGAGCCGCCCAGCCCGGACCCGCGAGACGCGAAAGGAAGAGGCCCGCGCCGACGGTCGTGAGGACGCAGGCGAGCGCGAACGGCACGTTGTAACCGGCGGCGGCGGAGCGCAGGGCCCGCGCAAACGGCCGGCCGATCGCGGCCTCGAGCGGGTAGCCGTCGCTCAGGCCCCACGTGTTGGCGTACGGCGGAAAGACGCGCTCGTCCACGTTAAAGGGCCGGCCCGTCTCCGCTCTCCACCAGGCGCGGCCGAGGACGGCCGTCGCCGTGACGGGATCGCCGTAGCCGCAGCGGCCCTCGGGGAGTCCGCACGGCACCGCGGTCGTGAAACGTGCGAAGACCGCCGGAAAATAGACGGCGGGCCCGGCGAACGCGAATCCGAAGAGAAGGACCAGAAAGGTCCGGGCGCGCAAGACGCCGCCTCGGCTCGAGCGCCTTCGGATGCCGGCCATAGGTCGAAACGATCTTACAGAACGCCGACCGGCACCTCCGCAGCCGGAAGCTCGCGCTCCTTCCAGAGCATGTAGATGGCCGGGTAGACGAGGAGCTCGAGCGCGAAAGACGTCACGAGACCGCCCACCATCGGCGCCGCGATGCGCTTCATCATGTCGGCGCCCGCGCCCGTCGACCACATGATCGGCAGCAAACCGAA
>JBBQDQ010000264.1:0-3910 GCA_038319835.1 Thermoanaerobaculia bacterium | reverse complement strand
GGCACCGTCACGCCGAACGAGTCGAGCAACGCGCCGCGGTCATCGAGGATCTCGACGAGCGCGTGGACGGGCTGGCCCCAGCCGGACATGAACGGCTGGAGGTAGACGTCTCCGACGCCGACGAGCGCGAGGTTCGTTCGGGAGGTCGGGCCTCCCGTCGGCCCAAGGATTTCGAGCGCTTCGCCCTCCGTGCCCGTCTGGAAGGCGTCGAGCACCGGCAATTGCATGCCGTACGTCGAGCCGTCCGGCTGAACGGTGTACGTGCGGGAGGTGATTCGCGGGCCGAGGACCGGGAAGACATATCCCGAGTGGAAACGCAGGCGTGCCACGCCCGTCCTCCCGAAAGTCGTCGCGAGAACGTCCCGGATCACCCTGGACTCGCCAGGTGCAAGCGTCATGTCGACGACGGACTCGTCTTCGTCCCGGTCCCAGGCCTTGACCGCCAGCGCGACTGGAATGGGTGTCGAGTCCGGATTGAAGAGGAAGAGGTCGGTTCGGAACTGCGCGCCGTTCGCGCCATCCGCATGGACGACCGCGGGGATGACGTTCGAAGAGACAATTTGCGAGGCGCCGGTCGGCCCGAACCAGGTTGGATCGTTCGTCCCGCTATCGATGGCGATGACGCCGGTGGCAGCGCGGCCCGAGTCGGACGTAAGGGTCACGGAGCCGGTCTCCGACGCGGATGTGCCGAGCCAGCCCGCGAGACCAGTGACCTGGCTCTGACCGTTCTCGGGCACGGAGACGGTGAGCCCGCTATCCGGCATCCCTGTGCCGCTCGACAGAAGGAGGCCGAGCCGCGCGCCATGGCCGGAGGCGTCGGTCGCGACGATGTTCGTTCGGAAGCCGGAGCCGAGGAGCCCTGCTGGAAACGTGATCGGGAGGCCCGGCTCCGCGGCCGTCGACAGATCCACCGCGTCCACGCTCATCCCATACGTTCCGTTCGCCACGGCGGTATACGACCGGCTCGTGGCCTCGAGCGATCGCGTGCCTTCGGGAATCAGCAGGACGGCGCCGGAGCCGTGATCGAGATGAAAGATGCTACTGAGGGCGTCCGGGATCACGGCAATCGAGTTCGCGTCGAGCGTCAGGCTGGCGTCGGCCGGTCGGCTGGACGTCCCTAGGTTCGGGAGGAACCGGGCGGTCAAGGAGAGCGGGGTCGCGTCGAGATTGCGAAGGACGAGATCGGTCTTCCAGAAGGCCCCGAACTGTCCCGGAGCGCGCGCCGACGCCGGAACGAGGAGCCGCTGCGCGAGCGAAGCCCTCACGACGCCTAGTTCCGCGGCAGCGCCCGGCAGCCAGCCGAGCTGGAACGGTGTAATGAAGACAACCCCCGCGGCGAAGAGAAAGGGCTGGCCCTGCGCCGCGGCATCGACGTCGAGATGGGCGAAGCCAACCGAGCTCCCGAGAAGGAGGTTGTCGTAGCGGCCGGGGGATGGCGCACCGACGCCCCAGATCGCGATTCCGATGGAGGAGTCCCCCTGCGGGCGGGTCCGGGATGTCTGAACGAGGAGGCGACTCCCGGAGCTGCCGACGTGCAGCGCTTCCACCGGCGGAGCCTGCGGGTCGCTCCATTGCGTTACGAGACCTCCCGCCGCGGAATGCAGCATCAGGGTCGTCGCGGCCGCTTCCCGATTCACGATCCACGCCCCGGCGAAGTCGGCCGTGGGGACGGCGAACAGCGAGACGGGACTAGCGTCCGTCGAAACCGGGGTCGTGCGGGCGGATGTAACGAGCTCCGTGAGTGCGCCGTTTCGCAGCAAGGAGATGGAGGAGGACGACGAAAACGGGGCAGTCGGCGGACTAAAGCCCCAGACGACGCTGAAATACACGGTGCCGCCGGGCGTGATCCACCCCTCCAGCCACGGCGGGTCGTGAAGTTGGGACGGCGAGCCGAAGTTGATCGGGACCTGGAAGAGGGCTGTCAGCCTGCCCGACAGGTCCAGGGTGGCCACGTTCCACGACGTCGGCTGTCCGGTCGGCGGCGGCGAGGCGAAGGCATAGGCTCCGACGAGGAAAGTGGCTCCACCGATGTCGGAGCCGAGGAGAGCGGCTCCCCAGGCCGGCATGAGGTAAATCGTCGAGCCGTCGGCCCGGACTCCCCAGAAGCCAGGTTGAATGGGATCGTCGATTGCGAGGACGAACGGAACTTCGGCCGTTCCGAGCCGGATGGGCGAGGAAGCCCCGCCAACGACCGGGCCGCCGAGGTCAGGCACGTGGAACCTCGTTCGACCGTAGGCAGGCCTCGCCTGCGCGGGCAGAGGGACGAGGCCCCATGTCGCGCCGCCATTGCTGCTGTAAAGGAAACTTCCACCGGTGTACGCGAGGAGGCGCAGAGTGCCGTCGCCCCCTTCCCACGCCGCCGCGGGGGGCACGACCCCGGTGGGGACGGGCGTGACGTCGCGCGGCGCCTCCACTCCCTGGGGGTCATGGATGACGATGCGTGAGAAGTCCGGGCAGAAGTTGAAGCACGAGGTGGGCAGGACCTCGAGGAGGACCGTGTGACGCGCGGCTCGCCTCTGGACGGCAGCCACGGCTTGCCGGGTCGTGACCGGTGAGTATGGGAGGTACCTCGCGGCCGCCGGAAAGGCAGAAGTCAGCGCGAGCAGGACGAAGAGCGAAGCAAGAAGCAAACGCTTTTGCATATCTAATTGATAGTGCTCTCTTTGCGGCGCTTCTTTCGCCGCGCGCGACATGCACCCGCATCTCACCGCGTGAAAAGAAGACGATGGGGGAAGGGCGGACGCGCTGGAGCGCGCCGTAGAGGGCCGCGGAGAGCCGCGATCGCTGCCTCGATCGCGCACGGTCGTGGCCGTCGGCGTGGCCTGGAGGAGCAGCAGATATTCCATGAGCGCCTCCTCCGGCCCCTCGAGGGCCTTTCCCTGACTGGTCGAACGGGGATGACCGGAATCGACATCCCGTGTTATCGTCCGCGCTCCTCGGGGCGTAGCGCAGCCTGGTAGCGCACACGGTTCGGGACCGTGGGGTCGGAGGTTCGAATCCTCTCGCCCCGACCATTCTTCCCGATCGAGCCGCTTCTCTCTTGCGAGCGAGGCGGCTTTTTCGTCTGCGGAAGGCGGATCGGTAAGATCCTCCCGCCATGACGCGACCTGTCCGTCCCGAGTCCCGCGGAGGAGGCGTTCTCGCCCGCCGCCGCCCGCCGTCCCCCCACGTCGAGACGAAGCGCCGGGCCAAGCGGGCCCGGATCCTCGAGAGCGCCGTGAGGAGCTTCGCCGCCAAGGGCTTCTACGGCACGTCGATGGACGACATCGCCGAGGAGCTCCTCCTGACGCGGGGGAGTCTCTACTATTATTTCCGGGACAAGGAAGAGATCCTCGCGCTCTGCCACGAGACGGCCATGGAGGCGATGCTCGAGGTGACGGGCCGCGTGCGGGCGTCGCAGCTCCCGCCCGACCAGGCGCTGCGCCGCATCGTCGTCGAGCACGCGCGCGTCATGGTCGACAAGTTCCACGGCACGGCCCTCGCCCTCCAGTTCGACGCGCTCGACCCGAAGCGCCGCGCGGCCGTCGTCGGCGCGCGCGACGCCTACGAGCGGAGCGTGCGCGACGTGGTGACCGACGGAATCGCGAAGAAGGTCTTCCGCCCCGTCGACCCCAAGCTCGCGACCTTCGCGATTCTCGGCGCCATCAACTGGCTCGCCCGCTGGTACAAGGCGGGCGGCGGGGCTTCCGTGGACGACGTGGGCGAGTCCTTCGCGGACCTCTTCCTCGCGGGCCTCCTCGCGAAGTAGCGTTCTCAGAACCCGGGGCCGCTAGCGCTCGACGATGTCGAGCGTGCCGAGGAAGCTGTCCTGGGGCGGTCGACCTGCGCTACGCGGGGGACGCGAAGCTCCTCGTCCCGGTCGAGCGCCTCGACCTCATCCAGAAGTACGCCTCGGCCGGTGACGGGGCGA
>JBBQDQ010000263.1:0-3936 GCA_038319835.1 Thermoanaerobaculia bacterium | reverse complement strand
TGGTTGTTCGGGACGTTGCTCGTGTTGATCCCGAAGGTGGTGTCGACGAGCGGGTTGTAGGTCGGGCTGTCCGTGAGCCGCGGGAGGTCGAACCTCAGGCCGAGGTTCAGCGTGAGGTTGTTGCTGACCCTCCACTGGTCTCCCACGTAGAGGCCCCACTGCTGGGCGCCGAACTGGGTCGGCCGGCGCGGGTCGGCGCCGTTGGCGAACTTGACCTGGTACCGGGCCGCATTGCCGGCGCTGAGATCGGCGATGCTGTTGAAGAAGTACGTCCCGGTGACGTCCTGGATGAAGAGGTTCTCGAACTTGAAGAACTCGTTGTGAGTCCCGATCGTGATCGTGTGGTTGCCCTTGATGAGGGTGAAGTCGTCGGTGACCTCGAGGATCTTCTGGTCGAGCGAGTTCGCCCCGGACGAGCGCTCGGTCCCGGCGACCAGGTTGAAGGTGCCGTTCCCGGTGCAGCTCGTGTTGGGGCTCGCGCAGATGTAGACCGAGGGGAAGGACGTCGGGACCGCGCGGCTGTCCGCGATCGTCTGGTAGCCGACGCGGCCCTGGTTGAACGAATTGGCGCCGAAAACGCTGTTGACCTGCAGCACGCCCGAGTTCGTCTTGTCCGTGATCGTGTATCCGGCGCCCTCGAAGCCGTAGGCGCTGAAGTTACGGCTGGGCGTGACGTCCTGCAGGGCGTCGACGTAGTTGTACCGCAACGTCACCTGGTCGGAGGTCGTGGCGTTGAAGTCGAGCCGGCCGAACAGCAGGTTGCTGTTCGTCCGCGCGTTGTAGTCCCCGAGCCCGCCCGGGTTGTAGCCGTACTTGTTGATCAGCACGCTCTGGAACTGCGCCGCGCCGGCCGGGTCTTTGTAGGTGTTGGAGGTCGAGCCGTCGGCGGACCCACTGGTCGGCTGCGAGAGCTTGTTCCGCTCGCCGCTGACGAAGAAGAAGAGCCGGTCCCTGAGGATCGGTCCGCCGACGCGCGCGCCGATCTGGTCCGAGCTGAAAGACGCGATGGGCTTGTCCAGCGCATCGCCGTCGGCCTTCGGGACCTTGCTCGCGATGTAATTCTCGTTCCGCATCGAGCCGTAAACCGACCCGTGCCATTCGTTCGACCCGCTCCGGGTGATCGCGTTGATCGCGCCGCCGGTAAACCCGCCCTGCTTGATGTCGTAGGGGGAGATGGCGACCTGGAGCTCCTGGATCGTGTCGAGCGAGATCGGCTGCGTGTCCGTCTGGCCGCCCGGCGTGCCGGTGGCGGCGAGGCCGAACAGGTCGTTGTTGACCGCGCCGTCGATCTGGACCGAGTTGTACCGGTTGTTCTTGCCCCCGATGGAGATGCTCGTCTGCGTCGGATCGCTGGCCGACACGTTGACGTAGGGGCTCGTCCGTGCGAAGTCCTGGAACTGCCGGCGGATGGTCGGCAGGGTCTTGATCTCGTCGTTCGAGACCGCCTGGGTCGAGCCCATCCGGTCCGGGCTGATCAGCGGCGCGGCCTCGGCGGTCACCTCGACGGCCTTCTGCACGGACTCGAGCGCGAGCTCGAAGTCCACGGTGCGCCGGTCGCCGAGGGCGATCGTGACGTCCTTCTGGACCTCGGTCTTGAAGCCGCTGATCTTCGCGGTCATCGTGTAGGGGCCGCCGACGCGGACGTTCAGGATGGTGAAGCGTCCGCTGGCCCCCGTGACGGCGGTGTACCGCGTGCCCGTGGGCACGTGGATGGCCTCCACCGAGGCGCCGGGGAGAGGGCTCCGGTCCGCCTTCACCGTGACGGCTCCCTGGATGCCGCCGGTGGTTTCCTGGCCGAGCGCGAAGGAGGCCGGCAAGAGGAGAAGGACCGCCACGCACGCGGCGAGCGGCAGGACGCGACGCAGATTGATCATGTGCACACCCCTTCCTACGTATCGAGATGAAGCGACCCCGGCACGGCGGGGAAAAGTGTCATTTAACGGCAAGATCGGCATGGGTCAAGCCCCTGCATGCATCAGAAAGCCTTCGCGCCACGCGGCCTCGAGGACCGCGGACGCCGGATCGCCTTCCGCAGGCGCCCAGGACGCGGCGTCCAGCTCCCCGGGTGCGACGTAGGGGCCCTCCTTGGCCTCGAAGACGACCGTTCCAGGCGCGAGCGACACGAACGTGTGCCACACGCCCGGAGGAACGTCGACGCCGAACGTCTCGCCTGCGGCGTCGAGAACGACCCGATCGGCGACGGTCCCGTCTTCCCGAAACGACAGGAAACCGAGCCGGCCGGCCGCCAGGACCATCGTCTCGGCCTTCGGCGGGTGGAGGTGCCTGTGCGGGCGGATGTAGCTCCCGGGCTCGATCGCGTTGAAGAGGCGATGGACACGGTCGTCCATGGCGTGGAGGTTCCGGTTCGTCCGGAGGCGGGGGGACAAGGCCGCCTCTTTGCTCAGGCGGTGCAGTGCGATGCGATCCAGTCGCACCACTCCGGCGACCCCGACTTCCATTCGCAGGGCATCCTACATCGAGTCATCTAAACTCGGTCAACCGGAGGTTTTGATGACCCAGTCCAACGGATTCCTGGAGAGCGTAAACCGGAACTTCGACGCTGCCGCCAGCTTCCTCGACTATCCCCCGGGCCTCCTCGACCAGATCAAGGTCTGCAACAGCGTCTACAAGTTCCGATTCCCCGTCCGGAAGGAAGGCGGGGGCTACGAGGTCATCGAGGCCTGGCGCGCTGAGCACAGCCACCACAAGCTGCCCGTCAAGGGCGGAATCCGCTACTCGCCCGACGTGAACGAGGACGAGGTGCTCGCGCTCGCGGCCCTCATGACGTTCAAGTGCGCGATCGTCGACGTCCCCTTCGGCGGCGCCAAGGGCGGGATCAAGATCGACCCCCGCAAGCAGACCCTGGAGCAGCTCGAGCGCATCACGCGCCGGTACACGGCCGAGCTCACGAAGAAGAACTTCATCGGGCCCGGAATCGACGTCCCGGCGCCCGACTACGGCACGGGGCCGCGCGAGATGTCCTGGATCGCGGATACCTACGCCCAGTTCCATCCCGGCGAGATCGACGCGATCGGCTGCGTCACGGGCAAGCCCATCAGCCAGGGCGGCATCCGGGGCCGGAAGGAAGCCACCGGCCGCGGCGTCTTCTTCGGCGTCAAGGAAGCCCTCGCGGACGCGGACCTCCTGAAGACGCTCGGGATGGCG
This sequence comes from Thermoanaerobaculia bacterium, assembly GCA_038319835.1. Taxonomy (GTDB): domain Bacteria; phylum Acidobacteriota; class Thermoanaerobaculia; order UBA5066; family UBA5066; genus Fen-183. Next base: position 771 of record JBBQDQ010000263.1, on the reverse strand, counting down.
GCCGGCCTGGCGGGCAAGCGCGTCGCGGTCCAGGGCCTCGGGAACGTCGGGTACCACGCCGCGAAGTTCCTCCAGGAAGGAGGCGCGACGATCGTGGCCCTCGCCGAATGGGAGGGAACGATCCACGACCCGAAGGGCCTCGACGTGGACGCGGTCGTCAAACACCGTGCCGCGACGAAGAAGATCACGGGATACCCCGGCGCGAGGGACCTGAGCGCCGAGGACGTCCTCTACACGGACTGCGACATCCTCGTCCCGGCGGCCCTCGAGAACGTCGTCACGGGCGCGAATGCCGCCCGGGTGAAGGCGAAGATCGTCGCCGAAGGCGCGAACGGCCCCGTGACGGCCGACGCCGACGCGGTCCTGCGTCAGAAGGGGATCGTCGTGATTCCCGACATGTACCTGAACGCGGGTGGCGTCACCGTGAGCTACTTCGAGTGGCTCAAGAACCTCTCTCACGTACGCTTCGGGCGCATGGAGAAGCGCTACGAGGAGATGAGCGCGGCGCGCATGGTCAAGTCCATCGAGACCGCGACGGGCAAGTCGCTCTCGGACGGCGAGCGCAAGCTCCTGATCCACGGCGCGGCCGAGGAGGACCTCGTCAATTCCGGCCTCGAGGAGACGATGAGCGTCGCGTTCCAGCAGATCCGGGCCGTTCACAAGAGGTTCCCGAAAGTCCCCGATCTCAGAACAGCCGCATTCATCAGCGCGATCGACAAGATCGCCGTCAGCTACATGGAGCTCGGCATCTTCCCCTAGCTCGCGCCAGCG
>JBBQDQ010000262.1:0-3938 GCA_038319835.1 Thermoanaerobaculia bacterium | reverse complement strand
GACCAGGCCACCAGCGAGCCGGCCGCGGACCCGCGGCCGGGGCCGACGGGACTCCCCTCGTCCCTGGCGTACTTGATGAAATCCCAGACGATCAGGAAGTAGCTCGACAGCCCCATCTTCAGGATGACGGAGAGCTCCCAGGTCAGCCGCTCGTCGTACTCGGCGCGCGTCTTCGGGGGCTTGGACCCGGCCGGATAGGGCGCCGGGTGCGCGAGGCGCTTCTCGAGGCCTTCCTTCGCGAGGTCCTCGAGGTATTCGTCCGGATTTCGGTCGGGCACCGGGACCGGGTACGTCGGGATCTTCAGGCCCGTGTCGATGATGACGCTCGGCGTGATCCGGTCTGCGATCGCGACCGTGTTCTTCACGGCCTCGAGCGTGTACGGGCGGAACACGTCGCTCATCTCCTCGGCATTCTTCACGTAGAACTCCGAGTTGTAGAACTTCATCCGCTTGGAGTCGTTGAGCGTCTTCCCCGTGCCGATGCACAGGAGGACGTCCTGCGCTGCGGCGTCGTCCCGCGTCAGGTAGTGCGAATCGTTCGTGGCAACCGGGGGGATGCCGGTCTCCTTCGAGAGCCTGAGGAGGTCCGGGAGGATCTGGCGCTGCTCGGGCAGGCCGTGATCCATGATCTCGATGAAGTAGCGGTCCTTGCCGAAGAGGGCCTGGTACTTGAGCGCGACCTTTTTCGCACCGTCGTAGTCGCCGGCGCGAAGACGCTTCGGGACCTCGCCGTTCAGGCAACCGGAGAGGGCGATGATCCCCTCGTGGTGCTTCTCGAGGAGCTCGAAGTCCATCCGGGGCTTGTAGTAGAAGCCCGACAGGAACGCCTCGGACACGAGCCGTGCGAGATTCTTGTAGCCCTCGGGCGTCTCGACGAGGAGCGTCAGGTGGTAGTTGTTCCCCTCGCCGTCGAACGTCTTGACGTTCTCGCGGTCGAAACGGGAGCCGGGCGCGATGTAGGCCTCGACGCCGACGATCGGCTTGATCCCGGCTTCGAGGGCCGTCGTCTGCAGGTCGTAGGCCCCGAACATGTTGCCGTGGTCCGTCACGGCCACGGCGTCCATCCCCGACGCCCTCACGTTACGGATGAGGTCCTTGACGCGGTTGGCGCCGTCGAGGAGGGAGTACTGGGTGTGCAGGTGGAGGTGAACGAAGTCGCCGGACATCCGGGCCGGATTCTACTGTCCGCGCCCGCGCGTGCGCCCCGTCCTGCCGGCGCGCCACTTCATTCGTGCGCGGCTTGTCGCGGGGAGACGGCACTTCGGCGCGGCGAGGCCACCCGGAGGGGTTGAATCGGACCGTTCTTGGCCTACATTGAGGCCCGGCCCCTCGCTCCAGGTCAGGAGGACACCATGAAGTCGTCGCTCGCCGCTGCGCTGATCGCCGCCGCTCCCGCCCTCCTCGCCCAGTCGGGCGTGAAGGCCGCCAAGGCGCCGGCGCCACCGCTCCTCCACCTCGAGGGGCAGATCAGGCACCTCGCCTGCGGGACTCCCCTCGAGTTCGAGCTCGTCGTGAGCAACCGCGGCCCGGGTCCCTTCCCGGGCGGAGCGGAGGTACACGTGGCGGGCCCGGCCCTGAACCAGCCGCCGCACCTCGAAGGGCTCGTCCGCGTCGTCCTCCCGGCGCTCGCGCCCGGCGCCTCGCAGACCTTCCATCTCAAGGCGGATCCCGTGAAGATCGACTGTGTGAAGGCCCAGACCTTCGTCGCGACCGTCACCGCGGGGCCGATCGTCACGCAGCATTCGCCGCAGTGGGACCGGGAGGCGGTCGAGCTCAAGACGACTCCCCCGACGAATTGCTCCGCGACCAGCAGTTTCCGTCACCTGCCGCACTGGGATCCGAAGCTCTAGCTGTAAAGGCTCAGGAGGTTGTTCACCCGGGTTAACCGGTGGAATGCTGTTGGTGCGAGCAGCAGGACCCCATCGGAAAGGACCCGGATGAACGCCCATAGCAGAGCAAAGACGACCCCGTTAAGTCGAGAGGCATTAATCGGCAGGGTGCAGGCTGAGGGCCGGAGCCGCCGCGTGGCGGCGAAGGCCTTTAGCCTGAGCGTCAGGACCGTGGCCAAGTGGCTCAGGCGCTTCCGAGAGGAAGGTCTGGCGGGCCTGACGGAGCGTTCGAGCCGGCCGCGCAGCTCGCCGAGGCGCACCCCAGAGGCCCTTCGAAGAAGAATTCTCGAGCTGCGCCTCAAGCGCCTGACGGGGCGCGAGATCTGTGAAACCACGGGCGTGCCGCGGGCCACGGTGAGCCGGATTCTTCGAAAGGAAGGGATGGGACGGCTGCGCTGTCTGCAGCCGCCCGAGCCGCCGAATCGCTACGAACACGAGCATCCAGGAGATCTCCTGCACATCGACATCAAGAAGCTGGCTCGCATTGTTGGAGGCCCGGGGCATCGCATTCACGGCGACCGCTCGAGACAGAAGCGTCGCGTCGGCTACGAGCACGTCTACGTGTGCATCGACGACCACTCGCGTCTGAGCTACGTCGAGCCCCTCAAGGCCGAGGACAAGGAAACAGCCACGGGATTCCTCGAGCGTGCCATCGCCTGGTACCGCGCCTCGGGCATACAGCCTCGACGCCTTCTCACCGACAACGGCAAGGTCTTTAAGTCCAACCTCTTCAAAGAAGTCCTCGACAGGGCTAAGGTGCGCCATGGCTTTACCCGCAGCTACCGCCCGCACCAACGGCAAGGCCGAGCGCCTCTCTCGGAGGAAAACCACCGGTGTCCAGAGTGAACAACCTGTTTAGCCGCGAGAGCTAAGCAAAGGCATGGCCCTCTCACCGCAAGGCCGGATCAGGATCGTCGGCGTGCTCGAGTTTCACTCCGGGACGCGGCAGCTCGTCGGCCCTCACGGACGGGTCGCCCTCGCACCGAAGGAATTCGAGCTGCTCTCGCTCCTCGTCGCGAACCGCCCGAGCGCGATCTCGAAGGAAGAGATCCACGACGCGCTCTGGCCCGACACGATCGTCGCGGAGACGAGCCTCTCGACGCTCGTCAACGACCTCCGGTCGAAGATCGGGCAGACGGGCCGCGACGGCCCGATCCGGACCGTCCACGGGTTCGGCTACGCCCTCGACGCCGATGGTGCGGCGCCTGCCGATGGACGCGCGCCGCGGCTGTGCCGCGGTGGGGCCGAGATCGTCCTCGACGCTCCCATGACGATCCTCGGACGCGAGCCGGGAGCGCCCGGGACGATAGACGACGCATCCGTCTCGCGCCGCCACGCGCGCGTCGCGTGGGACGGCGAGCGCGCGACTCTCGAGGACCTCGGCAGCAAGAACGGCACGTTCGTGCGGGGCGAAAGAACGTCCGGCCCCGTCGCGCTCGAGGACGGCGACGAGGTCCGGCTCGGGCTCGTCCTGTTCGTCTTTCGCGACGCGCAGGCTCCGGGGCAGTCGACGACGAAGACGGTCGTCTGAGAACGGGGCCGGCGAACGTCTCGCCGGCCCCGCGTGAGTTTCAGCGCGGCAGGACGACCCTCGTGTCCTGCGTGTGGTTGTCGAGGACGGTCGTCGCGGCGGCGCACGCCGCATCGGGCGTCGGCGTCGAGAGGGAGAGGTACGCGCCGGAGACGTCGCCGGTCGCGCCGACGGCGCCGGCCACCCGGTTGATCTGCGTCATCCCCTTCGGGGGGAGATGGACGCGCAGCGGGCCGAACGCCCGCCGGTCCGGCGTCACGAGCCGGATGTCGACGGCCATGGCGACGGCCGTCGCGTTTGCGAGGAGGAGATTCGTTCGGGCGCCGGCGTTCTCCTCGACCGCCGCGATCGTGACGGGACGGTCGGCGCGCAGCGTGTCGGACACGCCGAAGGCCGGCAGCGCCGAGCCGATGGACCCGACTCCGGCGGCCGCGATCGTCTGGCTGTACACGACGAGGTCCGGGATGTCCGACGTAATCTCGACCGCACCCCATCCCTCCCCGACGCCGAACACTGAC
>JBBQDQ010000261.1:0-4000 GCA_038319835.1 Thermoanaerobaculia bacterium | reverse complement strand
TCGGGCGGCGCGACGCGCCCGGGCTCGATCGCCTTCCAGCCCACGCCGGTCCCGTACCAGGGCGGCGAGAACGTCGCCCTCGTCGCGAACCGCACGCTGGACGCCTCGCGCGCGGCGCTCGATCTCTCCGGAAAGCCCCGGCTCGCGAACGTCGCCTACGTGCCCGCGGACGAGACGGGCCGGGTTGCCGTCTCCTTCGACGTCACGACGCGCTACACCGTCGTCGGCAAGCCCGAAGACCAGGCCGTCGCGAACCTCCTCGTGTCGCTCGTGTCCGGCGCTGCAGGCTCCGAGGGCGCCAAGGGAAAGGCACTCGATCTCATGTCACAGGGGACGCGCGGGAGCGCGCCCGTGTCGCCCGAGATCGTGACGCTCCTCCGGCGCACGCTCGAGACGGACAAGAACCCGGGCGTCCGCAAGAAGGCCGCCGAGGCCCTCGCGCACATGCCGCCGACGCCCGAAACGCGCGACGCCCTCGCGGCCGCGCTCAAGAACGACACGAACCCCGCGGTCCGCATCCTCGCCGTCGAGGGCCTCGCGAAGGCGGCCGCCGTCCTCAAGGACGCGTCCTCCATCGAGAGCCTGAGGCAGAGGGCGGCGGACGACCGCGAGAACGGCTACGTCCGCAGCCTGGCCGCGCTCGCACTCTCGAAAATCGAGATCTGAAGACACCATTTCGGGATCGGAGCGTCTCTCTGACATGAGCACGAACCTCGCCACCCCCCGTGAAAATCCGCGCCGCGAACGCCGCGCCTTCGTCTGGGCGCTCGCGATCGCGGCCCTCGTCCTCCTCTCGCTCGCCGCTGGCCTGAAGGCCGAAGGCAAGGAGTGGAACGCGAAGGCGAGCCGCATGGAGACGTTCAACGCCTCCGGCAGTCTGAAGTCCCTCGCCGTCGAGACGGTCAACGGCCGCGTCGAGATCGTCGCCGGGTCCGCGTTCCGGGCCGAGGTCGACGTCACGGCCTGGGGCGCGTCGGACGCCGACGCCAAAAAGAACCTCGGCGACGTCAAGGTCCGCTTCGAGAACGAGAACGGCAACCTCTCGCTCTACACCGAGGAGCCGGGCGTCACGATCCGGCGCTCCGGCCGCGGCTGGAACGTGCACAGTCGCGGCGACGACCAGTGGCGCAGCGAGACGAAGTACCGCATCACCGTCCCGGCCTCGCTGGCCGTGAACGTTTCGGCCGTGAACGGCGGCGTGAACGTGACGGGAGTCTCGGCGCCGGTCGAGCTCACCACGGTCAACGGCAAGATCACCCTCGCCGGCGGACGGCGCGACGCGAAGCTCAACACGGTGAACGGCGCGATCGACGCGACGTTCACGGAGCTCCCGAAGGGGGCGCAGCTCGACGTCCGGACGGTCAACGGAGGGATCGTCCTCACGCTGCCCGGGAAGGCCGGGTTCCGGCTCGAGGGCCACACGATGAGCGGGGAGATCCTCTCGAGCTTCGGCTTCCCGGTCGCGGCGGCCCCGGAGGCCGTGCGCGACCGCGAGGAGGCCAACGCCGCGCGCGAGAAGATCCGCGCCGAGCAGCGCAAGCTTCGCGACGAGATCCGGAAGAAGGAGAAGGCGAAGGAACCAGCAAACCGGGACGGCGACGAGGACGTCGTGATCGACCTCTCCGAGCTGAACGAAGCGATGGCCGAGCTGAACCGCGAGATGGCCGACCTGGGCCGCGAGATCTCGCGAAGCATCACGGTGAACCTGAACCGGGCCTACGAGGGCACGGTCGGTGACGGGGGAGCCTCCGTCCGCGTCTCGAACCTCAACGGCCGCATCGTGATCCTCGCGGACGGAACGACCGAGGCTCAGGCCAGGCGTCTCACGTCGCCGCGCTCGTCGCACATGGTCGTGATCCCGTCGGTTCCGGGCGTTCCGCGCATCGTCGTGCGCGAGCGCGCGGCGCCCGCGCCGCGCGCCGTGCCGGCCCCTCCCGCCCCGCCGGTCGCCGGCGTCGCGCCGATCGCCCCCGTTGCGCCGATCCCGCCCGACCCGTGGGGCCGCTCGATCGTCGTTGGCGACGTCGCGGGCGACTACGCGCCTTCCATCGCCGCGGGCGACGTCTCGGTGGGCAGGGTCTCGGGCCGCGTGACGATCACGAGCCGTTCCGGCCAGATCCGGCTCGCCGAAGCGGGCAAGGGCGCCGAGGTTTCCACGGCCGGCGGCGACATTCGCGTCGAGACCGTCACCGGAGACCTCAAGGCCACGACGTTCGGCGGCGACATCCGCGCCGGCTCCGTGAGCGGGGACGCGCGGCTCGAGACGAGCGGCGGCGACGTCGTCGTCCGCTCCGCCGGGGGCGCCGTGACCGCGCGGACGGGCGGAGGCGACATCGTCCTGAAGAAGGTCCGAGGCCCCGTCACGGCGCGCACGTCGGGCGGCTCGATCACGTGCGAGATCACGGGCACGGGCGGTCCTGGCGGCGACCTTTCGACGAGCGGCGGGGACGTCACCGTGACCCTGCCCGCGAACTACAAGGCGGACGTCGAGATCCACGTGACCGGCGGGGAAGCCGACTCCGACGCGATCGTCTCCCAGTTCCCGGAGATCTCCGTTTCGCGGCGGTCCGGCCAGACCCTGGGAGAGGCCCGGCTGAACGGGGGCGGGCCGAAGCTCGTCATCCGGTCGACCTCGGGGGTCGTGACGGTCAGGAAGGGCCCCGCCGCCTGAGCGGCCGGGCGCGCCTGCACGGGAGACTCTGTCCACGGATTTCGTCCCGGGCCGGACTTGCGTAGAATTACGCCAACATGGGTACGGTTTCGTCTCCTGCAAACCCGCGGCAGCCCGGCGGGCGCCCTGATTCGGGCGCGACGCCGGCGGGCGGAACACCTCCTCTCGCCGGTCCGGGGGCGGCTACGACCTCGCGCTTCCGCTTCGGCGAGGACAAGCCCGTCTCGATGGGCCCGTCGGGGGCCGCCATTCTCCTGACGATCGTCGCCGTCGCGGTCGGCGCCTGGATCTACTTCAGGCCGACGTCCACGGTCGGGGGGCAGGGCCTCCAGCAGTACAAGGGCTACGAGGCGAACATGGAGAGCGTCGTCCTCCGGAACTGCGCGCCTCCGGGCTGCGCGGCCGTGTACCTGACGCCCGTGGTCGGCCGGAAGTCGATCGACGCGATCCCGGGGGCGGTCGCGCTCTCGACCCAGCTCGCCGCGGAGGGAGTCGAGTGCTTCATCGTGATCGGCGGCGAGCCGATCGCGGAAGCCGTCAAGCGCGCCCGTGGCATCCGGCGGCCGGTCGTCTTCGACCCGAGCGGCGACTGGGCCCGCGACTCGGGGATCGAAAAGGCTCCCTACTGGATCGTCTGGCGCACCGGCGGTAAGGTGCGCCTGCGCAGCGACGAACCGGTGTCGGCCTCCGAGATGGCCTCCGCCCTCCGCTGACGCGAAGGAGGCGCCCATGGCTGCTGGAGCTCGGGGACCCGTCGTCCCGGCCCGCTATCTCGAGGCTCTCGGGGGAGACGACCCCGTGGCCTCGATGGCCGAAGCCCCGGACCGTCTGCGGCGTCTCGCCCGCGGCCTCACGGAGAAGCAGCTCGCCGCGAAGCCTGCGCCGGGCAAGTGGAGCATCAAGGAGATCGTCGCGCACCTCGCGGACTGCGAGGTCGTCCTCGGCGGACGCTACCGCTTCATCGCCGCGATGGACCGTCCGCCGCTGCCCGGGTTCGACCAGGACGCGTTCGTCGCGAACCTCGGCGTCTCGAAAGCGAAGACGCCGGATCTCCTCGACGACTTCGCGATGGCGCGCGCCGTGAACATCGGGCTCCTCGAACGGATCGGCGAGAGCGTCTGGGACCGCGTCGGCATCCACGCCGAGCGCGGCGAGGAATCGCTCGGCTTCCTCGTGACGATGTATGCGGGGCACGACCGGATCCACCTCGGGCAGGTCGAGACGATCCGGACGGGGCTCTTCCCGAAGGCGGGCCGGACGGCGAAGCGGAAGGCCCCCGCGAAAAAACGGCTCGCGAAGAGGCCGCCCGCGAAGAAGCGCCGCTAGAAC
>JBBQDQ010000260.1:0-4005 GCA_038319835.1 Thermoanaerobaculia bacterium | reverse complement strand
CTCCAGCTCCTTCTCGGAAACGTCGGGCGGCCCGGCGGCGGTGTCAACGCGCTGCGCGGCCACTCGAACATCCAGGGCGCCACGGACATGGCAGGGACCTTCGAGATCCTGCCCGGCTACCTCAAGACGCCGGCGGGGCCGCAACAGACCCTCAAGGAGTACCTCGAGTCCGCGACGCCGACGACGCTCAACAAGCAGGCGTGGGCGTCCATGAACTACTGGCAGAACTACCCGAAGTTCATGGTGTCGCTCCTCAAGGCGACTTACGGCAAGAACGCCACGAAAGAGAACGACTTCGGCTACGCGTGGCTCCCGAAAATCGACGGCAACTATTCGTGGATGTACATCTTCGACGACATGTACCGTGGGTCGGCAACGCGTGCGGGGGGCAAGGAGCCCGGACCCGAGGGCTTCATCACGTTCGGCATGAATCCGGTTGGGATCGGGCCGAACACGTCGAAGGTCATCAACGCGCTCGCGAAGCTGAAGTGGCTCGTCGTCGTCGAGAACTACGAGATCGAGACCGCGACGTTCTGGAAGGCGCCGAAGGAATACGGCGGACCGGACGCGTCGAAGATCCAGACGGAAGTCTTCCAGCTCCCCGCATCGGGGTTCGCGGAGAAGGACGGTACCTTCACGAACTCCGCTCGCTGGATGCAGTGGAAGTGGAAGGCGATCGACCCCCCGGGAAACTCCAGGACGGATCAGGAGATCCTCTCTCGCGTCTTCCTCGCGGTCCGCGATCTCTACAAGAAAGAGGGTGGGCCGGATGCGGAATCCGTTCTCAACGTGTCCTGGAGCTACACGAACCCGGCGGTGCCCGACCTCGGAGAGGTGCTGAAGGAAATCAACGGCAAGGCGCTCGCCGACATCCCCGACCCGAAGGACAAGACGAAGATGATCCGCACGGCCGGGCAGCAGCTCGAGAACTTCGGCCAGCTGCAGGAAGACGGCTCGACGATGTGCGGCAACTGGCTGCACCTCGGCGTCTACACCGAGGCCGGCAACATGGCCCAGCGGCGGAACAACGCCGATCCGCTCGGTCTCGGGATGTTCCACCAGTGGGGTTTTTCGTGGCCGGCGAACCGCCGTGTCATGTACAACCGCGCCTCCGCCGACAAGGACGGGAACCCGTGGGATCCGATGCGGGCCGGAATCAAATGGAACGGCGAGAAGTGGGTGGGCGACGTTCCGGACATGAAGCCCGACGCTCCCCCAGGCACCTTCGGGGCGTTCATCATGAACGCCGAGGGCGTGGGTCGTCTCTACGCTCCCGCGCTGAACGACGGGCCATTTCCGGAGCACTACGAGGCGATCGAGGCGCCGTGTGACAACGTCCTGCACCCGAAGGTCACATCGAACCCCGTCTCGAAGAAGTTCAGCTCGGACAAGGACGTCTACGGGAAGAAGGAAGACTTCCCCATCGTTTGCTCGACCTACCGCCTGACGGAGCACTACCACTACTGGACGCAGCACACGAAGGTCCTCACACAGCTCCAGCCCGGCTTTTTCGTCGAGATCCCCGACGCGCTCGCCCAACAGAAGGGCATCGCGAACGGCTCGAAGGTGAAGGTCACCTCCGCGCGCGGCTCGATCGAAGGCGTCGCGATGGTCACGAAACGCATTCGCCCTATGAAGATCGACGGCAAGGATCTCTGGCAGATCGGCTTCCCGCTCCACTGGGGCTACTCTGGGATCGAGGAGCATCGGGGTCCGCTCGCGAACTTCCTGACGCCTTCCGCGATGGACGCGAACACGTGGACGCCCGAGTTCAAGACCTTCCTCGTGAAGCTCGAGAAGGCGTGAGGGGAGGACGATCGTGAGCGTTCAGAACCTCGAGATCCGCCGCTCTTCGGCGTCGCTCTGGGGGGGCAAGACCGGAGTGCGCTCCCTGCCGGACGTCGCGAAGTACATCGACACCTCGACCTGCATCGGGTGCAAGGCCTGCGAGGTAGCCTGCCAGGAGTGGAACGACCTCGCGCCGGTCGCGACGCAGCAGGTCGGGACCTATCAAACCCTGCCCACGCTGGACGCGGGCTTCTGGAACCTCATCCGCTTCGACGAGCGCGAGGTGGACGGCGGACTCAAGTGGCTCATGCGCAAGGACCAGTGCATGCACTGCGCCGAGCCCGGCTGCCTCGAGGCCTGCCCCGCGCCCGGCGCGATCGTCCAGTACGAGAACGGCATCGTGGACGTGAACCCGGACAATTGCATCGGCTGCGGCTACTGCGAGACGGGCTGCCCGTTCGACGTCCCGCGCTTCTCGGCGAAAACCGGGAAGATGGCCAAGTGCACGCTCTGCGTGGACCGCGTGTCCGTCGGCCTCGAGCCCGCGTGCATCAAGGCCTGCCCGACGGGGTGCCTCCACTTCGGCACGAAGGAAGACATGGTCGCGCTCGGGAGCTCCCGCGTCGCGCAGCTCAAGGCGGACGGCTTCGCACAGGCCGCGCTCTACGACCCGCAGGGCGTCGGCGGCACCGGCGTCGTGACCGTCCTGAGGTTCGGGGACCATCCGGAATGGTACGGGCTCTCCGCGAGCCCGCGCGTTCCTCTCGGCGTGCGCTTCTGGAAGACGTGGCTGCGCCCGATCGGCTTCCTCGCGATCTTCGGGGCCATCGTCGGCGCGTTCGGCCATCACCTCTATCACGGCAACAAGGGATTCATCGATCCGGGACCCGTCGGCCCCGACGAGCCGAAGGCCTGAGGGAGGTGCGCATGAGTAAGGTCGTCCGTCAGATCGGGTTCGACGAAGGCGCTTACGTCGCGCGCGAGAAGGAAGACGTCGTCGTCGGCAACGAGATCGTCCGCCACCGACTCCTCTCGCGCGTGATCCACTGGTCGGTCGCGTCGACGTTCTTCGCCTGCCTCATCACGGGCTTCCCCATCTGGACGCCCGTCTTCGGCTGGATGGCGACGCTCGTCGGCGGTCTCAGCGTCGCGCGCGTGGTTCATCCGTGGTTCGGCGTCGCGTTCGCGGTCGCGTCGCTCGCGATGGCGATCCACTGGTGGAGCGAGATGGAGATGACGAGAGAGGAGCGCGGCTGGATCGGCCCCAAGCTCCTCGAGTACCTCCGCGATGCCTCGAACCACGACAGGATCGGCAAGTACAACGGCGGGCAGAAGGTCTACTTCCACACGTCGGGTCTCGGGGCCCTGGGCCTCCTCGTCTCGGGAATCGTCCTGTGGTTCCCGCCAACCTTCCCCCAGTGGGTGCGCGAGACCGCGTACATCCTCCACAACGTCAGCTTCATCCTGTTCGCGGTCTCCCTCGTCTTCCACATCTACCTCGCGACCGTCGCCGAGCCCGGCACGTTCAACTCGATGACGCGCGGGACCGTCTCCAAGGCGTGGGCCCGCATCCACCACCCGAAGTGGTACCGCGAGCTCATGGGGCTCGAGAAATAGTCCCTCGCTGGCAGGAGGGTTCGATCCGCGGGGGCGCTCCGGCGCCCCCGCTTCTTTTTCGGACCGAGCGGAGATAACGTGCGGACGTGGCCCCCATCCTCGACCCCGCGGCGGCATTCGAGACGCGTGCGGCGCGTGCCACGGCCCTCCTGTCCTCCGCGCCTCTCGTCGCCGAGCCGCTCGTGTTCGCGGCCGGGCTCTTCCGCCTCCAGGGGCGCCTCGCCGCGGCTGTCCTTGCGCGGCACGAGGACGAGCGGTTCACGGGAACGGCGGCCGACTTTCCCCGCCTCCTCGACCTCTTCGCGCCGCTTCTGACGTTTGCGTCGGAGAAGGGCCCTCCAGAGCTCGCCGAGGCGGCCCGCGCGCGCCACGCCGACGCCACTGACACGGCGCTCGCGCGCCTCGGCGTGTACTGGAGCGGCGAGCGAGAGGCCCGCGAGGACTACCTCTCCCGTGCGTTCCTGAGACCTTACGCGGAAGTCGTCGCGGCCCGAAACGTCACGCTGGAGCGCCCCCGGCACGAGGGGCACTGCCCCGCCTGCGGGAACGGCGCGGCCGTGAGCGTGCGGCGCGAGGTGCCCGAGTCGATGGGCGCCGCAC
>JBBQDQ010000259.1:0-4056 GCA_038319835.1 Thermoanaerobaculia bacterium | reverse complement strand
GATCTCGGGCGCCGCGGGCGACCCGTTCGAGCTGCTCAAGGCGCTGCCCGCCGCGACGTTCGCCGAGGGAGACGACCTGCCTCCGTTCACGGGCGGCGCCGTGGGCTACGCCGGCTACGACGCCGTGCGCCATCTCGAGCGCCTCCCCGCGACGAATCCGGACCCGATCGGTCTCCCGGACGCGTGGTTCGGGATCTTCCAGTCGGTCATCGCGTTCGACCACGCCCGCCACCGCCTCCTTTTCGTGACGCACGCGGGAGAAGACCAGGAAGAAGAGAGAAGAGCCTTCGAAAGGTTGCAGGATCTGGAGGCTCGCGCCATGGCGACGGCGACGCCTTCGGTTGCTGCGGCAACCGGCCCCATGTCATTCGAAGAATCTCTTCCTCTCTCTTCTTACATCGCCGCCGTGGAGAAAGCGAAGGAGCACATCCGCGCGGGCGACATCTTCCAGGTCGTCCTGTCGCGCCGCTGGTCCGCGCCGTTTGGCGGCGACCCGTTCGCGGTCTACCGCGCGCTGCGCTCGATCAGCCCGTCGCCGTACCAGTATTTCCTCAGGACGCCGCACGGGACCATCTTCGGAGCCTCGCCGGAGCGGCTCGTCCGCGTCTCGGTGGCCCCGGGCGGCGCGGCGGTCGAGACCATCCCGCTCGCGGGCACGCGCCCGCGCGGCGCGACGCGCGAGGAGGACCTCGCGCTCGAGAAGGACCTCCTCGCGGACGCCAAGGAGCGGGCCGAGCACGTCATGCTCGTGGACCTCGGACGCAACGACCTCGGCCGCGTCTCCGTGCCGGGCTCCGTGCGCGTGAAGGACTTCTTCGCGGTCGAACGGTACTCGCACGTCATGCACATCGCGTCGCGGGTCGTCGGGACGCTCGCTCCCGGCCGCCACGCCGTCGACGCCCTCGCCGCAACCTTCCCGGCCGGGACGCTCACGGGCGCGCCGAAAATCCGGGCCATGGAGATCATCGAGGACCTCGAGCCGGTGCGGCGGGGGGCCTACGGCGGCGCGGTCGGCTACCTCGACTTCGCCGGGAACCTGGACGTCGCGATCGCGATCCGGACGGCCGTGGTCGCGAACGGGGTCCTGCACGTGCAGGCCGGCGCCGGCATCGTGGCGGACTCGGTCCCCGAGTCCGAAGCGCTCGAGTGCGAGAACAAGGCGCGGGCCCTCATGCGCGCCGTCGCGAGGGCGGGGGAGTTCCGGTGATCCTCGTCGTCGACAACTACGACTCGTTCACCTTCAACCTCGTGCAGATCCTCGCGACGCTCGACCCCGACGTCGTGGTGGTGCGGAACGACGCCCTCACCGTGGACGAGATCCTCGCGCGCGGGCCGGACGGCATCGTCGTCTCGCCGGGGCCGGGCCGCCCCGAGGACGCGGGCGTGTCCTGCGCGCTCATCGCGCGGAACACCGACATCCCTCTCCTCGGCGTGTGCCTCGGGCACCAGGCGCTCGGAGCCGTCTTCGGGGGCCGCGTCTCGCGGGCGCCGACCCTCATGCACGGCAAGACCTCCGAGATCGCGCACGACGGCCGGGGCGTGTTCGAGGGTCTCCCGAATCCGTTCACGGCGACGCGCTACCACTCGCTCGCGGTCGAGAGAGACTCCGTCCCGCCCGAGCTGCGCGTCACGGCCACGACCGCGGACGGAATCGTCATGGGCCTCGCGCACCGGACGCGGCCGCTCGTCGGCGTGCAGTTCCACCCGGAGTCGATCCTCACGACGGAAGGACCGAGGCTCCTGAAAAACTTCGTGGAGGGCCGGCTCTCGTGACGCCCGTCCACCACGCGCTCCGCGAGGTCGCGCGCGGGGGGAAGCTCTCGCGCGAGGACGCCCGGCGCGCCGTGGCCTCCCTGCTCGACGACGACATCCCGCCGTCCGTCGCGGGAGGGTTCCTCGCCTCGCTCGCGGCCGCAGGGGAGACCGTCGAGGCCCTCGCGGGCGCCGTGGACGTCCTGAGGAGCCGCGCGACGCGGCCCCCCGTCCCGGAGCTGCTCGCGGCGCGGTCCGTCGACGTTTGCGGGACCGGCGGCGACGACCTCGGGACGTTCAACGTCTCGACCGCTGCCGCCTTCGTCGTCGCGGGGGCGGGCGTGCCCGTCGCCAAGCACGGGAACCGGGCCGTCTCGTCGAAATGCGGCTCGGCGGACGTCCTCGGGGCTCTCGGCATCGTCCTCGAGATGACGCCCGCGCGCGCCGCCGCAGCGCTCGAGGCGGCGAACGTCACGTTTCTGTTCGCGCCGCTCTACCACCCCGTCATGAAGAAGATCGCGCCGCTCCGCCGGGAGCTCGGCGTGCGCACGGTCTTCAACCTCGCCGGGCCGCTCTCGAACCCCATCGAGGTGCGCCGTCAGATCGTCGGTGTCGACCGCCCGGAACGCGTGCCGGTCGTGGCGGGGGCGCTGCTCGCGCTCGGAACCGAGCGTGCCCTCGTCTTCTCGCACGAGTCCGGAGGCGACGAGCTCCTGCCGTTCGGCGTCACGAACGTCGCGGAAGTCAGCCCCGGAGGCGTCCGGCGCTTCGGCCTGAGGGCCCGGGACTTCGGCGTCGACGAGTGTGCGGGGGCCGAGCTGAAGGGGGGAGACTCCGGCGAGAACGCGGACCTCCTGCGGCGGATCCTCGACGGCGAGAGGGGCCCCTGCCGCGACACCGTCCTCATGAACGCCTCGGCCGCGCTCGTCGTCGCCGGCGCCGCGAAGGACTTCGAGGACGGCGTACGGCTGGCGGCGGCCTCGATCGACGGCGGACACGCCCAGCGCGCGCTCGTCAAGCTGATGGACGTCTCGCGGGGCATCGGCGAGTGAAAGCGAAGACGACGAGAGAGACGAAGACTTCTGAGAAGGTGAGGAGGGTGGGTAGTTCGATTCTGGGAGAGATCCTCGCCGCGAAGCGGCGGCGTCTGGCTGCGGGGGAGTACACGGCGGCGGCCGGGTTCGCTCTCTCGGGCGGCGCGAAACCGGACGGGCAGCGCTTCGCCCGCGCACTTGCGTCTTCCCCTTCAAAGGATTCTTCTTCTTCTTTCTTCCTCGCCGAATTCAAGCACCGTTCCCCCAGCGCAGGCCTCCTGCTCCCCGACGCGGACCGGCGCGTCGAGGAGGTTGCCGCCGCGTACCGCAGGGGCGGGGCCGCGGCGCTCTCGGTCGTCGTCGAGCAGGATTTCTTCGGCGGCGATCCGGCGTGGCTCCCGCGAGCCAGGGCCGCGTCGGGGCTGCCCGTCCTCATGAAGGACTTCGTCGTGGACGAAGCCCAGCTCGACTTCGCCTCCGCGCTCGGCGCCGACGCGGTCCTTCTGATCGTCGCAGCCCTCGGCGACACGGACCTCGAGCGCCTCCACGCCGCCGCGAGAGAGCGCTCTCTCGCCGTCCTCGTCGAGGCCCACGACGAGGCCGAGGTTCGTCGCGCCGCGGAGCTCGACGCGACGCTCGTCGGCGTCAACGCGCGGAATCTCGCGACGTTTGCCGTCGACCTCGCGGCCATGGCGCGCCTCGGCGGGCTGCTGCCGGCGGCCGCGACCCGCGTCGCCGAGAGCGGGATCCGGACGCGGGCCGACGTCGTCACCCTCCAGGGTGCGGGCTACGGAGCGTTCCTCGTCGGCGAGACGCTCCTCAGATCCGGGGACCCTTCTCGCGCGCTGCGGACGCTGCGCGGAGAGAACGCGACGGAGGTCAAGATCTGCGGCGTCACGCGCGAGGAAGACGTCGAAGTCTGCCTCGAGAACGGCGTGGACTGGATCGGGCTGATCTTCGCTCCGAGGTCCCCCCGAAAGGTGACGCCGGAGACCGGGAGACTTCTGCGAATGAAGGCGAAGGGAGACCCCGGCGCGCGGCGAGCGGGCGGCGGCGCTGCGGGCGCCGTCAAAGGGGTGGTTGCCGTGTTCGACGAAAGTGCATCGGAGGACGACATCCGCGCCGTGACCTCCGTCGTGCGGCCCGACGTAATTCAGATGCCCCTCTTACCTTCCAGGAATATCCCCTCGTCGTTCTCTTCGGACTTTCCGCTCTGGAACACCATCCGCGTCGGCTGCGACGACCTCGCCGGCGTTGGAAATCGCGCAGG
>JBBQDQ010000258.1:0-4058 GCA_038319835.1 Thermoanaerobaculia bacterium | reverse complement strand
GCCGGAGACCGACGCTCCGACGGCCGCGTTCGCAGGCACGTAGACGGCCTCGCTCCCGCCGAGGAGGCGGCCGGGCACCGCCGCGCGGAGCATCTCCCCGGGCGCGACGACGTAGTACGCGGCGGCCCGGACGAGGACGTTCACGAGGGCGGGAGCGAGGAAGGGCTCGTCCTCGAGGACGGCGACGACGTCGCGCTCGGCGGTGCCTTCGGGAGGCGGCGGCGGGTCGAGGTCTGCGATGAGCCCGGTCACGAGAGCGCTTCCGAACGGAGCGGCGACGCGCGCGCCGAGGACGGCCTCTCCCGCGTCGTCCGGCAGCCGGTAGGAAGGCAGGCCTGGAAAGCGGTTCGGGAGAAGCAGGCCGACGCGCCGGGTCAGGTGCGCGCCCTCGGCTTCTGCTCGGGAGTCTCCTCGGGCGCGTCGTCGTCGGCCGTCCCGGCCGGACGGGGCTCCGCGTCCGGGTCGACGAACACGTGCTCGGACGGCTCCCAGCGCCAGCGGCGCGACGGGTCGGCCGCGAGATCGGGGGTGATCACGACGAGGCTTCGCTCGACCGTGACGTCGCCGTCCGCGAGCGAGATTGCCTTCTCAATCCAGATCGGCTTCTCGAACGTCCCGTCCGCCTTGCCAAAAAAGACCGCGACGTGGAACCACGGCCCGCTCCGGCCCTTCTCCACGAAGGCCTGGACGAAGTCGAGCCGCCCGTCGCCGTCGAGGTCCCCGCGCGTCACGTACGGGTGGTAGACCCCGTAGACGGCTTCGAGGTCGCGGCGCTCGTCGGTGTCTGCCGCGTCGGCGTCGACGGCGGGGCGGAGGACCATCTTCGACTCGGCCGCCGCGGAGGCCGCTACGGCCTCGTCGATCGCCCGCTTCTCCGCTGGTGCCCACAGTGGCGTGGGCACCGCTTCGGCCGCGGCGTGCTTCGAAGCGGCCGGAGCCGGCAGTCGGCGCGTCAGGACGAGGGCCGCGACGGCGGCCAGGACTGCGAGGGCCGCCACGCCGAGAACGTGCCGCAGGCGCAAGGTCACTCTTTCGCTCCTTTCCGGGCTGGAGCGGGAAGGCCGACCTTCGCGAGGACCTTGAGCAGGTCCTCCCACGCTTCCTTCTTCTGCGCGGGCTGGCGCAGCAGGAAGGACGGGTGAAACGTCGGCATCACGGAAATTCCCCGGTACGTCCCCCACTTCCCGCGCAGCCGCATGATCCCTTCGTCGGTCTCGAGGAGGAACTGTGCGGCGAATTTGCCGAGGGCGACGAGGACCTCGGGCTTCACGAGGTCGATCTGCGCTTCGAGGAACCCGCGGCAGGACGAGATCTCGTCCGGCTCGGGGTTGCGGTTGTCGGGCGGCCGGCACTTGAGCACGTTCGCGATGTAGACGGACTTGCGCGGCAGGCCCATCCCGTCCTCGATCATGCGCGTGAGGAGCTGACCCGCGCGCCCCACGAACGGCACGCCCTGAGCGTCCTCGTCGGCCCCCGGCGCCTCGCCGATGAACATGATCTTCGCGTCCGACGCGCCGTCGGAGAAGACGGTCTGCTTGCGGGTCTTGCAGAGGGAGCACGCGACGCAGGAAGAGACTCCCTTTGCCAGAGCCTGCAGATCCAACGCCGCGCCGCTTCGTGCGGATCTGGAAGCGGCGGGATAGGGCGCTGTCTCTTCGAAGATGAGTGTCTCAGGCGATGCAGGCCGCTCCGCCAGGTACAGCTCCGCGACCCCGAGGTCCCTGTAGTAGGCGAGGAGATCGGTCAGCGGATCGCCGGGGCGTGTGCGCTTTTTATCTTCGGGCATTTGACGTCGAGGAGCTCCGCGACGCGGTCGAGGATACGGCCAGCGACCACGGTCTTCGAAGCTCTTTCGATACGGGAGGCTTCGGCGCCCGGAGAGAGGAGGACGACTTCGTTCTCGTCGGCGTCGAAGCCGACGCCGGGCCGCGCGACGTCGTTTGCGACGAGGAGATCGACGCCCTTGTCGGAGAGCTTCCGGGCCGCATTCGCGAGGAGATCCTGCGTCTCGGCCGCGAAGCCGACGAGGACCGCCGTCTTGCGTGCGGCTGCGGCGGCCGCCTTGAGGACGTCGGGCGTCGGGACGAGCTCGAGCCGCGGGACCCCGGCGGCCCGCTTGATCTTGGCCGCGGCGGGAGACGCGACGGTGAAGTCGGCCGGGGCGGCCGCCATCAGGAGCGCGTCGGCCTCCCCGATCTCGGCGAGCACGGCGTCGCGCATCTCCGAAGCGCGCTCGACGCGGACGAGGCGGGCCCCCGGGGGCGGCGCGAGGGCCACGGGCCCGCTCACGAGGACAACGTCGGCGCCGCGCCGGGCGGCCTCGCGGGCGAGGGCGTAGCCCATCTTTCCGGAGCTGCGATTCGAGAGGAAGCGGACGGGGTCGACGGGCTCTCGCGTGGGCCCGGCCGTCACGAGGACGCGGCGGCCCTCGAGCGACCGCGCGACCGCCCCGGCGCCGAGGATGGCAAGGGCGATTCTCGCGGGCGGGGCCAACCTTCCGGGCCCGACGTCGCCGCAGGCGAGGTCGCCGGCGTCGGGCTCCACCACCGTCGCGCCCCGGGCCTTCAGGACGGCGAGGTTCTCTTCGGTGGCCGGGTGCGCCCACATCCAGGTATTCATCGCCGGAGCGAGGAGCAGGGCCTTACGGTGGCCGAGGGCATAGGTCGTGAGCGCGTCGTCTCCGATGCCGTGCGCAAGCTTCGCGAGGACGTCGGCGGTCGCGGGCGCGACCGCGAGGACGTCCGCCCAACGTGCGAGCGCGACGTGGTCGACCGCCCCGGAGGACGGGTCCCACAGGTCGGCCACGACCGGGCTCTTCGAGAGGACGGAGAGCGTGAGCGGGGCGAGGAACCGCGTGGCCGCGGGCGTCATGACGACCCGGACCTCGGCTCCGGCGTCCACGAGGGCCCGCACGATCTCGGCGGATTTGTACGCCGCGATCCCGCCGCTCACCCCCAGGACGACGCGAATGGTCACTCCGTCGGGAGCGGGTCCACCGCCGGCGCCTCTTCGATGACCGGCTCTGCGGACGCGAGCTGCCAGCGCACGAGGTCGTGTTCGACCTCTTCGAGGGCGACGCGCGTCACCTTCGCGTGCTTGCTCTCCATCTTCGGGCGGGCGCCCTGGACGAGCTGCTCGGCGCGGCGGGAGGCAATGTGCACGAGGCGGAACTTGGACTCGACGTTCGGGGGAAGGTTCTGAGCCATCTGGGGTTAGCCTCCGTGAGATCAGGGTGCAAAAGTCTTGAGGATCGCTTCGAGGCGTTCGCGCCGGCGCCCGCGTCCCGCGCGGCGCGCCACGATGATCGAGCGGAGCTCGTCCACCGCAGGCTCGAGGCCGTCGTTGATTATGGCATAGTCGTATTCGCCGAACTCGGCCATCTCCTTGGCCGCGACGGCCAGCCGCCGGGCCACGACGTCGGGTGCGTCCGAGGCCCGGGCCTTCAGCCGGGCCTCGAGGACCTCCCGCGACGGGGGAAAGACGATGACCTTCACGGCCTCGGGCACGGAGGACCGCACCTGCCGGGCTCCCTGGACGTCGATGTCGAGGAGGACGTCGAGGCCTCTCTCGAGCCTCGGCTCGACCTCCCCCCGCGACGTGCCGTAGAGGTTGCCGTGGACGGTCGCCCATTCGAGGAACCCGCCCTCGCCCTCCAGCTTCCGGAAGGCCGCCTCGGCGCAGAAGTGGTATTCGACACCGTTCGTCTCGCCGGCCCGCGGGGGCCGGGTCGTGTGCGAGACCGAGAAGTGCAGGGGCGGGCCTGGCGGCTTCGCCATCAGGCGCCGGATCAGGGTGGTCTTGCCTCCCCCGGAGGGCGAGGAGACGATGAAAAGGCAGCCGTGCGGGGCGCTCATTCCACGTTCTGGACCTGCTCGCGAATCTTCTCGGTCTCCGCCTTCATCTCGAGGATCTCACGGGTGGAGAGGAGGTCGCGGCTCTTCGACCCCAGCGTGTTCAGCTCCCGAAGGATCTCCTGGGTCAGGAAGTCCAGCGTCTTTCCGACGGCGTCGGACGAGTCGGCCAGGAGCTTGTCGAACTGGTCCAGGTGCCCGCGCAGG
>JBBQDQ010000257.1:0-4094 GCA_038319835.1 Thermoanaerobaculia bacterium | reverse complement strand
TTGCCCCAAAGGTGGGGCGCGCGGCGCAAGAAGTCCTCAGCGAAACCTCAGGAGTTTTCGGACCCGCCGGCCGGAACGCGCCCCCCTACAATCGAGGGATGGACGAGGCACGGGCCAGGCAGCGCGTCACCGAGGCGCGGCGGATCGTCGTGAAGGCCGGGACGAACGTCATCATGCGAGACGACGGCGCGGTCGCGCTCGGGCGCCTGTACGGCCTCATCGAGTCCGTCGCGACCCTGAAGAAGCAGGGGCGGCACGTCCTGATCGTGTCCTCGGGCGCCGTCGGGCTCGGAGCCCAGCGCCTGCGGCTCGAGAAGAAGCCCGGCTCGCTCACCCTCAAGCAGGCGTGCGCCGCCATCGGGCAGAGCCGGCTCATGTCCGTCTACGAGGAAGGGTTCGAGAAGATGGGCCTGACCACCGCGCAGGTTCTTCTCACCGAGGACGACTTCGCGGACAAGGCGCGTTTCTCCAATCTCTCGGCGACGCTCGAGAAGCTCCTCGAGCTGGGCGCCGTGCCGATCCTGAACGAAAACGACACGGTCTCGACCGCGGAGCTGGAGACCCCCGACGGCAAGGGCGCGCCGCGCGGGCTCTTCGGCGACAACGACCGCCTCTCCGCCCTCGTCATGAGCAAGATCCGCGCGGACGTCCTCGTCATCCTGTCCGACGTCGACGGCCTTTTCACGGGCAACCCGGCGACCGACCGCAACGCCACGCTCATCCCGGTCGTCCGCGAGCTCACCGACGAGGTCGCGCGGTACGCGGACGGCGGGGGCGCGCGCGGGCGGGGCGGAATGGCCTCGAAGCTGGACGCCGCGAAGATCGCGACGCACGCGGGCGGAATCGCGGTGATCGCGAACGGGCGGACACCCGGAGTCCTCGACAGGCTCTTCGGAGGCGAAGCGATCGGGACGCTCTTCGTGCCCGTTGCCGCTCGCAGGTAGAGATGTCCGAAGAGAAGATTCTCCTGGAAGGTGAAGAGGGACCGGAGGGAATCGCGAAGCGTGCCCGGCGGGCGGCTCACAGCCTCGCCGTCCTTTCGACGGAGACGAAAAGCGAGATTCTTCGAATGGTCGCCGACGGGATCGAGGCCGCACGAGGGGCCATCCTCGAGGCGAACCGGACGGACGTGCTCGAGGCTCGCGCCACCTTCAAAGCAATTTCCTCTCCGGTCTCCCTCCTCGACCGGCTCGTCCTCGACGAGCAGAAGGTTTGCGATATGGCCGCCGGCGTCCGCGCCGTCGCTGCGCTGCCCGACCCGTCCGGGCGCGTTCTCTCCCGCACGCTCCTCGACGACGGCCTCGTCCTCGAAAAGGTCTCCTGCCCGCTCGGCGTCCTCCTCGTGGTCTTCGAGTCGCGGCCCGACGCCGTGCCGCAGATCGCGTCCCTCGCGCTCAAGTCGGGCAACGCGGCGATCCTCAAGGGCGGGCGGGAGTCCGCCCGATCGACCGCGGCGATCCTGGACGTCTTCGCAGGCGTCTTCGCGCGGCACCCGGAGGTTCCCGAAGGCGCGCTGCAGTCCGTCGGCGGCCGCGCCGACGTCGACGCCCTCCTCGTCCTCGACGACGACATCGATCTCGTCATCCCCCGCGGCGGCTACGACCTCGTGAAGTACGTGAAGGCCAGGACGCGCATCCCGGTTCTCGGCCACGCCGAGGGCGTCTGCCACGTCTACGTGGACCGCGCCGCCAGCGAGGCGATGGCGACGGCGATCGTTCTCGATGCGAAGCTTCAGTACCCGGCCGCGTGCAATGCGGCCGAGACGCTGCTCGTCCACCGCGAGGCGGCCCGACGCTTCCTCGTTCCCCTGCTCGGCCGGCTCGTCGCGGCGGGCGTCGAGCTCCGGGCGTGCGAGACGCCGCGCGCCCTCGCGCCGGCGCTCCAGCTCACGTCTGCGACGGAGGACGACTGGCAAGCCGAATACGGAGCGCCCGTCCTCGCCGTGAAGATCGTCGAGTCACTCGACGAGGCGATCGAGCACGTAAACCGCTACGGCTCGCACCACACCGAGGCGATCGTGACGGACGATCCCGCCGCCGCCGAGGCGTTCCTCGCGCGTGTGGACGCTGCCGGCGTGTTCCACAACGCGTCCACCCGCTTTGCGGACGGGTTCCGCTACGGGTTCGGAGCGGAAATCGGCGTCTCCACATCACGCCTCCACGCCCGAGGCCCCGTCGGCCTCGACGGGCTCGTGACGTACAAGTACGTCCTACGGGGCAGCGGCCAGGTCGTCGCGACGTACAGCGGGAAGAACGCACGGCCCTTCCGGCACGCGAAGCTCTCCTAGAAGCTCACTCCCACTCGATCGTGCCGGGGGGCTTGGACGTGACGTCGTAGACGACGCGGTTCACGCCGCGCACCTCGCCCACGACCCGGCGCGCGACCTTGTCGAGAAGGTCGTGCGGGAGGCGCGCCCAGTCGGCGGTCATGAAGTCCTCGGTCGTGACGGCGCGCAGCGCGACAACGCTCTCGTACGTCCGCCCGTCGCCCATCACGCCGACCGTCTTCACGGGCAGGAGCACCGCGAACGCCTGTGACGTTCGGTCGTACCAGCCCGACTCGCGCAGCTCCTCGATGAAGATCGCGTCGGCCTCCTGCAGGATGCGCACGCGCTCCGGCGTGATTTCGCCCGGGATACGCACCGCGAGCCCCGGGCCCGGGAACGGGTGCCGGTAGAGCATCTCCTTCGGAATCCCGAGCTCCTCGCCGAGGCGCCGCACCTCGTCCTTGAAGAGCTCGCGGAGCGGCTCGACGAGCTTGAAGCCCAGCTTCTCGGGCAGCCCGCCGACGTTGTGGTGCGTCTTGATGACGGCCGAAGGGCCCTTGATCGAGACCGACTCGATCACGTCGGGGTAAAGCGTCCCCTGAGCGAGCCACTGCGCTCCGTCTACGGCCTTCGCGTTCTCGGTGAACACATCGATGAAGAGGCCGCCGATGATCTTTCTCTTCCTTTCGGGCTCGGTCACACCCGCGAGGCCGTCGAAGAAGCGCTTCGACGCGTCCACGCCGACGACGGGAAGCCCGAGATGGCGGAACGACTCGAGGACCTGACGCCCCTCGCCCTTGCGGAGGAGGCCCGTGTCCACGAAGACGCCGCGGAACCTCTCTCCCACCGCCTCACGGAGGAGGACGGCGGCGACAGTCGAGTCCACGCCGCCCGAGAGCGCACCGAGGACGACGCCCTCCTTCAGCTCCTCGCGAAGACGAGCGATCGTCGCATCGCGGAAGCCCGCCATCGTCCACGAGGGCTTCGCTCCGCAGACGTCGTAAAGGAAGTTCTCGAGCATCTGCGCCCCGTGCTCGGAGTGATGGACCTCCGGGTGGCCCTGGATGCCGAAGATGTCGCGCGCCGCGTCCTCGAACGCCGCGACCGGCGCGTTCTCGGTCGTCGCGGTCACCGAGAAGCCCGGAGGCGCCGACTCCACGTGGTCGCCGTGGCTCATCCAGATCGTCTCGACGGGGCCGAGGCCGCGGAACAGCCGGCCGCCGGAGACCTTCACGTGGGCGCGGCCGTACTCGCGGCCCGGCGCGCTCCCGACCTTCCCGCCGTAACGCTGCGCGATCCACATCATTCCGTAGCAGAGGCCGAGCACGGGAATGCCGAGGTCGAAGAGCTTCGCATCGCCCTGGGGCGCGCCTTCGTCATAGACGCTCGACGGACCTCCCGAGAGGATTACTCCCCTCGGCTTCAGCTTCGCGATCTCGCCGGCCTTCGCGTCGAACGGGAGGACGACCGACCGGACGTGAGCTTCGCGAATCCGCCGGGCGATGACCTGGGTGAACTGGGAGCCGAAATCGAGGACGACGACGGTGTCGGACGCTTCGTTCACGCGCGGAGTATAGGCGGCGTCAGTAACTCTCTCCCTGCCCGAGAACGCGGCAGGTAAAGGACTTCAGGTCCGCGCCCGGCGTGCATTTCGGGTGATCGACAGGCGCTTGCGTCACGGCTGACATCTGCATCGAGACTGCGCTGCTCTGGTCCGAGGCTCCTCGATAGTCGCACCACAGCAGATCGCTCTTGGCGCCCGGATTGCGCCGATTCTGAAACGCGATGAAGCCGTCCTTGGCGAGGGCCTTCACCCTCCACGTCGCAT
>JBBQDQ010000256.1:0-4215 GCA_038319835.1 Thermoanaerobaculia bacterium | reverse complement strand
CGCGACGAGCTTGACCCCGATCCGTGCCTTCGGGTTGACCTCCTTGAGGTCGTGGATGAGCTGGGCGAGGTCTTCGATCGAATAGATGTCGTGGTGCGGCGGCGGCGAGATGAGCGGGATGCCCGGCACCGCGTGCCTCAGGCGCGCGATGAGGGGCGAGTTCTTGTGCGCGGGGAGCTGGCCGCCCTCGCCCGGCTTGGCGCCCTGCGCGACCTTGATCTCCAGCTCGTCCGCCCTCACGAGGTACTGCGCCGTGACGCCGAAGCGCGCAGAGGCCACCTGCTTGATCTTGTTGTCGCGGCGCTGCTCGCCCACCCCCGTCCAGGTCGCGGGGTCCTCGCCGCCCTCGCCCGAATTGGAGCGGGCGCCGAGGCGGTTCATCGCGATCGCGAGCGTCTCGTGCGCCTCGGGCGAGAGCGCACCGAGCGACATCGCCGAGACGATGAAGCGCTTCACGATCTCGGAAGCCGCTTCGACTTCTTCGACCTGCACGGCCTGGCGGGGGACGAAGCCCAGAAGGTCCCGCGGAACGGAGGGCGTGCGCGCGTCGGCCTTCTCCTGGAACTCCCCCCAAGCCTCCTCGGAGCCCTTCGCGGCCTTCTGGAGCGAGACGACGACGCCCGGCGCCCACGCGTGCTCTTCGGCATCCTTGCGGTATCGGACTCGGCCGTGGTCCGGGAGCGCCGCCCCCTCCCAGGCCGCGCGATGCGCCGCGAGGACGTCGCCCGCGATCTGCGCGAAGCCGAGGCCGCCGATCGGCGACGTCGTCCCGCGGAAGCAGCGCCCCATGACCTCGGGCGCGAGCCCGAGCGCGTCGAAGACCTGGCCGCCGCAGTACGAGGAGAGCGCCGAGATCCCCATCTTCGCGAGGACCTTCCGGAGGCCCTTCTCGGCCGCCGAGCGGAAGGCGGCCGCCGCGTCGCCCGCGGCGCCTTCCTTCGCGGCGAGGGTGCGGGCCGTCGCGAGCGCGAGCCACGGGTGCACCGCCTCGGCGCCGAAGCCGTGGAGGACCGCGAGGTGGTGGACGTCGCGCACGTCGCCCGACTCGACGACGAGGCCCACGCGGTAGCGGAGGCCGGTCCTGAGGAGGTGCTCGCGCACGGCGCCGAGCGCGAGGAGCGATGGGAGCGCGGCGCGCGTGCGGTTCGCGCGCCGGTCCGTCAGGATCAGGATCTCCGAGCCCGCGAGGACGGCGTCCTCGGCGCGGTGCGAGAGGGCCTCGAGCGCCTCGACGAGCCCCTCGGCGCCCGAAGTGGCGTCGAACGTCGCGTCGAGCGTCCTCGGGGCGAACTCGGCAGCCGTGCGGATCCCCGCCATCTCGTCCTCGAGGAGGACCGGGTGCTCGAGGCTCAGGAAGTGCGCGTCGCCGGGCTCCTCGAGGAGGAGCGAGCCGCCCTTGCCGAGATCCATCCGGAGCGACATGACGGACGTCTCGCGGAGCGAGTCGAGCGGAGGGTTCGTGACCTGCGCGAAGCGCTGGCGGAAGAACGCGTAGAGCGGCTGCGCGGCCTTCGCGAGCGGAGGGATCGGCGCGTCGTCGCCCATCGAAAAGACGGGCTCCTGGCCCGCGGCCGACGGCGCGAGCACGTAGCGCAGGTCCTCGACGCCCCAGCCGTGCGCGACCTGGCGAAGGCGCAGCTCCTCCTCGCCGAGGACCTCGCGCGGCGCCAGGACGGGCGGAACGTGCCGCACGTGGCGCTTTGCCCACTCGCCCCACGGGCGGCGCAGCGCGAGGCGCTTCTTCACGTCCGCGTCGAGGAGGATCTCGCCCGTCGCGGTGTCCACGGCAATCGTCTCGCCGGGCCCGAGGCGGCCGGCCGCCACGACGTGCTCGTGGTCGAGGTCGACGATTCCCGCCTCCGACGCCGCCACGACGTGCCCGTCGTCCGCGATTTTCCAGCGCAGCGGACGCAGGCCCGAGCGGTCGAGGTGCGCGCCCGCCACGATCCCGTCCGTGAACGCGACGGCTGCCGGGCCGTCCCACGGCTCGACCAGACCGGCGTGGAAGTCGTAGAACGCGCGCAGCTCCTCGGAGAGGTGGCCCTGCGGCGCGTCCGGGACGAGCATCGTGAGCGCGTGGAGCGGGTCGCGCCCCGAGCGCACGAGGAGCTCGAGCGCTTCGTCGAGGCTCGTCGAGTCGCTGCCCTCGTCCGTGAGGACCGGGAGGAGCCGCTTCAGCCTCTCGCCCCAGATGGGCGAGGACAGGTTGGGCTCTCGCGCGCGCATGGCGTTTCGGTTTCCCCAGAGCGTGTTGATCTCGCCGTTGTGCGCGAGGAGGTGGAACGGCTGGGCGAGCGACCAGCTCGGGAGCGTGTTCGTCGAGTAACGCTGGTGGAAGACCGCGACGCTCGTCGCGTAGTCGGGGTCCTCGAGGTCCGGGTAGAAGGCCTTCAGCTCGGTTCCCGTCAGGAGCGCCTTGTAGACGAGCGTCCGGTGCGAAAGCGAGACCGTCCAGAAGCCGTCGAGGCCTTCGGCGCGCGCGCGGCGGGCGGCGACCCGGCCCGCGAGGTAGAGGCGGCGCTCCCACTCGTCCGAGTCCGCCGCGTCCGGCGAGAGGACGATCGCGTGCTTGACCGCGGGCCTCGTCTTCTCGGCCCAGTCGCCGAGGCGCCCCGCGCGCACGGGCACGTCGCGCCAGCCCGCGAGCGGGAGCCCCTCGTCGAAGAGCGCCTTCTCGACGATCGCGGCGGACTTCGCCTCCGCCGCCTCTCCGCGCGGGAAGAAGAACGTCCCCACCCCGAAAGGTGCGCCCTCCGGCAGCGCGAGGCGGAGCCGGGCGGATTCCCGCCGGAAGACGGGCTCGGGAATGCGCGTCAGGAGGCCGGCGCCATCTCCGGTGCGGTCGCTGCCCGTCGCGCCGCGGTGGGCGACACGCGAGAGGCCGCCGAGGGCGAGACGCAGGACACGGTGCGACGACTGCCGCGGGTGGGCCACGAAGCCCACGCCGCACGCGTCGTGCTCGCGGTACGGGTTCCGACCAGCGTCGATCCCGTCCGTCCAGCGTCTCGGGGGGCCCTCGGGCATCGAGTCTCCTCTCTTCCTTCTTTCTTACTTAGTGCCCCGGAAACGAAAAAGCCCGCTCGGAGGAGCGGGCTTCGGGGTTTCCGTTCGCCTCTCTGAGGCTAATCCCCTCGCCCGCCAGCCCGCGTGCGCTTGACGAGAACGAGGCGAATGGACGCCTCCCTCGTGAGTCGCGACGGAATTCCGGTGAAAGCGAGGGACGTCATGCGGGCGGAAGTATGGGGAGCGCCTCGGGATGAATCAAGATAGATTCGACGAAGGAAAAATCCGACGAAGGAGGCGAAGAAAATGGATGACCGCGCTCCCGGGACCTCGCGCCGGGAATTTGCAAGGGCGCTCGCGGCGGCGGCAGCGGGCCCCGCGCTCCTGCCGGCCGTCGCCCTCGGCCAGACGGCTGCGACGGCCCCCGGTCCGATGCCGGCTGCCACCCCCGTCCCGACTCCCGAAGCCCCCTCATCGACCGCCGAAGCGCTCGCGGAGATCGTCCGCATCCGCTGGGGAAAGAACCTCTCCGGCGAGCAGCTCGCGGACATTTCAAAGGCGATCGACGGTCGCCTACGCGGGGCCGACGCCATGAAGAGGGTGAAGCTCACGAACGCAGACGAGCCCGACGTCGTCTTCTTCGCGGACGCCGAAGGAGGCCGCTGATGGCGCTCGACGAGTCGGTCTTTTTCCTGTCGGTTGCCGAGCTGTCGAAGAGGATCCGGGCGAAGCAGCTTTCGCCCGTCGCGCTGGCGGAGGGGTATCTCGACCGCCTCGAGCGCATCGGGCCGAAGCTCGGTGCCGTCGTGACGGTCACGCGCGAGCTCGCCATGAAGGAGGCGAAGGCCGCCGAGGCCGAGATCGCCGCCGGGCAGTGGCGCGGGCCACTCCACGGAATCCCCTATGGCGTGAAGGACCTCCTCGCGACGAAGGGGATCCCGACGACGTGGGGCGCGCAGCCCCTCCGCGACCAGGTCTTCGACTTCGACGCGACGGTCGTGACGAGGCTGCGGGAGGCCGGCGCCGTCCTCCTCGCGAAGCTCGCAATGGTCGAGCTCGCGGGAGGCTTCGGCTACAACAACGCCGACGCGTCCTTCACGGGCCCTGGGCGTACGCCGTGGAACACGGACTTCTGGTCGGGCGGCTCGTCGTCCGGGCCCGGCGCCGCCACGGCGGCCGGCCTCGTCGCGTTCTCGATCGGCTCGGAGACGT
>JBBQDQ010000255.1:0-4266 GCA_038319835.1 Thermoanaerobaculia bacterium | reverse complement strand
GCTCCGGGCGCGACGGGCGCGCCGCGAAGGCGACCCTCCTCTGGAACTACGTCGACGTGAGGACGCGCTAATTCCTGATCGACCTCGACGACGACGAGGACCCCCGCCGGCGGCGTCAACCGGCAGACCCGAAAGAGCGCGAGAAGCGGCGCGACCTCGAGCGCCGGAAGCTCAGGAGGATGATCGAGTGGGCCGACGCGAGCGGGTGCCTGCGCGCGCGGCTCCTGCGCTACTTCGGCGAGGAGGACGTCGCGGAGCCGTGCGGCTCCTGCGGCGGCTGCGCCCGCCGCTCGCCGCTCGACGCCGAAGGGATCCTCTTCCTGCGCAAGGTCCTCTCGGGCGTCGTGCGCGGCGGCGAGCGGTGGGGGAAGCGGAAGGTCGCCGCGATGCTCCTCGGGAACGTCGAGGGGCTGCCGGAGTCCCTCGCGCGTCTGACGACGACGGGCCTCCTCGCGGGTGAGCGGACGGAGAAGGTGGAACGCTTCCTGGACGGCGCCGTCGGCGGCGGTCTCCTTCGCGCCACGGACGACGCGTACCGGACTCTCTCGCTGACACCCGAGGGACGGGCGGTGATGGCCGGGAAGGTCGGCGAGGTGGTCATTCCGCTCCCGGCGCCGGCCTCGCCGAAGGCGTCGAAGAGCCCGAAAAAGCGAACGGCGAAGGCGGGCGCCGCGAGTGCGGCGACGGCCCTGCCCGACCCCGACCTGCTCGACGCGCTCAAGGCGTGGCGGCGCGGGGAGGCGTCACGGCGGAAGGTCCCGCCCTACGTCGTCTTTCACGACCGGACGCTCGAGGCCATCGCGGCCGAACGGCCTTCCAGCCTCGCCGCGCTCGCGGGCATCTCCGGCATCGGCCCGGCGAAGCTCGAAGCGTGGGGCGCCGCCGTGCTCGCGCTCGTCGCGAGCCGTTGACGCGCTTACTTCAGGGCCCGGCGGGCTTAGTCCTTCAGCACGAACGTCACGCGCATCGTGACTCGAAATTCTGTGATTTTTCCCTTTTCGACTCTGACCTTCTGCTCGGCAATCCAGGCGCCGCGGACGTTCTTGAGCGTCTTGTGGGCGCGGAGGATGCCGGTGGCCATGGCGTCCTCGAAGCTCTTGGGCGACGACGCGATGATCTCGGACACTTTCGCGACGGACATGAGAGACCTCCTGTGGAGTTTGGAGCGGCTTGGGGGGCCGGCGCCGTTACGAAGGTAGGGCACCGGATTCCGCCCGTCAACGGGCTCTAGAATCTCACACATGCCCTCGATGGCGCGACCAGCGGAGAAGGCGATCCCGAGCACACTCGCGCGTTGTGGACGGCCGTCCTCGCGCGCGTCGGAGTCTTCGCGCGCGGATCCGTCGTCGCGGTGACGGGCTATTCCATCTTCCGGGCCGGGCTGGAGGGAACTTCGCGCGGCATCGGCGGCACCGCAGGCGCCCTTCGCACGATCAAGGGCGCGGAGGACGGCCCCGTGCTCTTCGCGCTCGTCGCCGCCGGGCTCGTCGCGTACGGCCTCTCGCTCTTCGTGCTGGCCGCCCACCCGATGAAGCGCTCGCGCTGAAGACCCTGCGTGTGCAGCACGAACGCCTCGCGGTCACCTGGGCAGCAGGGTCCTCGGGTCGTTCGTCACGTTGTCGATGACCGACGCGTAGGCCGCGAAGCTTCCCCCCGCCGTCTGCGTCGAAAGAACGAGGCGCGCCCCGGCGACGTCCGACGAAACACCCACGTCCCGGACGACCCGTGACACCTGCGTCATGCCGAGTGGCTGAAGGGGATAGGTCTTCGTCCCCAGAATCGCGCCGTCCGCTCCCACGAGCCTCACGTCGACGGCCAGCGCGGATTCGGTCGCGTTCGCCAGGATGAGGTTCGTCCGGTAGGCGCCGTCCTCGCGGATCGCCAGGATCGAGCGTTCCGAGCCCGTGCTGAAAAGGTCGGCCGCCGTCGCCGCCGGCACGCTCTGGCCGAACGTGCCTCCGAAGCCGGGTGTCGACGTCTGACCGAGGACCGCCACGAACGCGCTGTCCGACGCCGGGAACTGCGAGGCGACGCGGATGGCCCCGTAGTCCGAGCCGCGGCCGAACACCGAGCCGAGAACGTCGGCGTAGGTCGCCGACCGCCGGGCCGCGAGATCGAACGTCTGCTCGGCCCCGGTCCGGCCGTCCTTGTTGTTGCCGAGGAACTTCACGGTGTAGCGCGCGCTGACGTCGCCCGTGTAGGCCACCGTGAGGTCCGTCGAGTAGAAGGCTCCACCGGCGCCCGCGATCCGGGCGCTGGACGGCAGGAGCCAGAAGTCGGCGCCCGGCCGGGCGCTCGCGATCGGTGCGAGCGGGAGAAGCGTGCGCGGGTCGTTCGTGACGTTGTCGATCGTGCTCGCGTAGGCGGCGAAGCTCTTCCCGGCAGCCGGCGTCGAGAGGACGAGGCGCGCGCCCGCCACGTCACCCGTCACACCAAGGGCGCGCACGACGCGCGAGACCTGCGTCATGCCGAGCGGCGGAAGCCTGTAGCGCCCCGAGGCGAGCGCGACGGTGGCAGCGCGCGGCGGGCCCTGCAGCACGAGCGACGAGCCGTTGTCGCCGACGAGCGTCACGTCGACGTCGATCGGATCCTCTCCGGCGTTCGCGAGGATGAGGTTCGTGCGGAACGCGGCGTCCTCGCGAACCGCGAGGACGGAGCGGGGTGCGCCGCTCACGATCACGTCTCCGGCCATGGCGGCGGGCACGCTCTGCCCGAAGGTGCCGCCGAACCCGGGCGTCGCGGTCTGCGCGAGCGCCCGCACCGCCGCGGAGGAAGAGGTCACGCGGATCGCCCCGTAATCGGAGGTCTTTCCGAAGGCCGAGCCGAGGACGTCGGCAAACGTCGTAGACCGGCCCGCCGGGAGCGGGAACGAGAGCTCGGACCCACCCCTCCCGTCTGCGTCGTGGCCCAGGAACTTCAGCTGGATCGTGGTATCGGATGATCCGGGGTTGGCCACCGTCAGGTCGGTCGTGTAGAACGCGCCGCCGGCGCCCGCCACGCGCGCGCTCGAGGGAATGAGGGCCGACATGCCCGCGGGCGCCGAACCCACGACCGCCCAGTAGGCCGGCTTCGCCTGGAGGTCGGCGTCGAAGAGGAGCGGAAGGTCCAGCCGCGTGATCGGAAACGTCGTCAGCCAGGTGTTGTCGTCCGCGATGCCCCAGAGCGTCACGGAGCTGATGGAACCCTTCAGCAGCCGGAACTCGCGGAGGTAGTCCCGGTATCGCGTCGCCTGCTGATAGAGAAGCTCGGAGGGGATGTCCGGGTACCGGGACGTGGAATCCGTGTAGACGCTGACGTCCATCTCCGTGATCTGGTTGTCGAGGCCGAGGGCGGCGAACGCCCCGATCGTCGCCGGGATGGTGGAAGCCTGCGGTCCGCCGATGTTCACGTGCATCTGGTGGCCGACGCAGTTGACCGGGATCCCACGGCTCTTCATCCCCTGGAGGACGTTCACCATCGCCTGGCGCCTCCTCGGGTCGTCCGTGCTGTACTCGTTCATGCAGAGCTTCGCGCCCGGGGCCTCCTCCGCGGCGACCTGGAACGCCTTGTCGATGAAGTCGGTTGGCCCCGCGAGCGCGTACCAGGCGCTCCGCCGCAGGCCGTCGGGCTGGTCGGGGTCGATGACCTCGTTCACGACGTCCCACGACGAGACGACGTCCCGGTAGCGCCGCACGACCTTCCGGATGTGGGCGTCGAGGCGCCCGAGTACGAGCGCGCGGTTCGCGGGCGTCGGGGTCAGGTCCACGCCTGCCGCATCCTTGAAGAGCCAGGCCGGGTTCTGGTTGTGCCAGAGCAGCACGTGGCCCCGCATCGTCAACCCGTTCGACCGCGCGAAATTGGCGATCGTGTCCGCGTCGGCGAAGGCGTAGTTCGAGTCCGCCTCCCCGAGCGTCGGGTGGATGGGACCCGTTTTCATGGCGTTCCCGGCCGTGAGGCTGCCGAGGTGCTTCTTCACGAGGGCGGCGTGAAGGGAGTCCGTGAGCTCGGCGGGCGCGACCGCGCCTCCGAAACGAAAGTCGCCGGAGAGGACGTCCTTCAGGGACGGGATGGCCGCCTGGATCGGCAGCGCCGGGGCGTACGTGAGCGAGACATCATCGACGTAGAAGGAGGCTTTGGGAGGATAGATCGTGCTTCCCGAAGGAGGGGCCGGGTCGGCCTCTCCCGTCTCGACGTACAGGGCAAGGGCGTCCGCGTCGTCGGAGAGCGTGAAGAGCGCCGAGAGCTTCGTCCATTCGTTGGCCGTGACGGTGAGCGCAGGAACGACGT